>JBFICQ010000143.1:0-9173 GCA_041581895.1 Polyangiales bacterium | reverse complement strand
CGTCGCGGAACGCTTGTCTGTACGTAATTCTTCATCTTTTCGAAGCGCGCAGACTCTGCACCACGATCACCCGTAAGCGGTCCTGAAAGGACTGTGCTTTTGACCGTTCCACGAAAAAGCGCGCACGACCTGCGCTTCCGCGCGCTAACGCGTCGCCGCTTGAGTTTCGACAATTCGGATCAGATCCGCGCTGGTGATGGAAAAGTTCGCGAAGTGCAACCCGGCCCACAGAAACTGCACCTGATGGTCCATTTGCAACTCGAGGGGCGTGAATGGAGCAGTCTCTTCGTTTGCCACACCTATCCGTAGGAAGTTGCTGCTGTCACATTGGGCATTGAATACCCTTGGGTAGGACACCCACTCGGTCGTGACGCCACTTGGAAGATTCTGTTCGCCAAGTTGTTGCGGCCACCAAACGCTGCTGCGGGAGAACATCGCCGCAGCGAGGGTCGCTTGTGTATCGTCGAAGGACGCAGGGTTCACGCAAGCTCGCACGTTGCTTGGAACTAACTCTTTAGCCGCTGCTGCGTTCGACGCATTTGCAGTGATGAGGGCAAGGCTGTCAAACGCGATGACGCATCCGGTGTCGCTTGCGCTGGAGCACAAGGGAATGACCTCGAAGTTGCCACCCACTAGCTCGTCCTCGGGCACGTTGACTCGAGCGCCTGGGCCAATGAGCAATGCGGAAATGAGCTGCCCTCGGAGAGCTTCATCACTTTCAAACCGATCCTCCATCAAACGCGTGAGAATGTGCGCTCCTTGGGAGTGGCCGATGAGCACCATGTCGCGGCCTTGGTTATGCTCCCCCATGTAGTAGTCAAAGGCCTCGACGATATCCTCGTACGCCGTCTGAAAGTGGGGCGTCTCCTCCCAGGCCCCACCGAAGTAAGTGAAGTAAGTGCCAATAGTCATTTGCCGGTAAAGCGGCGCATACATACGGCACGTTCCCCGAAAGCGTGCTCCGTTTCTGTAGAGTGCCTCGAGTATTGCCCCGTCTGTTGGCGACGGGTCCGCCGCGTTTCCGGGCTCCGTGGAGAAGTCGACCGTTTCATACACCACGAAGCAATCGAACGGCGCATCTGGGTTCATGGCGGGCCCGTCGGAGATCACCAATGTGCCGTCCGCCTGGATCTCAGTGGTGGATAGGTCCGCCAGAGCACATTGGTCGTTCTCGATGCCGGGACGACAAAGCCACAGGTTCTCTTGCGCGTAGGCACTCTCGTCAACGCTCTCGTCACCGCACCCAACGAGCGACACCACGCCGAGCGCGCAGATGGGTGGCAATCCAAACAAGTAACGCATTGTTCAGGGCGCGGGATTCTGTGTAGGTGCGCCGAGACCGGTATCGAACGTACACGCCTCGGTTGCGTTGATATCCGTGGTGCATCGCTCGATTGGAAGCGTCCACTGTCCTCCTATCTGTGGGATCATAGATGACAGTCGGGTCACCTCGCCTTTCGGGGGATTCGTCTGGTCCAAAACGACCTTGAATTCTTCCGTCCAGCCCACCTCCCGGTTACAGGTTTCGTGAGTATAGGTTAGCGCATAGCCAAACTCGGTCTCACTGACCACGTCGAAAAGAGACCAGTCAGCGTAACGTCTGCACCAGTCGATGATGACTGGGATATTCGGAAAATTGACATCGTAGTTGGCCCACCCGTCAGCCGTGAAGGTAGGGAGGCCGATCCCATCTGGCGTCGTGGTGCCGCCTGCTTGATCCCAATCGAGCCACCAGCGGCCGACCAACATCTCCTCGATTGTTGCAATCACGCTGCCGCCGGCTCCGCCTGTGCCGCCCATACCGGCCATGCCGCCACTGCCACCATCGCCCGTGGCCTCGTCACTGCACCCCACCAGCGGAACTACGCCGAGCCCGCAGACACATAGAAGTCCAAATAAGTAACGCATCACAACCTCCCCGGTTTACCGGCCCCATTCCAGGCCGGTTACGGAGAACAAACTGGGTCGTCGCGGAACGCTTGTCTGTACGTAATTCTTCAGCTTTTCGAAGCGCGCAGACTCTGCACCACGATCAACCGTAAGCGGTCCTAAAAAGACTGTGCTTTTGACCGTTCCACGAAAAAGCGCGCACGACCTGCGCTTTGTTTCTCGCGAGTCGTGGACGGCATTCTCTCCTAACGAACCAAGAATCATGCGAATTGAGTAGTCCCCCTGCCCCGTATATAACCGGCGTGGGATGGCGGTTGTGAGGGGAGATGTGGTCGTCGTGGGGGCTGGGCTATCGGGGCTTTGTGCCGCGCGAAGGCTCGTACGGCAGGGGGTCGACGTCAAAGTCGTCGAGGCACGGGACCGCGTAGGCGGGCGAACTTGGAGTCAAACGATTGGGCAAGGGCGTTTTGACGTCGGCGGACAATGGATCGGGCCAGGGCAAGGTCGCGTGAAGGCGCTTGCGGGCGAGCTCGGCCTGAAGACGTTTCAGACGCACACCATCGGAAGAAAGGTCCTCGAGGTCGGTGGCAAAACCTCGACGTACAAGAGCTCGGTTCCGTCGCTTTCGGTGCTTGGCCTGATCCAGATGCAAGGAGCGCTCAGCTACCTCGAGCGGGTTCGGAAGCGCGTGTCGCCCGACGCACCGCTCGGAGCGGAAAACGCCGATCAACTCGATGCGGAAACGCTACACAGCTGGCGGCAGCGGTTCGTGAAGTCGAGCAAGCTCATTGGAGTCATGGATGCGGCGATTCGCACGATTTTCGGTGCGGAGGCGCGGGATCTGTCGGCCCTCTATTTCTTGATGTACCTGAATGCGGGCGGAGGGCTCTTGAAGCTCGCGGAGGCCCGAGGCGGGGCGCAACAGGATCGCTTCATCGTCGGTGCCCAATCGATATCACTCGCGCTCGCCGAGAAGCTCGGCGATGCGGTGATGCTGGGCAGGCCCGTTCGTAAGATTGTGCAAAGCCAAGAGAGCGTTGAGGTCATCACCGACGACGGCATCATAGAGGGGCGCTACGCAATCGTTGCGGTGCCGCCCACGCTTGCAGGGCGCATCGAGTACGAGCCTCGGGTTTCGGTCGGGCGCGATCAGTTGACGCAGCGCTTTGCGATGGGGGCGACCGTCAAGGTGATCGTCACCTACGAGCGCGCGTTTTGGCGTGCCGCGGGCTACTCGGGAGAGGTGGTGAGCTCCGATGGGCCGTGCAGCGTCGTCTACGACAACACCTCGCACGACGGGAAGCAGCCGGCGCTCGTGGGTTTCATCGTCGGCAACCATGCACGGCACTGGTCGGCCCAGCCGAGCGCCGAGCGCGAGCGTCGCGTGCTTGCGGCACTGGCTCGTTACTTCGGCGACGAGGCGCGGTTGTGCCAGGAGTACCACGAGCTCGATTGGGGGGCGGAGCGTTGGTCGGGCGGGTGTCCGGTGGGCGGGCTGCCGCCAGGCGTGCTGACGGGATCGTTCGCGCACCTCCGAAAGCCTGAGGGCCGAATTCATTGGGCGGGGAGCGAATCGGCGACCGAATGGATGGGGTACATGGAGGGCGCGATTCAGTCGGGCGAACGCGCGGCCGACGAGGTGCTTCGGCGGGTTTGAGCACGCCGCCGGGCCGGGGTTGACCCCCGGGCTACAAGGTCTTATTAACAGTTCTGTCAGTTCTTTGGAACGGAGGTGAAGACCATGTCGGATGCCTACGAGAACGCGCGCTTGGCGCCTATCCGTCGAACTTGGAATCCGATGGTCTGGCTCATCGCCTGGGTCTACCGAATGACGATCGGCCGTGTCGCGGCGCCGGTCCCCATCCTCTTCGCCAGGGCCCCGCGGACCATCGTTGGGCACTTGATGCTGATGAGCGCCGCCGAGTACGGCCTGTCGCTCGACAAGCGCATTCGCCACTTGACCCGGGTGTTCGGCTCGCGCGTGAATCTGTGCATGTTTTGCGATGACCTGGAGACCCACATGGCGCTCAAAGCGAAGACCGTGACCCGCGACGACATCGATGCGCTTTCGGAATACGCGACCAGCGCGCGCTTCACCGAGCGCGAACGTGCGGCGCTTCGCTACGTCGAAGAGATCAATACGACCCGCACCGCGACCGACGAAACCTTCGAAGGACTGAAGCTCCACTTCACCGAAAAAGAGATCGTCGAGCTCACCTGGTTGAATGCGGTCGGGAACTACCTGAACCTGATGGCAAAGCCGCTTGGGATCGGCTCTGAGGGGTTTTGTTCCATTCCGCCTCGGCTCGGAACGACGGAACGCAGCGAGTCGGCGCAGGCGAGGCAACCGTGAGCCTCGTGTCTTCTCAAACGCCAGCATCCAGCGGCCCTTGGACCATCGTGTTCGGGCTCTTCGCGGCGGGCAATCTCGCGAACGGTTTGTGGATGCTCGCCAACCCCGGTCATTGGTACATCCATTTGCCCGCCAACGTCCCGGGCAGCGGGCCGCTCAATGAGCATTTCGTGCGGGATATTGGCTGTATCTTTGCGTTGATCGGCATCGTTTTGGCAGTCGGGGCATTCAAGCCTCGTTTTCGACTGACCGCCCTCCTGTTCGCCACCGGGTTTTATGGCGCACACGCGCTGGTGCACGTTTACGACTCGCTCCGCGGTCTATTTCCTCCAGGGCAATGGCGCTACGATTTGGTTCCCGTGTATGGGACGACCCTGCTGCTCGTCGTGCTTAGCGCGTGGCTGGCCTGGAGCGACCGCGCCGGCCGAAGCGCTCGCAGCGAATGAAAGCCGTGCTCGCCTATACTGCGGCTGCCGTCGTGGGCCTCGGGCTTTTCGCAATGCCGTTTCTCCAGTACGGGCTTGGCGGTGGACACGCGCACGGTGCGGGGCCGCACTCCGATCACGGCGCTCGGCACGGGGGTCACCTGGTGATGTTGCGCGACTACCATCTCGAGCTCGTCGAGCATTCGGACTTCGTCGAGCTCTACTTGAGCGATGCGCTTCGACGTCCACTTCGGCCCATGTCGTGCTCGGTAGCGTTCGACGGCGGGCCTTTCACTCCATGCGATTGGCATAGTTACCGATCGATCGTTCCAAAACCGATCGGCGCCCAGAGCGGCCTCTACCAGCTCTCGGTCGACGACGGCCCGCCCGTGATCTTGAAGTTCCCCTAAGAAGCGGGCGCGCCGTGCGGGCCCAGTGGCTGAAACGCGCTCTCGATCGCGCGGCCATCAGTACACGCCGCCCACTCACTGTCGCCTAGGCGTGATGCGGACCATGACGTCTTTCGAGGCAGGCGTGAAGCTCCCGTCTGCGTAGCGCTCGAGCGGGACGAGGACATTGGCCTCTGGGAAGTACGTCCCGACGCAATGGCGGGGGATCGGATAGGGCACGGCGATGAAGCGTTCAGCGACGCGACGCTCGCCGCCGAAGTCGTTCTCGAGATCGACCAGCGAACGAGGCGGGATGCCCGCCTTCTCCATGTCTTCTTCGTTCATCAAGACGACCCGCCGACCGCCGTGGATCCCGCGATAGCGATCGTCCTCGCCGTAGACCGTGGTGTTGTACTGGTCGTGGCTTCGCATGGTCATCATTCGAAAGGCTCCATCGGGGAGCGTTAAGTCGGGCGCAGGATTGATGGTGAACTGCGCCTTGCCGGATTTGGTTTCGAACTTGCGCTCACGGGCGCTGTTGTAGAGATGAAATCCGCCCGCTTCCCGCACTCGCGCGTTGAAGTTTTCGAAGCCTGGAATCGTCTTTTCGATCAGGTCGCGGATGCGATCGTAGTCCTCGACGAGCCAACACCAGCCGACCGGCGTTTCGGGACCGAGCACCTCCTGGGCGAGCCGCGCCACGACGGCGGGCTCGCTGTACAGATCGGGATGCGCAGGCTTCAAGCTTCCCTGCGACGAATGAACGACGCCCATCGAGTTTTCGACCGTGACGAATTGCGCGCCATAGGCCTGCTGGTCGACCTCGGACCGCGCCAGGCAGGGCAGGATGATCGACCATTTGCCGTGGATTAGATGGCCCCGGTTGAGCTTGGTGCTCACGTGAACGAGCATTTCGCAGTTCCGCAAGGCCTTGGCACTTCGCTCGGTATCGGGGGTGGCTTGAAGGAAGTTCCCCCCCATTGCGAAAAACACTTTGATGCGGCCCTCGAGCATCGCGCGAAGAGCTTCGACGGTGTTGGTGCCAGGCTTGCGGGGCGGCTCGAAGCCGAAGACGCTTTGGATGCGGTCGAGAAGGCCTTTCGAGGGACTGTCGTGGATGCCCATCGTTCGGTCGCCTTGCACGTTGCTGTGGCCGCGAACCGGGCAGGTGCCGGCGCCGGGTTTGCCGATGCTGCCCCGCATCAAGAGGAAGTTCACGATCTCCCGGACGTTTCCGACGCCATTCTTGTGCTGGGTGAGGCCCATGGCCCAGCAGACGATCGTCTTTCGGCTGCGAAGGATGATTTGCGCGGCTCGATCGAGGTCTTCTCGGGGCACGCCGCAGCTCGCAATCAAGCCATCGAGGTCCTGTTCGGCGAGGTGGGCGCGCAGAGCCTCGAAGCCCTCGGTGTGTCGCTGAATGAAGGGGCCATCCAGCACGGTGCCTGGGCTCTTCTCTTCAGCCGCGAGCAGCAGGCACATCAACGCCTTGAGCAGGGCGACATCGCCGTTGATCTGTACCTGCAAGAACAGGTCGGCGATCGCAGTGCTGGCCCCGAGGATCTCCATGGGCTTTTTCGGGTTTGAAAAACGCATCAGGCCAGCCTCAGGGAGGGGGTTGATTGCAATGATGCGGGCTCCGTTTTGTTTGGCTTTCTGAAGGGCGGTGAGCATGCGCGGATGATTGGTGCCTGGGTTCTGCCCCATGATGACAATGGTGTCGGCTTGGTGGATGTCGTCGAGAGTGACCGAGCCCTTGCCGATGCCCACGGTTTCGCCGAGGCCTACACCACTCGACTCGTGGCACATGTTCGAGCAGTCCGGCAGGTTGTTGGTTCCGAAGGCGCGCACGAACAACTGGTAAAGGAAGGCCGCCTCGTTGCTCGTGCGACCCGATGTGTAGAAGACGGCTTCGTTCGGAGACTCGAGTGCCTTCAGGGCGCCGGCGATTCGGTGAAAGGCTTCTTGATAGTCGATGGGCTCGTAGAAACGAGAGCCCGGACGCAGCATGAGCGGAACCGTCAGGCGACCCTGTTGCCCGAGCCAGTGGTCGGATCGCCGTGCGAGCTCATCGATGCTGTAACGCTGGAAGAAGCGCCAATCGAGACGTCGCGTGGTGGTTTCCCAGGCCGCGGCCTTTGCGCCGTTTTCGCAAAACTCGGTCAGTGCCGCGCGGTCATCCGGATCGGGCCACGCGCATCCGGGACAGTCGAAGCCGTCTTTTTGGTTCATGCGCGCGAGGATGCGCACCGCCGATGGAAGCGAATGGCCGTGTTGGTGCATGTGCGCAAAGGTCGACCGAATCGAGGCAAAGCCTGCGGCCTTCTTCTCCGGTGGCGTGATCTCGACGTTGTCCGAAGTGTCGGGCGGCTGGGCCGGGTAGCTCTTGCGAGGCATCAGCCGACTCCTGCTTGGATGAAGTCGTGCGTTTGGCCCTCGAGAGCGATTCGTTTCCCGCATGCGTAGACGTTGAACCGGCTTTCGCGCGCAAACCCGACCAAGGTGAGGTCGAAGTGTTTTGCGGTCTCTACCGCCAGGCTCGAAGCAGCGCCGATCGCAACCAGCATGACGAAGCCGGCGCGCACGGCTTTTTGCACGAGCTCGAAGCTCGCCCGGCTGCTGACGACGACGAACGCATCTTTGGTAGCCTGCGCTGACCGCAGCCAGGCCCCGACGAGCTTGTCGAGGGCGTTGTGGCGGCCGACGTCTTCGCGATGCAGCAGGAGAGCACCCTGCGTATCGAAAAGAGCAGCGCCATGCGTTCCGCCCGTATGCCGGAAAAAGGCTTGCGACCCTTCGAGCGCCTGGAGCGCTCGGCGAATCGCGTCCGGGTCGAGTGAGCCCTCCTCGATCGCGATGGGCGAGCAGCCCTCTTTGGAAAGCGCGTCCAACGTTCGCTCCCCGCACACTCCACACGCGCTGGTCACAGTGAGGTTTCGTTCGATCAATCGCGATGGTAGGACGACGTGGTCGCGCAACACGGCACGGACGACATTGTCGGGGGTTTCAGACCGCGTGCAATGGCGCACTCGGATAAGATCCTCGGGCCCGCTGATGACCCCTTCGCCGTAAAGAAAGCCCGTAACTAGGTCTGCGTCGTGGCCCGGGGTTCGCATGGTCACCGCGAGTGGCGCCTCGCTCCTTGCGTGACTTTCTCCGTGCTCGACGATGATCTGCAGGGGCTCTTCGACCGCCACGAGATCGGTCGTTGCCTCGCGCCCCTGATGCGTGATTCGCTCGACGTCGCTCGAAGTAACGGGAGGGCGGGCCATAACCCGAGTAGCGTACTCGGCATCGGCGCGAGCGTCACCGATCACTGTCGTTGCCGGCGGCAGTGTCGATGCCAGCGACGGTGCCAGCGCTAGCCTGCGGGCTCAGCCTTCGAGGGAGATCGCGCCCGTGGGGCAATATTTGACGGCTTGCTCGACCTTGGCGCGGAGGCCCTCGGGGGGATGATCCTGCAAAATCGTGAGGAAGCCTTTGTCGTCCACTTCGAAGACTTCCGGCGCTTCACCCATGCACACCGCGTGCCCCTGGCACAGATCGAAGTCGACTTTGATTTCCATCGTGTTTCCTCTCAATAGATGCCTGGAATGATACGCCAGCGGACCTTTTCGCAGTAGCGGTCCCAATCGGCACCGTATTTCGCCGAGCAGAACTTGTGATCGCGCCGCTCGCGGTGAATGAGAAGAATTGCGAAATAGATCGGGTAGAAGTACGGCAACAACGAATCAAACAGGCACGGGAGCGACCATGAGAGCGCCATGATGATGTCCCCGACGTAGTTGAAGTGGCGTGACCAACCCCAGAACCCCGAGAGCAACAGCTTGTTGCCCTGAGCGGTTTCCAGGTACTCGGCCTTCTTGCCCCAAATGCGGGCATTCTCTGGGTCGCCGCGGAACTTGTGCTTCTGTAGATTGACGGCGCGGAAGATGTAGAGGCCCAAGAAGTTGATGGCGACGATGATCACGGCGCCCCACCAGGGCCCGACGGCTTCGACCTCAAGCTCTTTTGCGAGGCGCGACCGGGGCTGATCTTCTGGGTGCTGCTCAACACCTCCTTCGCCTATGTCCAGTACGAGGTTTACGGGTTCGTCTCGACTTCGATGATCCTCGT
>JBFICQ010000142.1:0-9212 GCA_041581895.1 Polyangiales bacterium | reverse complement strand
GCGCCGGAGGCCACGAACACATCGATCTGCAAACGGCGATGGCTGAGAGCGTGGCTGAGTTGGCCGATCGGATGCGGTCGAAGACGTGCCTCGAGACCCGCTCGATGAAGGGCGACGCGTGCATCGCCTTCCTCCATCGGGACTCCCCAAAGCCCCCCGAACAACGCTTGATCGCCTTTGATCAGCCAGACCCGCTTGTGGGCGCCCCGACCTCGCGTTGCTACCACTGCGGCAAGGTCCACCTGTTTGGGCGCTTTGCGGGCGCGCTTGATGGGAAGCAGGCCGACCTCGTCATGCGCGTGGGCTCTGCAGTCGCCTGACACGGGACAGGAAGCGCATCGAGGGTTGGTCGGGGTGCATACCGTCGCGCCGAGCTCCATCAGCGCTTGATTGAGATCCCCCGGACGATCGCCGAGCACGAGGCGCCCGGCTTCGTCCCAAAGCCGCTTTGTCGTCACGGTGGCTCCAACGGGCGTGTCGATTCGAAACAATCGGGAGAGCACTCGACTCACATTTCCGTCGACTACGGCCTCTTGTTTGCCGAATGCGATGCTTCCGATTGCTCCAGAGGTGTACCGCCCGACGCCGGGAAGCCCGCGACGCGCGTCTGCATTTTCAGGGACCGCGCCGCCGTACTCGGCAACGACCTCTTGCACTCCGCGATGTAAGAGCCGCGCGCGACGGTAGTAGCCGAGCCCACTCCAATGCGAGAGCACCGTGTCTTCGTCGGCTTCCGCAAGTGCTTCGACGGTTGGGAAGCTCGACAAGAATCGCTCGTAGTACGGGATCACCGTATCGACACGGGTTTGCTGCAGCATCACCTCAGACACCCAGATCGCGTACGGGTCCCGCGTGCGACGCCAAGGAAGATCGCGACCTTCGCGGTCAAACCAGGCGAGAAGCTTTTCCCGAAGGGATGCCATCAAAGAAACTCGGCGAACAAGCGCTCTGGTTGTTCCAGAGTTTCGATGATGTCGTACGCAAATGCGGCGCCCACGTGGCCATCGACGATGCGATGGTCGAAGGAAAGCGAGAGCAGCATGACCTTCCCGATGACGATCTCGCCCTCACGCACGACCGGACGCTCTTTGATCCGGTGCACGCCCAAGATCCCGACTTCGGGATGGTTGAGGATCGGCGTCGCGAACAGTCCGCTGTGCTTCCCGAGCGAGGTGATGGTGAACGTCGAGTTTCGAAGGTCTTCTGGGCCGAGGGAGCCGTCTTTGGCGGCCTGCGAAAGGCGCTCGATTTCGGCTGCCAGCTCGAAGAGCTTGAGCCGATCCGCGTGGCGCAGCACCGGTACCATCAAGCCGGCGTCGGTCGCGGTGGCCACCCCGACGTTGTAGTACTTCTTGTAGACGAGCTCGTTGGTCACCTCGTCGACGGCGCTGTTCAACACCGGGTGCCGTCGAAGCGCCTCGGTTACCGCTTTGACGATGAACGGTAGGTAGGTGAGCCGAAGCCCGCGCCGCTTCGCTTCGGAGAGCAACTGATTTCGCATGTCCACCAGCCGCGAGGCATCGCACTCTTCGACGAACGTGAAATGCGCGGCGGTCGACTTCGCGTGGGCCATGCGTTCGGCAATTTTCCGGCGCATGCCGACGATGGGGACGCGCTCCTCAAGCGACGCATGCGGCAGGTCTTCGGCCATGTGGTCGCGAAGCGCCGCTCGTACGTCGTCCGGCGTCACCCGGCCCTTGTCCCCGCTGGGTCGCACGCGGCGGAGGTCGACCCCCATTTCCTTGGCGAGCCGACGGGTCGCAGGAGTCGCCAAAGGCTTGGCTTCGAAATAGGCGATTCCGCCCACCGAGGGCTCGGAGGTCCTCACCGCGCGGCGATGCGCAGCAGCGGCGGGTCGAACCGAGCTATGCCGGCGACCGTGTCCATTGCCGCCGCCGTTTCCGTGGCCCGCGCTCGGCCCTGGTGGCGGCGCGACCTCGCCTCGCTGAAAGAGGTTGGCGCCCGGGAGCGAATCCTGGATATCGCCGACGGCGCTTGCCGGAGGCCGCGAGGAGCGCTGGGAGCGCTCGACGTTCGTCGCGCCAGCCGGCTCGAGCGTCAAAATCACCTGACCCACGCGCGCGACCGATCCAACCTCGAATCTGAGCTCCTTGACGCGACCGTCGCAGGGCGCACCGATCGTGACGGTCGCCTTGTCGGTCATGATCTCGACCATCGGATCGTCTTCTTTGACGGGGTCTCCAGCTCGCACGAACCATTCGACGATCTCACCTTCTGTGACGCCCTCACCGATGTCTGGAAGCTTGAAGTCGAGCCGTGCCATGGTCTTCAATATCGTGCTGTTTCGACCAGCGCAGGGATGATGCGGTGCGCGAGCGGTAGGTACTCCTGCTCGTGCGTTTGTGGAAAGGGCGTATCCCAGCCGGTCACTCGACGAGGTGGAGCCTCTAGGTGAAGGAACGCGCGTTCGGTCACCAGCGCCACGAGCTCGCCGCCGAAGCCACACGTCTGCGGCGCTTCGTGAACGACCACCAAACGCCCCGTCTTCTCGACGCTCGTAACGAGGGTCTCGAGATCGAGGGGCCAAAGCGTGCGAAGGTCGACCACTTCGACGTCGATCCCTTGCTTCGCTACCTCTTCGGCTGCAGAAAACGCTTCGTAGAGCATTGCGCCCCATGCGACACAAGTCACTTGCTCGCCAGCTCGGACGATTTTGGCTTCGCTAAGCGGGATGCTGTAGGGCTCTTCCGGCACGTCCATTTTGACCGCGCGATACACGCGTTTGGGCTCGAAGAAGAGAACTGGGTCGTCGTCACGGATCGCCTCGAGGAGAAGCCCCTTCGCGTCGTAAGGATTCGACGGGCACACGACTTTGAGCCCGGCGGTGTGGATGAAGAGCGCCTCCGGAGACTGCGAGTGATATTGCCCGCCACGGATGCCGCCGCCGTAGGGCGTCCGGACGACCAGGGGCACGTGGAACTCGCCCCGGGTTCGGTAGCGATATTTCGCCGCCTCGCTCACGAGCTGATCGAAGCCGGGGTAGATGAAGTCTGCGAACTGAATCTCCGAGACCGGTCGCATCCCATGAAGGGCCATCCCGATTGCCGTCCCAATGATCCCGCTCTCGGAAAGAGGCGTGTCGATCACCCGCTCCGCGCCGAACTCCTCCTGAAGCCCCTGCGTGACGCGGAACACTCCGCCAAGCCGGCCGACATCCTCCCCCATGACGAGGACGTCGTCATTCTCGCGCATAGCGCCGCGAAGCCCGCTATTGATCGCCTGCACTAAGTTCATCTGAGGCATGGCTAGTCGTGATCCTCCTCCTCGGCCGCACGCGGACCTCCGAGGCACCGTGACTCCTGCTCGGCGAGGTGTCGTGGCTGGTCCTTGTAGACGTCGGTGAACATTTCGCGAAGCTCGGGGGCGGGCTTCTCCTCGGCCCGGCGTACACACTCTTTGAGCTCGGCTTTGCATGCAGCGCGCCAGTCTGCCTCGAGGTCGTGGTCCCAGACATCGCGTTGCTCTAGGTGTTTGCGCAGACGAACGAGTGGGTCGGCACGTCGCCAAGACTCGACTTCCTCTTTGCTGCGATAGATGCGCGGGTCGTCGGAGGTCGAGTGCCCGCCGAGCCTATAGGTCATCAGCTCGACGAAGGTCGGCCCACCTCCATCGTATGCGCGCTTTGCGGCTTCTCGAACCGCCTGCCACACCGCCAGCACGTCGTTTCCGTCGACCCGCAGCGCCGGCATGCCGTAGGCGCCAGCCTTTTCGGCGAGAGTTCGGGTAGCTGTCTGACGAGCCGTCGGCAAGCTGATCGCATACCCGTTGTTGCGGCACAAGAACACGGTCGGCGTTTGATACACGGCGGCGAAGTTCATCGCTGAATGGAAGTCGTTCGAGCTGGTCGCCCCATCACCGAAGAACACTCCCACGCACTCACCGAGGCCTCGCTTCTTCGCAGCCCAGGCAAGGCCAACCGCGTGCGGAAGCTGAGTTCCGATCGGTGCGCTCACTGAAAGATAACGGTGCTCACGACTAAACGTGTGATCCGGCATTTGCCTGCCGACGACAGGATCGTCGGCGTTGCCGAACATGTGATCGACGTAGCGCTGAAGCGGGTAATCCCGCCACAGCAGGGCACCGACCTCGCGGTAGCAGGGGACGATCCAATCTTGATCTCGCAAGGCTGCGGCGGAACCGATGATCGCTGCCTCTTCCCCGAGGGAACCAACATGGAACGCGATTCGTCCCTGTCGTTGCAGCCGCTCTAGTTGATCGTCGACGACACGGGTGCGTATCATTGCCTTGTAGAGGGAAACTACCCGGTCGATCGATAGGCCCGGGTCGAGGCTTGGGTCGAGACTTCCGTCCTCGCGAATGATGTGCATGTACCCCCTTAGGTGACTACGTGAAGCCGTTTCCGTTTCCCATAACGATCCATCATGGGAGGCTCATTCGACGACTCTTTTCGAATGAGCGCATCGCGAAGAAAGGCCTCCGCCGCGCGATAGCTCGACCGCACGAGTGGCCCTGACGCGACGAACCGAAATCCCATTTGGAGGCCGGCCGCCTCGTATTCGTCAAACTCCTTTGGCTCGACAAACCGCTCGACCTGCGCATGTCGTTTCGTTGGGCGCAGGTACTGACCGATCGTGAGAACGTCGACCTCGGCCTCGCGCAGAAGCCGCATCGCCTCGAGCGTTTCGGCGCGTGTCTCGCCGAGACCCACCATCAAGGACGACTTGGTGACCGCCGAGCCCATGTCCTTGGCGGCCCGAAGGACGTCGATCGAGCGGTCCCATGAGCATCGCGCGTCTCGGATCGAACGCTGCAAGCGGGGCACGACCTCGACGTTGTGCGCGAAGACATCGGGCTGGCCTTCTCGAACGACCGTGCGGACGTCCTCGTGGCGACCGAGGAAGTCGCCCACCAAAGTCTCGACTCGGAGATCGGGACTGTGACGCCAGATGCGCTGAATGGTTTGAGCGACGTGCGCGGCGCCGCCATCCGCGAGGTCATCCCGGTCGACCATCGTGACGACCACATAGGCGAGCCCCATTTCTGCGAGCGAAAGGGCGGTGTTCTCTGGCTCCTCTGGGTCGACGACGCCGCCGGGCTTGCCGGTGCTCACCGAGCAAAATCGGCAACCGCGAGTGCAAGTCTCTCCGAGAATCATGATCGTTGCGGTTCCCTTGCCCCAGCATTCGAAAATGTTGGGACAACGGGCCTCTTCGCAGACCGTATGGAGGCCGCGAGCTCGGAACTTGGACTTCAGGCTCTGAAATTCTTCGTGTTCCGGCCCTACGGGGAGCCGCACGCGAAGCCAATCGGGTTTGCGAGCTCGGAGATTCATGTTCCCTCACTAGGGCCTAAGCCAACCTCTAGGTGGGCGCGCTCGAAGTGTCAATTGCGCCTAACACTACGAATTGTGATGGTTTCTGCGGACCTCCGCAACGTTTCCGAGGCCGAGACGCATGGGCGCAGAATTTTCGCCGATCGCCCTTTACCTCCGCGGCCGCCGCCCCATAATTGCCGGCCGTGGGGTCCGCCAACCCCGTTGAGGAGCGACTCGATGGATGACGAAAGACGGCCCAGACGAGCCGGCCCCCTGGAACGACCGGGCGCCCTTGGCGGGAAACGCGACCGCAACCGACGAAAACGTGTGCAGGACCTCGTCGTTGCCGGGCTCGAGCTCTTCCTGAAACACGGGATCGAAGGCGTCACCATCGACGAGGTCGCCCGCGAAGCGGGGATGGCCAAAGGCAACTTCTACCGATACTTTCGAGACAAGGCAGACCTCGTCGAAGCGGTGACCGAGCCGGTCGCCGAGGCCGCCCGGAGCGCACTGCGCGAATGCGACAGCAAGCTTCGCAAGGCGAACGGGCGCGAAGACACCGTCGAAGCTTACCGTCATCTAGGCACAAAGCTCGTCGCGATCCTTGCGATGCATCCGGAAGCCACGTGTGTCTATCTTCAGGAACGCCGAGCGCCAGCCACTCCAGCCCGACAGTCGATATCGGAGCTTGCACGAGAGCTTGACGACCGCGCGATCGCGCTCAGTGAAGTCGCCGTCGAGCGTGGCTTGCTTGCGGTGAATGACCCACGTGTGAGCGCTCTTGCGGTGAGTGGCGCAGTCGAGGCTTTGGCTCTCGCCGCCTTGCGAAAGCAGTTTCCGATCGATCCTCTCGCAACAGCGAATGCGCTGATCGGCCTGGTCCTCGACGGAATTCGCAAATAACGCCCGAATTGGTGCCTAAACACCTGTCCAGCGGGAAACTACCGCTCGGCGGGGTTCTTCTTCACAATTGGCCCGGTATGGCCGGGAAGGCAGAGGCGGGGCGGCCGCGGTGGGGTGTGCTCGGCAGCAGCGTGGCTGCGATGTGCGCTTTGGTCGGGCTACCACGCGTCGCATCCGCAGCGAGCGTCGGCGAACAAACCGGAGCCACGGGTGAGCTCGGCACGGTCGTCCTATTGGTTCTGGTGATCGGCGTGGCCTACGTCCTCGCGCACAGCGTCGTCGAACGGCTGCAACATCGATTCCTCGTAGTGAGCGGCGTGGAATACCTGCTGCTCGGGGTGATGCTGGGTCCGGTGTTCCCAGCGATCGGCGCGTTCGATGATCTGACGGGCCTGTTGCCGATCATCGCCCTAGCCGCCGGCTGGGTAGGCCTTCTGCGCGGTACTGACTTCGAGTTTGCCAGTTTGCAGAAGCTCGACCCTGCGACTTGGCGGGTCGTGCTTTTGCACCATCTCCTACCGGGGCTCGCCGTTGGTTTTGGCGCGTACTACTTGTTCGAGAGTGGACTGGTGGTCGAAACGACGAGGCGAGAGTCCGCCTTGAGCGCTGCGGCCCTTGCCTGTTTCGCCGCCGCCGATTCGTCCGAGCCGTTCGATCTGTTGGCGCGACGATACGAGATCAGCGGTCGCTTGGCGCCACTCTTGCGGAACGGAACCAGGCTCGGTGACATCGCGGTTATCCTCGCATTCGGCCTAATTTTCTGCGTCTTCCACGAGAAGGCACCCGAGGCGACCGCCTACTCCGCGTCTACGTGGGCATGGGTAACCGTCGGCTTGGGAGCAGCGCTCGGGCTCTTGTTCTCGCTCTTCTTGGCTGGCGACGAGTCCGACAATTCCCGGTTCTTGGCGCTCCTCGGAATCATCGCGTTTGCGTCGGGCGGGGCCTACGTCCTCGAGTTGTCGCCCTTAGCGGTGAACCTTTGGATGGGTTTCGTCCTCGTGAATGTCGCACGCGGTGGGCAGCTTTTGCACTCTACTCTGGAGTCCACCGAGCGGCCGATGACGATCGTGCTGTTGATCTTCGCTGGCGCATTGTGGACCCCCTCTCCGTTGATCCCGACTCTGATTGCGCTCGCCGCATTCATCGCGGCGCGGACCGGTGCCAAGTGGGTCGCAAGCGTGATTGCAGGTTGGGGCACGAGCCTTCGCAAGGATCTCTTTCGCGGTCTTCTCGCGCATGGCGATGTCACGCTTGCGATGGCAGTGTCGTTTCGCTTGGTATACAAGGGGGCGGCTGTCGATATCGCCTACTCGGTCGTTCTTTGCTCGATCATTTTGAATGACCTGATGGCGCCTCGTCTCTTGAGAGGTTTGCTGGTCGACGAGGGCGACCTGCAACGCGAGCTGAAGGAACCAAGAACGTCGCTTGGAGCAACGTCGGGATGAACATCGTCGTGATAGGGCTGGGGGAAGTCGGGCGCCATTTGCTCGGAGTTCTCGACAAAGAGGGCCATGATATCGTTGCCGTCGACTCGAGCCGCAAGGCCGTCCGTTACGCCGAGGAGCATTACGATGTCGCTTCGATCGTGGGCTACGGCGCGAGCGAAAAGCTGTTGAAGGTTGCAGGGGTCGCACGCTCCGACCTCGTCGTCGCGGTCACCGATCACGATGAAATGAACTTGATCGCTGCGCTCGCGGCAAAGCAGCTGGGCGCCAAGCACGTGGTCGCGCGAGTGCAGGGCACCGCGTGGTCAGGATGGACCGAAGGGATCCGGTATGGGCTCCTGGGGGTAGACGTGGTCATCAATCCCCGCGTGCTCGTCGCCCAAGAGCTCAGCCGCATCGCACGCTCGTACGGCGCGTCAGACGTCGTTGACCTCGCACAAGAAAGAGTCGAGCTCGTGCAGATCGACCTTGGCGATTCGCGCGTGCTGAACAAGCCACTGTCAGCAGTGGAGCTCCCGCCGCATACGCTAGTAAGCGCGGTGGTCCGCGATGGCGACCTGTTCGTGCCGGGGGGGGCGGATGTCTTGGTGAAGGGGGATCGCGTTTACCTGATAGGTCGGCCCGAGGGTGTGCTCGCGGCCGAGCGCCTGTTTAGCAAGGAGCGAGAGGCCAGACGTGTTTGCATCGTGGGAGGCGGTGTCGTGGGCAAGGCGTTGGCTCGAGAGCTGCTTCAACAGGAAGCCACCGTAATGATGATAGAGAGCGATCTCGCTACGGCCGAAGAGATTGGCGGCGAGTTCAAAGACGTGCAAGTGGTGCACGGCGATGGTACTGATGGCGCCCTTCTCGAGGAAGAAGAGGTTGGAACGTACGATCTCTTCGCAGCCGTCACTCGCACCGACGAAATCAACCTCATGGCCGCGCTGCTCGCACAACGCGCGGGATGCAAGCGTACTGCCACCATCGTGCAACGCGCCGACTACACGTCGATTTATCGACAGCTCGGAATCGACATCGTTCTATCGCCGCGAACCGTCGCATCGGATCAGATTCTGAGGTTCTCGCGTGGCGGTGGTGTCCACAGCCTGACGGTGCTCGAAGACGGTCAGGCCGAAGTGGTCGAGCTGACGGCTAGCCCGAGATGCCGGGCTGTGAACAAACCTTTGCATCGCATGAACCTTCCGCGTGGCTCTTTGCTGGCCGCGATCGTCCACGGAGACGACGTGATCATCCCGCGCGGAAAGGACGTCGTGCATCCTGGCGACCGAGTCATCTTGATGACTACGAAAGACGCTCGTGCAACCGTGGAACGGCTGTTTCGACCGAGGGGCGAGTGAGCACCCAAGCAAGAGACTTCCGAGGCGTCGCGCGCCCGGTCGGAACCGTCCTGATGGGATTGGCCCTCGCTATCGCGCTTTGTGCCGGTGTCGGCTTTGCATGGGACGAGCTCGCTCCTGACCCGCGACGGCCTCAAGGCGGGGTCGCAGAGCTTCTGCAATCCGCGGCAGTCGTGCTGCTCATCGGTCTCCTTCTATTTCGCTACGGCTCCCGCTTCGTTACGGAACGTC
>JBFICQ010000141.1:0-9291 GCA_041581895.1 Polyangiales bacterium | reverse complement strand
CAGCTCGAGCCGCCGGCCGACATCGCCGTCCCCGAGACGTTGCTTCGGGACATCCGATCGATTTCGAAGGAAGGCTGAAGAGCGCGCAGTCTGGCTCTGCGTCGTTTGTAACCCGGTCCGCGCCCGGAACGGCGCGGGACACGGCCATGTGCCGGACGGCTTGCTCTGCGTCACTGATACTACGCGCTTGCGCCGTCTGGGACGGGCGTGCTCGCGCTGCGTCGTCGATAGTGCGGTCGAAGCCGCAAGCCAACGGGGGCTTCGCCGGCCATGACCGGCCGTGGGGCTGCCGAGATCGCGGGCCGGTTAGAATCGTCTTTTACGCCGGAGCTACCGCTTACTCCGCCCCCATCGGCCTTGCGGCTCGACCGCAGTACCCTCTCCTCAAGACAGGATGCTGTTCGGCCCGGCCGAGTAGAAATTTCCATGGGTTGCGCGGCGATCCTACTTCTTGGTCAACCTCGTTCGGATCTTCCATCGTCACGGATTGCGAGCGGCACGATAATACGCGATCAGGGCAATCCCGGCGAAGAACCAGGCAACGCAGGTTGCGGCGAGAAGCGGAAACCCGCCGCTCATGCAAAACCCGTCCGGCGGACCGTGTGAACATCCGTATTCGCCGACTGCGACCGCGGTACCGAAGCAGACGAAGCCCAGCAGCGCCGCTGCTATTGCCACATGCTGCAACCGGCGGCGGCGCCCCGCGCGAGGCCAATACCTCAAATACACAAGTCCGCCAAGACACACTCCGGCGAGCGCAGTCCAACCATACCAGGGCATGGCAAGGAATCCCCAGAGCGCACCCGGCACAAAGACGTACAGCATTGTTTTTGTCATGTGCACCCTGAGAGTCTACTCCGGGGTCTTTGGAAGCGCGACAATAGCGAGCCAAGAACCTAGCAGGAGACGACGCGGTCAAACGAGGTTCGAACAAGTCGATCAGGAGATAGGCAAGACGGAGGCTCTCTCAAGTCGGTCCGCGGCACAGGCACGCCCTCGGTTGTGCGTCGTTTGTACCCCGGTCTGCGCCCGGCACGGCGCGGGACACGGCCATGTGCCGGACGGCTCGCTTGCACTTGTCGGCCCGGTTCATTGGTGGGCTAAGGCCGACGCAAGCTCGCCTCGTGACTCGTGTCCAACCCGAGCGGACTGCTGTTGGACGGGTTGGCACTCGCCACGCCGCCCCATGACCGCATCCCGCGCCGCGCCTGCGGCGCGACCCAGGTGTACCTTCTCCGTGTACAATCCACGTGTTTCGAGGAGAGGGTGTTGCGCGCGGCGCCGGGCTGGGATGGGAAGCACAGCGAGTGGGGGGAGCCCTCGTTTAGATCCGTAAAGAGCCGCTAGGGCGACCGGGTCCCGCTCGCGAGCACGTCCGTCCCAGACGGCGCCGCTAGCGGAGTATCGGTGACGCAGGGCGAAGTCACCGTCGGCTTGCGGCTGCGACCGCGATATTCGGCAGGCCGACGCCGGCCTAAAGCCTCTCCCAGACCGGCTGGCGCGGATCGTACGGCTCTCCCCGATGACTTTCGCGCTCGGCGACCACCACCGACAGCCGGCGTGCCGCGAAAGCCAGCAGGAACCCTGCTGCTACGTCGATGAACCAGTGCCATCGAAGAAACATGGTGGCCATGATGATATTGAAGGCGACGAACGCCAGGATGGGCCATGCCCAGTTGAAGGGATTCTCGTTACGGTGAGCAAATGCGTAGAGCGTAAAATACGCGGGAAACGCGGTGTGTAACGAGGGAAAGATATCGAGCTGCGCACCGGCGGTTGCCACGGTGATCTCGACCTGCTTCCACCAGAATCCTCCGTGCAGCGGTTCGTCGAAGGCGAGGGTAGCGAAAGGCCCTGCGCCGGGAACGATGGTGTAGAGGAAATGCCCGCAGGCGACGATGAGAAGGGCGCCGAACATCAATTCTTGGAGGCGTCGACCTCCGTCGAGAAAAAGAGCAGGAATCAGCATCACGATCAAAACGAGGAAGTAGCCGTAGTAGTAAAACGATAGCCACTCTACGACGGGCTTGATATTCCAGGCCTCCATCCAAACCGAAGGGGTGGTCCCCAAGAGCCAGAGGTCGATCGCGTAGAGCCGATAATCCATCAACTCGGGCTGGAGAGCCGGGAGCAGAACCCGCATCTCGAAATACGAAAACACCATCGGCAGGAACAGACCGAGGCGATAGGTGAGCGCGCGGGCGCGTTGCCTCCGGATCACCTCTCCGCGCGTGAGAATCATGGCGCAGGCGGTCACCACCAGGAGGGCCAGCGTGATCCGGCGAGCGACCACCGCGTCAGGGCTATCGGGCGCGATCGAAACCCGAAGGAACACATACGCATGGAAGGCCAGGGCGATGACGTCCTGAAAGGCCAGGTTCTGGGCCGTAACACCTGCCACCGATCGCGCGCGTTCTGCGACGCTGCGTGTGAGTTCCAGCATGCGACTCCAGAGTGCTGGCAGTGTGTCGACAGCCGGAAATCATTGCAACCATCAGGCAAGTAGTGCCGTATTGATAGAAAATTCCAAGCAAATACGGGGTCGAGACTCGGAGCGGAAGGTGGGCTACACCTCGCTCACATGAACCAGGCGGACCAAGAGCTCGCGAGACGCCCCTCGATTCGCGAGGATGCGATCAACCTGCCGAACCTGCTGACGATGCTTCGCATCGCCTTGATTCCGGTAGTCTTGTGGCTGCTAGCGGACGGAACCCCACGGGCGAACTTCTGGGCGGCGATGGTCTACATCCTGACGGCGCTCACCGATTTGATCGATGGTTACCTCGCGAGACGATGGGGTCAGATCAGCGTGCTCGGGAAGTTCCTCGACCCGCTCGCAGACAAGCTACTCGTGATGGCGACGCTCGTGTTCTTGGCGTACCTGGGCCGGTTGCCGTTCCTCGGCGTCGTTGCAGTCATCATCATGGTCGGACGCGAGCTTGCTATCACGGCTCTTCGAACGATCGCCATGAGCGAGGGCCTGGTGATGGCAGCGATGCGGGCTGGCAAAGACAAGACGGCATTGCAGATGGTTGCGATCTTGATGCTAATCGTCCACCAGCGTTACCTGATCAACTTCGGCTTCTATCAAACCGAGCTCGACTTCGCGGGCGCGGGTCTCGTGTTGCTGTATTTGAGCTTGTTCTTCGCGCTCAAGAGCGGAGGACAGTACTTCAAATTGTTCGTCGACGCCGTGGATGCAAAGGATGAGCGACTGGCTCGTGCAGCATCGGAAGGATGACCGTCTTTTCGGTCCAGACTAATGCTTCGCGCCACGTCCTTGGACGCGTGTTTCGTGGACGGGGGCTGCAAGAAGCGCTCCGCGAGCTAGTAGGTGAGCACCGCCTTCGAACGGCGTGGCTCAGTGGGCTTGGCGCTTTCGAGTGGGTCGACCTGACGGAATACAGTCAGGCCGGGCATACCTACGAAAAGTCGCACCGCATCGAGGCGTGTGAGCTCTTGGCCATGCAGGGGAACCTGTCGGAACGCGATGGAGAGCCGTTTTGGCACTTGCATGCGACCGTTTCGCGCCGCGAGAACGGCCGCGATGTCACGTATGGCGGGCACGTCGTCGATGCGCTCGTGTTTGCCCTCGAGTTTCGAATCGAATGCTTCGACGAACTAGCGCTTCCGCGAACGCGCGATGAGGCGACCGGGCTTCACTTGTGGTCGGGCGCGGTTGCCACGTCCGGTGCGGCCGCCGAGGCCCCCGCGGATCGACCGATCACCTGGGCCATGGCGGCACAGGCATCGACGGTCGAGCCCGCACAAGGAAGCAAGGCCATGCCGGTTCGGGGCGAGTGGCTCGATCACCCGAAGTTCGGCGTCTGCAAGGTCGAAGCGCTCTCGGGCGACGGGGTCTGCGTCATCAAGCTTCCAAACGCGCGCCGAAAGAAGATCCAGATCGGAGCGCTTCAGGTCCTTGCACCCAGGCTCGACGGGAACCGCAAGGTGTTCCCCGTGCGACCCAAGCCGAAGTCCTGAGTTCAATCACTGAGCCGAATTCGCGGATCGAGCGCGGCGACGGCGATGTCGGCAAGCAGGTTTCCGACCTGAACGGCGACACCAAACATCAGGACCACGGCCATGATTACTGGCGCGTCGAGTGTGTGAATCGCCTCGATGGTGAGCATTCCGAGGCCCGGAAAGGCAAAGATCTTTTCGGTGATGATTGCCCCGCCCACGAGTAACGGGAGGCTGAGACCTACCATCGTCACGATCGGCAGAAGCGCATTTCGAATGCCGTGCTTGAACGTCACCGCTGCCGGTCCAAGCCCCTTGGCCCGTGCGGTGCGCACATGATCGTGACGGAGATTTTCGATCAGCTCCCCCCGCATAACACGAGCATAGGTGGCCGCTCCGGCGATCGCGAGGATTAGGGCAGGTAGGATCGCGTGATAGACGTGATCCCAAGTCGTGATGCCGTAGCCCCCCACCGGGAACCAACCGAGCAAGAACGCAAATACAAAAAGCGCCAGGGGGCCCGTCACATACGTAGGTAGGCTAATGCCGACAAAAGTACCCATCATGATCGAGGTGTCGGTCCAGCTGTTGCGGCGAACGGCGGCGACGATGCCGGCGCCAAGCCCGATCAAGAGCTCGAAAAAGATCGTCAGCGCTCCCAGGAGGAGCGTCCGCGGGAGTCGGTTTTTGATCACGCCAGTCACCGGTTCGTGATGAAGGAACGATTCGCCGAGGTCGCCCTGGAAAATGCCGCAGCGTTGGCGATTGCCATCGGTGTCGGCGTACTTCAGCGAGTCCTTTCGAACGCACTTGGTGATTCCGACGTAGCTCAAGAACTGGATCGCGACGGGTTGGTCTAGACCTTTCTTCTCCTTGAAGTCTTGCACTGCTTCGGCCGTCGCTTTCTCGCCAAGCACGGTAGCGGCCGGGTCACCGGCGACAAAGATCAAAGCGAACACCAGCGTGACCACCGAGACCAGCACCACCGTTCCCCAAAAGAAGCGTTTGAGCAGGAACAGGGTCACGGACTGCCTCCGGCCGAGACCCGCTGCCGTGGCAAGTCGAGCCAAATGCTTCGGTATTCTTGAGACCAAACGGGGTGCACCCGGAACCCCTTGACGTAGGGTTGCCAGACGAACGAGTCGACCGGGTAGAACAGGTAGGCCCAGGGCGCGTCGTAGGCCAAGATATTGCTGGCCTCTCGGTACATCGCCATTCGCCTCTCGGTGTCGGGTTCGCCGAGGGCCTCGTCGAGTAATCCGTCGAGCTTTGGGTTTGAATAGAACGACCGGTTTTCCGAATTCTCGGGATGAATTGCTGCGGTCGAGAACAACGTGTCGGTGAAGTTCGACGGGTCGGGGTAGTCTGCGTGCCAGCCGCTGAACGAGGCCTGGGCGGCGCCGCGGCGGCCCGCCTCTTTGATATAGGTCGCAAACGACACGAACTTGATCTTCACATCGATGCCGATTTTCGCGAGGTCGGCCTGGATCATCTGCGTGATCTGCGATTCGCCTTCGGTGCGGACCCAGACCTCGATCGGCTCCGGCCACCCGTCGGGATATCCAGCGAGCCGCATTTCCTCTTTGGCCATCGTCAGATTGTGCTCTTGCCGGTGCTCGAGGTCGTCGAAATGGCCCGGCAGGTTTGGGGGGATCAATTGATCGGCGGGCATGTAGCGCGTCGGGTTGCTTTTGCGGATCTTCTTTCGATCGATCGCGAAGGAGACCGCGCGGCGAACGTGCACATTGTCGAAAGGCTCCATCCCGCAGTTCATCGTGAGGGCGAAGATCGAAGGGCTGGCGAATTCAGCGCGGTAGGGTTTCCACGCCTCCGACTGCATGAAGAAGAGATTGTCGACTTTGCTCGGTCGATAATGGATGTCGACGTCACCGTTGCGAAGTCGGGCGCTGCCAATGTGATTCGAAACGTTGTACATGAAGACCGCGCGGTCCGGACGTGGTTGGAAGTTCCAGTAGTCGTCAAAGCGGGCGACCTCGATCTGAACGCCGCGTTCCCAACGAACGAACCGGTACGGACCGGCGCCGACTGGGTTCTTTCCGAAGCCACCCGGGCCCTCAGCGGCCTCCGCCGCCTCGACCGCCTCTTTCGGGAGCGGATAGGCGAAGGGCATCGCCATGACATTGAGAAAGGTTCGGTTGGGAATCGTCAGCTCAAACTCAATCGCGTAGCGATCGAGGACGCGAACGCCCTCGATGCGATCCGCCTTTCCGTTGTGGTAGGCCTCGGCGCCGACAATGGTTTTGTAGAGTGAGAACGCGGGTGAGCCAAGCTTCTTCGAAAGGAGCCGGTGCATCGACCAGGAAACATCTTCGGCTGTGACCTCACGGCCGTTGTGAAACAGAACGCCCTCGCGCAGCTCAAAGCGAAATGTCTTTCCGTCTTTGGAAATCGTCGGGAGCTCTTTGGCGATCATCGGAATGAAGTTCGCCTCGTAGTCGTAGTCGAGAAGCCCATCGAACATCAGCCGGTTCGCCAGGTTGGAAAGCGTGTCGTAGGCGATGTGAGGGTCGAGGGTTCGGACATCGCTTCCTTCCGCAAAGCGCAGGATTCCACCGTTGCGGCGCACGTCATTGCCGGCGCCGACATAGCGCGGCGCCTGCGGGGGCTCTGGAAAGTGCGTGGCGGTCCAGCCGATCAACGCGGCCAACAGGCCAAAGAGTACGAAGCCTTGAATCCAAGCGGTTTTAGTCTTTGGGATCGAAGGCATCACGGAGCCCTTCTCCTAGGAGGTTAAAACCAAAGACCGCCGCGCTGATCAGCACCGCCGGATAGAGAAGAAGCCGCGGCGTGGCCATCACCAAAGGCTCTCCTTCGCTGAGCATCGAGCCCCAGCTCGCGATCGGAGGCGGTACGCCGAGGCCGAGAAAGCTGAGAGCGCTTTCGGCCAGGATCATGCGAGCGACCAGAATTGTTGTGATCGCGATGATCGGACCGGCGACATTGGGCAGGACGTGCCGAAGCACGATCCGGAGGTGATGAAGGCCAAGGGCGCGTGCCGCTTGCACATAGTCGAGCTCCCGGGCCTCCAAGGTTTTGGCGCGGGTCACCCGCGCAAGGGTGGTCCACGAGAGCACTCCGAGCACTACGCAGATCGCCCAGATGCCGGGCGAATCCCAAACCCGTTGCATGACGATTGCGAGCAACAAGAAGGGCATCGACAGAACCACGTCGACAAAGCGCATCATCGTGCCGTCGACGCGGCCACCGATGTAACCGGAGACCAGGCCCACCGTCACGCCGATCACCAGTGCCAGCGCCGTTGCGAGGTACGCCACCAACATCGACACACGCGCCCCGTGAAAAAGCCGACTCAGCTCATCGCGACCAAGAACGTCGCCGCCTAACCAATGGCCCGGTGCTTGCCGAGGGCCTGCAGGCAGGCCGTTGTCGAGCAGTAGCGCTCCGGTGAATTGCTCGGCAGGGTCGTAGGGGGCGAGCCAGGGGCCCCAAAGCCCCAGCACCGTCACCGCGACGACGAGCACGAGTCCGGCGAGTGCCCCCTTGTTGCGCCGAAACCGCCGAAACGCCCGAAAATCCATGCGCTTGGTGGAGGTACTGGGTTCAAGGGGGGTCGTCAATTCCGCGGCAAGGGGGAGCGCGTCAACAGCCGCAAGGCTCTCGATATCGCCGCCGTGAGGGAAACCGTCGGTCGGGTCGATGATGCCGTGACTGGGCCGGTGCCCGTGGCCGGCGATCTCGAATAGTTAAAGCCGATCGCGGTTCTACAGCGCAACAGGCGACTGGACAGAGGTCGGCTGGGTAAAAGCCTTCAATTTTGAGCATTTAGCAGGGTAAGCACTTTTGCGTTGACATGATTCGTTTGAATGGAATACATTCGCTATAAGTTATTCAAATGACTCTGCCCAAAGGACACCGAAGAGCGCGTCGAGAACCGGAAAAGAGCTGGTCCGAACAAGAGCTCCAGGAGATCGAGCGCGCCCACGCCAATGGAATGAGCGTCCAACAAATCGTCGACGCATTCACCACCCGTGGGTCGCGGCTCACCGAGGCAACCTTCCGCAAGTACGTGCAGCTCGGATTGTTGCCGCGGAGTGTGCGCGTCGGCCGCAAAGGCAAGCATCGCGGGTCTCAGGGTCTCTACCCAGCTACCGCGGTTCGCCAAATCGATCACGTCCGTCGGCTAATGCAGCAGGGCTTCACGATGGAGGAAATCCAAAAGGAGTTCCTCTTCGTTCGTGGCGACATCGATGCGTTGAGCCGGCAACTCGACCGCGTGTACCAGGCAATTGAAAACGCCGTCCACGACCAACAGCGCGAGGCCGCGGAAGACCCTGGGGTCAGCGACGCGCTGAACGAAGTGCGCGAGCTCGGCAAAGAGCTCGTCGAAAAGCTCGAGGTCATCGAGCGGCGCCTCACGATGCGCGCCCGAATGGCTCGGGCGGCTGTCTGAAGAAGTCCGAGGGGGAGAATTCCAATGAGCGATGCAGCAAGCACGAAGGCCGCCAAGGCACAAGCGGGTTCCGAGGGGGAAGAAAGGGAATCGCTGGCAGACGCGTTACAGGAGCCGGACCAGGAAGAACGCCGAGGGCGTCGAAAGCGTCGGTCGAGAGCTCGTGCGCGCACGATTTCGATTCGGCGCCTGAGCAAGGCAGAGCTCAACCGTGGGCGGGAGCTCTATCCCGAGACCGACTACTGGAAGCCAACGAGCCGGTCGGAATGCAAAGACATGGAGCGGCCCTGTCCGTTCGTCTCGTGCAAGTATCATCTGTATATCGATGTTCACCCGGTGCGCGGTTCGATCAAGCTCAACTTCCCGGACCTCGAAATCTGGGAGATGACCGAAACCTGTGCGCTCGATGTCGCCGACCGTGGTGGCATCACCCTCGAAGAGGTGGGCGAAATCATGAACCTCACCCGCGAACGCGTACGGCAAGTGGAGACCGCCGGGCTTGCGCGATTGCAGGAATATCAGGCGGTGGACCGATTGAAGGATTACGTGACCTAGGTGCCGGGGAACGGTCGGCGGCACGAACCGAGGCCGCGGGCTGTCCCAAGTGAACCACTCCAGGGCAGGGGGGAGGGTGTCGCCGGTTGGCGGCACCCTTTTTTATGGAGCGAGGAGGCTGGATCTGCGGATGATTGCTCTGCTACCGTCCGCCGAATGAACAAAGCGAGACGAGCTGTGCGCGAATTGGCGGTTGTCCTGCTTGGAGCGGTATGCGGATGCGGCGACTCGGCGCTCCAAGATGAGTACATCTTGTCCGATCAGGACCTCGTGCCCGAGAGCGGCATCTACGATCCTGGGAGTGGTGCCTTCTACGTCGGAAGCTCTACCAAAGGGAACAT
>JBFICQ010000140.1:0-9316 GCA_041581895.1 Polyangiales bacterium | reverse complement strand
CTTCACGACATTAACCGGATCGCCCGACTGCGAAAGAAGTTGGTACCGCAAGGGGGCGCTTCGCTCGGCGCACAGCTTCGCGTCGGTGGCGACGAGCCCGGTCAAGGTTGCGGTGATCGCGCCGTCGGTTGAAGTCTCGAGCGGCACCACACCGAAGGTCGCGTGCCCATGCAGCACGGCGTCGAGCACCTCGCGGACTGACTCAGTAGGTCGAAAGCTTGGGGCGTGCCCGAAGTACTCCCGCGCCGCCGCGTGCGCAGGCCCGCCTGGAGAGCCGAAATAGCTCACGACGTCGGGGGTGATCAGCCGCGTGCACGCAGAAAGCACCTCGCGAAACACCGGTTCGATGCTGCTGGCGGGGAACTCGTCGGCGAGCGCGCGTGCCGCGGAGATCACAGCAGCCTTCTTCGGAAGCCGAAGCGGCTCATCGCCGGTTTCGCTTTGCAACGCGGTGTACTGGTTGATCGCCTTCGCGCGAGCGTTGAGCGCCGCGACGAGCTGACGGTCAGCCTCCTCGAGTGCCTTCGTGATTCGTTGAAGCCGCTCGTCCATGGCCCTGATGGTAACAGTCGCCCCTACGAACGTATACCGTGCACGCGCGGTTTCGTTAGTCTTCGTCGCGCCCGGCGAGATCACGGAGGCGTGCGAGCGTGACGAGCGCATCGACGGGCGTCATGCGTTCGACCTCCAGCGCTTCCAACGTCGCCTCCACCTCGGATCGTGGCGGCACGCCGGCCTCAAATAGCGCGAATTGTGAAGCACTGGATGGTTCGGTCGATTCGTGCAGCGCCTCGAGCTCGCCAAGCTTGGTTTTCGCGCGCGCCAAGACGACCGGTGGGACTCCAGCGAGCCTAGCAACGGCTAGGCCATAGCTCCGGCTCGAGCCGCCCGGCACCACGCGATGCAGGAAAATCATACTCTCATCGTGCTCTTTTGCCGCGACGTTGTAGTTCGCCGCATTCGACGCGCGATCCGCAAGCTCGCAAAGCTCGTGGTAGTGCGTGGCGAAGATCGCGCGGCATCGAACGACGTCGTGAAGGTGCTCAGCGACCGCCCAGGCGATCGCAAGGCCGTCATAGGTGCTCGTCCCCCGTCCGATCTCATCCAGAATGACGAACGAGCGCTCCGTAGCTCCTCGGAGGATCGCCGAGGCCTCCATCATCTCGACCATGAATGTGCTTTGACCGCGGGCGAGATGGTCGCTGGCCCCGACGCGGGTGTAGATGCGATCGACAATTCCGATTCGCGCGCGCTCGGCCGCCACGAAACCCCCTGCCTGGGCCATGATCACCGCCAGGGCCGCCTGCCGCATCGCCGTGGATTTGCCCGACATGTTCGGTCCGGTGAGCAGCATGAAACGGGTCGCTTCGGGGTCGAGCTGGATCGTATTGGGTACGAAACGATCTTTGGCGGCGTGGCATTCGACCGTCGGGTGGCGGCTCTCTTCGAGCGACAAGATCCGGCTGCCATCCACCGAAGGCCGGACATATCCACGCGCATGGGCGACCTCGCCAAGCGCGGCGTTCGTGTCGATCGACGCGATCGCCCGGGCCAATCGGTGAAGCCTTGGGGCATGCTCGCCGATCGAGCCGCGCAGCTCCGCGAATGCCGTAGCCTCGAGCGCCCGCACCCGCTCGTCGGCATGGAGGATTCGATCTTGGAGCTCCGCAAGCTCGGCGGTGATGAAACGCTCGCCGTTGGCAACGGTTTGCTTGCGCACGTAGTCGTCTGGCACCGCGTCGAGCTTGGAGCGGGTGATCTCGATGTAGTAACCAAAGACCTTGGTGAACTTGATCTTGAGCGATCCGATGACTGTCCGCTCGCGCTCGCGTCGTTCGAGATCGAGAACGATGTCTTTACTGGTCGTCGAAAGCTCGCGTAGGCGGTCGAGCTCTCGGATGTGCCCGGCGGCGAAAATCCCGCCTTGTCGATCGACGGGCGGCGGCTCCGAGACGAGCGCCTGATCGAGCAGCGCCCGCAGGTCCGCGCACAGATCGCCGGGACGGAGCGCGGCGAGCACATCGTCGAGCGGCTGTTCGGGCCGGGTTGCGAGCTGGGCGTCGAGCGCCGATGCCCCGCGCAGAGCGTTTCGGATGACCCCGAGATCGCGCGGCGTCGCCAACCCGACCGCGGTGCGGACCGCAAGCCGCTCGAGATCGCCGATCTCGCTGAGGGTGGCACGCACTTCATCTCGAAAGCGGGGGTCCGAGGCGAAGATCTCGACTGCATCGTGTCGGCGACGAATGCGGTCAACGTCGGTGAGTGGCTCCAACAAGCGGCCGCGAAGCGTGCGAGCGCCCATCGGGGTCTTGGTCTCGTCCAACAAATCCAAAAGCGAGCCGCGACGTTCCCCATCGAGCGTGCGGACGAGCTCGAGGTTTCGGACCGCCGCGTCGTCGAGGACCAGGCGTTCGCCTGGTGCATACAGGGTTGCGCGGTGGATCTGGAGATCCAGCTGGTGTGTACGCGCATAGGTCAGCGCTAGGCAAGCCGCCTCGGCGGCTGCCGCTTCGGCGACCAGCGCCTCCACCTCTGGCGTGGGCAAGAGCTCGTGCAACACGTGGGAACCGTCGCTGGACGGCACGGCGCGAACAGCAGCTCGTGGAAGGCTCTCCCGGCACAACGTCTCGAGGCCGGTATCACCGTTCTCCACCAAGACCTCTGCCGGGTCCAATCGCACGATCTCTCCAACGAGCTGGGGACCAACTTCGGCGACGCAAGCGCGAAGCGTGCCGGTCGAAACCTCGAGCGCAGCGATGCCGCCACCGCGGGACACCGCGACCAAAAAATTCTCCGCTCTTGCATCGAGGGCGTCGGGCTCGAGACAGAGCCCCGGGGTCACGACCCGAACGACCTGACGCGGGACGACCCCTTTGACGGTCGAGGGGTCCGCCATCTGCTCGCAGATCGCGACTTTCTCCCCGTGCCGCAGCAGCGTGGCCAGATATCCCGCGGCGGCGTGATGAGGCACCCCGGCCATCGGGATCTTGTGGCCGTCCGGCCCCGTCCCTCGCGAGGTCAGGGTGATGTCGAGGAGCTCCGCGGCGTGGACCGCATCGTCGTAGAACATCTCGTAGAAGTCACCGAGTCGAAAGAACACGATCGCATCGGGATGCTCCCCCTTGGCCCGCAGGAATTGCTGCATGACCGGGGTGTGGTCCTTCTTTCGCGCCCTCCCCCGCACACCCATAGCCCCAGGTCTACTGAAAACTCTGGACGCTGGAAAGGGGCTCGAACGCGATCTCCCTGACTCCTCGCACCAGATCGACGAAGTAAAGCCGGTCGAAGGACTCCGAGAACAACATCGAGGAGGGTAGCGAAGTGCCCCCGGCGCTCGTGTCGAACAGCAAGACCCCGAATCCGTTGGAGATGTTGAAGGTGAGGACTACGACGGTCGAGTCGGTGACTGCGAGGCCCTCGGCAAACCGCTGAATCTGGAAGCTCACGAGGGGGTTGATGAACTGAACCCCGGGAAATGCCCTACCGCTCAACACGGTGTCGACGTCGAGGACCCCTCCTGGCGCCTCGATTGGTCGCTCGGCGTCGAGCACGCATTCATTGGTGATCGGGTCCGGGATCACCCGATGAATGAAACCGGACGACGTGCCGACGACCGTATACGCACCGCGCGTGTGGATTTGGTACTCGGTAAACTGATTGAAGCAGAACGCGACCTGCTCGAGGGTATAGCGACTGGGGTTCGGCGACTCACCGATCTCGAGCTCGTCGTTGAAGGCGCGGACGATTGGAAACCAGACGGGGGAATCGTCGATCTCGTCGGGAACATCCTGGAACTTCTCGCAGTCGGGGTCGTTCATCCGGTTCGGGGGCAGCTCGCCCGTGATGAGCACACGGTCGCCGCGGTAGGGCGTGTTCACCAAATCCGGAACCGTAGGGTCGGCGCCTGGAAGCTCGGTTGGACCGAGGACGCCGATTTCGCAAAACGGCACGTCTCCGGCGACGAGCCAGTTCCCGGGCTCGCCGCTAAACGATTCGTTGGAGAACAAGCCGAGACCTCCCTCCGACGAGGGAATGAGGCCCTGCCACGCCGCGTCCCACCGCTGCGAAGGCGCGTTGCTCCACACCTGCGATGAGGTGCAGATCAGACCGTCGGCACCTGATGTGGGGTCATCGCCAAACACGCCGAACATGGACTCGGGGCACGAAATGAAGTCGAGCCCTGGCCCGTCCGAGTTGCGAGCGGCCCCCGTCTCGGCGTCGAGGGTGCCCTGCGCGACGTTGAATACCAACGACGGCGTGCCTTGGATTTCGATGAAGGAAGATGGCGTGAGCCCGAATCGTCGCCGATGTCGTCGAATGCTCGCGAACGCATCGGGCTGGGTCACGGTGTTGCACGAGCCTCCACGACAAGGGGCGTTGAGGTCATAGACATCCAGGAAGAAGAGCGTTCCGCTTCCCAAGCTGACCGCGAGAAAGACCCCCCGCATGTTGAAGGGGTTCTGTGCCAGCGATGCTTCATTGCTATCGATAGGGTCACACAAATCGCTGACTGCTAGGTCGCCCTCTTGATCGGTTCTCAACACGTACTCGGGCGTTACGACCTCAATCGCCCGGGCGTTGGTGAAAAGCGAGCGCACGCGGTTGCGTGATTCGACGTTCTCCTGGTTGGCGCGCGCCGAAATTCCAGCGATGACGGGCAGTACAGATCCAAAACTCGAAGAAGTCGGCGTATAGTCGACCGCCAACACACTGCCGTCGGCGGCGCTGATCGCGTAGAGATACCGCTGCGTGGCAGTCAAGTTGTCGAACGATGCCGGCACGAATGGCGTGACCGCGAGCGCGGTGGTCGGAGTGTCGGTCACGATCGGGTCGAGCGCGGTAGTGGCGCCGTTTGCGTTCTCGAGGAGAAACCGATGGATGATCGGTTGGTTGACATCGGCGATGAGAAGAACGTCGTCGCCCAAGTTGCTCGGGTCTCCGTAGTCGACGCGAACAGTCACGGGTCTTGGGCCGGCTTCCAGACCGTCGACGCAGGGTATCGTGGTTCGGACCGCTTTGACGAAGCGCGCCGCGGGGCCGCTATTTGGGCAGATGCGATGGTAGTCCGCCGAGGTCGAGGGCGGTGGAGGCACAGGGTCAGTCGTCGCGCAGGACGCTGTCTCGAGCTCTAGGAACGTCGGCTCGCCTAGCTCACCAGTTTCGGCGTCGATCACTTCGATCTGCGCAACGACACCCAAGTCCGGGATGGGCGCATAGAGGAAACGAAAGACGATGTTGCCGGGCTCGACGCCCGTTACCGGGCCACCGTCTTCGGGCAGAGTCCGGGCCTCGTCAACGAGCTCATAGAGGGCGAGATCGGTCGGCCCCGCCCCCGTGTCGACCTCCTGGCCTTCCGCCAGATCGAGCGGATCGTCGCCGGTCAGGAGTCGAACGGTCGGAAACGCCTGAATGGCCTTCGAGCTAAAGCTGCTGACGTATGTGAACTCCGGATCAAACGGCGATACCTGAATGCCGGTGGGTTGTTCTCCGACACGCAGACCGTTGAAACCCGGGACCGTGTCGCTCGTGTCGAAAACCCCTCGCGCGGTGAAATTGACGGCCACGACCTCGCCGGATTGAATCTGCGTAACCGCGCCGAGGCGAAAGGGCGTGAACTCCGCCGCGAGCTCGCTCGTCGCAAGCTCGCACGCCTCGAGTGGCAAAAGCGCGCGCACCGCGAAATCGACCCCTGTGATTTGCTCCAGGTCCGCGCAAAAGAGCTGGATCTTGGCGGAGCGGTCCAGCGCGGGGAGCACGACCTGCGTCCCCCCGCGATTGCACGCCGCGATCAAGACGAAGCAAAGGCCCCAGCCAGCCCAGCGGATCATCGCGGCCGCTCCGATACCGGTTGAGGCAGGCCAACGAGCCCAACCACAACGGGAGAGCACTCCGCGGATGGCACGCCTGTGCTCCCTCCGTCACCACCGGCGCCAGCCATGCCGCCCGTGCCGCCCGCGCCGCCGGCGCCACCCGCGCCGCCCGCCCCAGTGGCCCCTAGCTCGAGGCAGTCGAGAACCGGGCCGAGATCGGCGATCCGCAACACCGAAGTGCTGAAGTCCGCGACGTAGATCCGCTCCCTAGGAACGTCGACCACGAATTCGAACGAGCCACTGATGTTCGTCAGGACCGTGACCCCTTGAAAGAGCTCGGCGTCGATGATCTGCACCATGCGTTGCTCGAAACAGCTTACGAACGCCGTCAGCACGGTGCTGCCGCGCGCCGGGAGCTCCACGAGCTTGAGACGCGACGGGCCCCGACAGACCGAGATTTGGTCGACGACACTGAGCTGCTCGCCCGCCTCATCGGTACGGGCCACGACGAGGGACTCCGGAGAGCGAGAAACCATGTAGGCGAGGTTACGATCCGGCCTCGGGTCGAACGCGATGTCGCGCATCACGTCGCCCCGGTCGAGACCGGTCACCAGCAACGTGCCCGCATTGAAGAGGCTGCTCTGCGTCGGATCCCCATCGACGGCGATCCCGATGCGGACTACCTGATTGCTCAGCGCGCTCGAGATCCAGGCCTTTTTCGAGCCGGGCTGGTACGTGATCGTTACCTGTTCAGGCGCAAGCTCGTCCAGGCTCGCGGCGATCCGAGGGCGCGCGACGCCGCCGCGCTCCTGGTCGAAAAGGAGGCTTGCCTTGCCCTCGCGGTGCGCCACCAAAATGTAGTCTCCTTCGAACGCTGGGTCGTTCTCGCGTCCTGGCGGCGCGAAGTCCTCCGCGAGAGGCCCCGCGAACACGTCGACCGGGTCTGGGGGCATCGCCACTGGAGCGCTCGGGTTGACCTGCTCCGCGCTGCTCGTGCGATAGAACTGCGTGCACGACTGCTGCGGAACGAATCCACTGCCGCAATCGAGCCGGCCAGTCTCGGGGTCGACATCGATGAAGGTGACATTCGCTTCGCTTCGGACCGGGATGTACAGGCGTTCGCCGGCAGTCGAGAGGGCGAGACCGTCTGCGAACGAGCCAATCTCGGCCTCGCCCAACAGGAGCCCTGGAGCGATGACCGTCTTGAGGAGCGCGCCCCTATCACGAAGCCGGAGCTGCTCGGGGATCACCGAGCATCGATCTGGGGGAACTGGGTCGCAGCGAAGCTCCGAGCTCTGAGGATCGCAGTCGCACGTGGTGCAGTCCTCGTCGAAGTCTGGATTGCAGTTGCATTCGCTCGTCTCGGTGCCCGGAGGGATGCAGGCGTTGAGCACTCCGGTCGTGGCCTCGCGCTGAAGGCAGATGTTGAGAAACCCTGCCCCGTCGCAGCCTTGACCGACGAACGCCCCCGTACTGTCGATCGCGTCGTTTAGGACCTGAAGGTCGTACGACTGCACGGTCCCGGTGCTGAACTGAAGCGCGAAGTTCGAGTTGGCGACGAAAACGTACCCGGACGGCTCGTCCGCAGCAGGCGGCAGCGACAGCTCAATCGCGATGGGGAACGTCATCAGGCCCGGCGGGAGTTGCTCGCCCTCCTTGTTGATGCAGCCGCCCGACATCAGCCCGGAAATAAGCAAGAACCCCAGGGAAAAGCGACTTCCGCGGCCCTGCGGGCCGAATTGCGACCCCATGGGGCGCCACCCTAGCCGTTCGGCCTAGGCCGAGCAACTCGCAGCGAGCCTGTTATTTCCAGGGATCGAGGATAGGTCCGTCGTCTCGTCCGCGCGGCTCCGAGGCCTTAGACCTCGCGCGCGGCTTGCGCTTGGCGCGCTTCTTCTCTGGGCCTTCGGAAGTCGCGTCGGGGATGGCGACTGTCGCTTCGCTTTCGGCGATCTCGGACTTTATTGGCAACTGCTCGCTTTTTGCAGGTTCGGAGAGCGGCACATCAACGACGGTAGAAGTTGTTGTCGCGGGCCCACGCGGCTCCTCGGCTGAATCAAAGACGCCCGTAACCGCGGTCAGAGCGATGACCGCTAACGTGATGAGCCCTACTAAGAAGAGCGCCGCCTTACGTCTCTGCTTGCGCTTCGGCCCGGCTTCCAGCCTGAGGGTGATCACATCGGAACCCAAGGGCTCGCGCGCCTCTTGCAGGCGAGCCAAATCGGCTTCCAGCTCGTGCATGCTCTGATAGCGATCCGCCGGCTTCTTCTCGAGGGAGCGCATGATGATTCGCTCGAGCTCGGTCGACAGCTTGGAAACCCGGACGGTCGGGGAAAGCGCCTCCTCGTACATGTGCTTGGTGAGGATGCCCATCATGGTGTCGGCATCGTGGGGCACGTGTCCCGTCACCATCTCGTAGAGCAGCACCCCGAGCGAGTAGATGTCCGTCCGATGGTCGATGTCGCCTCCTGCACACTGCTCGGGCGACATGTAGTGGGGCGTGCCGAGGACCTCCCCGTCCCTTGTCAGACGGTGTGGGCGGTTGGCCACCTTGGCGATTCCGAAGTCGAGCACTTTGACGAAATCTTGGTCGTCGCCGCGCCGAACCAGAAACACGTTCTCCGGCTTCAGATCGCGATGCACGATGCCTGCGTCGTGCGCTGCGCCGAGGGCGAGGCAGATCTGGCGAGCGATGTGCACCGCGCGGCCCTCGGGCAATCGCTGCACCGAGTCGATGGTGTCGATGAGGTCGAGGCCCTCGAGACATTCCATCACGAAATAGGTCGAACCGTCAGGGAGCGTACCAAAGTCGATGATGTCGACGATGTGCTCGTTGCCGATGTTGGATGCGCTTTGCGCTTCTCGCTTGAACCGCGCGAGCACTTCCTCGTCTTGTGTGTTCTGGCTTCGGAGCACCTTGATCGCGAGGGTCTTGTGGAGCTCGGTGTGGGTCACTCGGTACACCAAGCCCATTCCGCCCTCGCCGAGCAGTGCTTCGACTCGATAGCGGCGGTCGATGATGGTCCCGATCAGCGCATCGGGCGCGCGCGATACACCGGAGTGTCGACCGTCGACTTCCGGATCTTCGTCGATCCGTCTCGCGCTACCGGACATACAGTGTCACCGCAAACTTCCAATACCCATTGGAACATGAAGCCGCGTGGTCAGCAAGCGGAAAAAGACCGGGCTCCACGGTTGCGTTGGCGAAGCCGGGCTTGGGCGGCCGCGAGCCTGGCGCCAGGGAGCTGCGGGAGGGGGCAAGAGACGAAGTCGAGGCCGAGCTCTTCGCAGGTCTCGATCGAACCGGGGTAGCCTCCCTGATCGCCACAGAGGCCGGCCACGAGCTGTGGACGGACGGACTTGCCTCGTTCGAGGGCGATTCGGATGAGCTCTGCGACTCGGTCGTCGAGGTGGGTGAAGGGGTCTTGGCCGAGCAAGCCGAGCTCGTTTAGATACTTGGGAAGGAATCGGCTCGCGTCTTCTCGGCTGATCCCCAGGGCGGCTTG
>JBFICQ010000139.1:0-9332 GCA_041581895.1 Polyangiales bacterium | reverse complement strand
GGTGAACGTGCGCGGCTCTCCCGATTTGAGCGTCGAGGTGCTCCCATCTTCGATGACCTTCGCGGCGTGCATGGCACGCTCGGTCAGGACGCGAATGACCGCTTCCTGCTCGGCCTCTTGCGGTGTCTTTTGGAGCACCGCCAAGGTGTCGTTGCCGATGAAGCCCCAGCCATAGACGCGATGCCGACGCTCGAACTCCGCCAAGGCCTCATGGGTGCGCCAATCGAACACACCCGGAACGTAGTCACCGCGCCCCTCGAAGAAACCTTCGCACTGCAATCGCTGCTGGGCTGCGGCGATGGCCTCGATCTGCGGAGCCAGCACTTTGTACTCCTCGACCTTCTCTCGCTGCTCCTCGGACAATTGTGAGCCCTGGATCTCCTCGAGGCTGGTGACGCCGAGCTCGGCGACCAATGCCTCCATCTCGGGCTTGAGAAGCGCGTATCGGGCCTGGCGGCGAATCGGCCGGCGTCCGGGTCGGTACGCGAGAAAGCCTTCGAAATCTTGCAGTGGCTTCAGATCGAGGGTTTCCGCACACTCCAGGTTGCGGACTTCGTCGAAGCGAGCTCGCAATAGCGAAATGGTCGGGAGAATCCCGTAGAGCTCGAGGTATTTGTCCTTGCGCGCGCGGGCTCCATGCCGGTCTTTTGGAAACTCGCCGCGGGCGAGCGCGAGATAGGTCGGCCGGTACGCCATGAGCTTCGGCTCTTCCTCGGGGGAGGAGGAGTCGGTGAAGATGTAGGGAGTCCAGTCCTCGCCGAGGTCGAGAAGCAACCGCCCATCGAGCTCCGCCTTGGCCGCATCGACTTCGCCCTGGGCGGAGCCGTCGTTCCAAAACGGCACAGGAGCTTCCAGGACGACCTTCGGAGCTTTGTCCTTGGTCGTAGGCGTTGGCGCCGTCTGAGCTTGCTGCTCGACCGGAGCCTGCCCCGGATCCTGTTTTGGTGTGCAGCCATAAACGGCCGCACACGCCAGAATCATCAATAATCCCGAACGCGCGATAGCCACGACGTATTCACCTTGGGGCGTATCTCGGGGAGGCGCAAGTTTCGAGCCCGCGGGGCTGGACGGACCGGTAGGGGGCCGTGCTAGATGGCGCGAGCATGGCCTTTTTCGAGCGGCGCGCCGTCGGGTTGGTGCTCACCCCGGCGCTGTTCCTCGCGACGTGGTTCGCTCCGCTCGGATTGGACCCGCGCGCGCAACGGTTGGCCGCCGTCTTCATCGCGGTGCTGATTGCCTGGGTGACCGAAGTGGTTCCGATCTATGTCACGGCTCTGCTGATTGGGCCCGCCATGGTGGTGGTCGGGGTCACCGACAGCAAGACAGCATTCGCACCGTACGCAGACCCGCTGATCTTTCTCTTCATCGGTGGCTTCTTCATTGCCCGCGCGATGACACGCCACGGCCTCGACAGGCGTCTCGCGCGGTCGCTAATGCAGTTTCCGCTCGTCCGAGGTTCTCCTGTTCGGATCCGAATCGCCTTCATGATGTCTGCAGTCGTGCTTTCCATGTGGATCAGCAACACCGCGACGGCTGCGATCTTGATTCCGATCCTGCTTGGGACCCTTCCCGAGGATCATGAGGGGAACCCGGGAAGCGTGCTGGCCGTCGCGTATGCAAGCTCGATCGGGGGCATGAGCACGCTGATCGGAAGCCCCCCAAACTTCATCACCGTTCGTTTTCTCGAGGAGCAAGCCGACATTCACATCGACTTTCTTCAGTGGATGGGCATCGGTCTGCCCGCAGCGCTCGGCCTCGCGCTGGTGGTCGGCCTCGTGCTTCAATGGCTTGCGCCCCCTCCCCCGATTGAATCCGAGGTGGCGGACGTCGCCAGAGCATGGTCGCGCGGCGAAGTGGTGACTGCAGTGTGCTTCGGGTTGGCGGTCGCTGGATGGACGATCCCTGGAATCATGCGCGCCGTCGGTGCTCCAAACGCGGAAGCGGTAGCAGCGGCGTTGCCGATTGGCGCGGTTGCCATCCTCGCGGCGGCCCCGCTCTTTTTGATCTTGGATAAAGACCGAACGACGCCCGTGCTCCCGTGGCACGATGCGGTGCGAATCGATTGGGGACTGATACTTTTATTCGGCGGAGGTTTGTCGTTGGGCGCCCAGATGTTCGAAACCGGCCTTGCTTCCGCGATCAGCCATTGGTTCCTCTCAATCACGGGCATCGACACTCTGTGGGGTTTGACGGCCGCGATGATCTTCTTCACGGTCTTCTTCACCGAAGCATGCTCGAACACCGCCTCATCGAACATGATCGTCCCTCTGGCCATCGCCGCAGCCGTGGAGCTTGCGGTATCGCCGATCTTGCCCGCGCTTGCGGTTGGTCTCGCCGCGAGTTGTGCGTTCATGCTTCCGATCGCAACGGGTCCAAACGCGGTGGCGTACGGCCAAGGTTTGATCGACCTCCGACAAATGATGCGCGTCGGCTTCGTGCTGAACATCGTAGCCGCACTGATTTTGTTGGCAGTGCTCTGGCTTCTGAGCGTTGCGTACGGCTGGGGTTAGCCTTGCCGTTTTGTTGAGGTCCGCCACAAGGGTGACCCATCCTTATATGCCCGCCGTCGTAGAGGCGACTCATGCCAACTGAGCCCTTTCTGCTGAACCAACTAAGACCGCTTGGAAAGGGCGGCGCCGCACTGACACAGGCTGCCGCATCGATCGCCCTTTCCCAAGGCCAGCCGCAAACGATCGTCGACATCCTTCATGGGCGCGCGTTTCGTTACTACGCGGAGGGTCTTCGGCAATATCTCGCAATTCGAACCGGCTCCGTAGACCACGCCGAGCACTACCTCGCCAAGCTCCGCGCGTTCGTCGCGAAAACGAGCAGCGATTCCCTGATCAAGGCTCCCGGCATTCGGGCGCGTCTCTATCGTGCCGCGCGCGGCTACATCCGCAACGCCAGCAGGCCCCTCCCGCCACCGAGCCGACAACGACTCGAGGCACTGCCATGGCGCGCCCTTCCCTCCGCGCACAGGTCTGCGAGCCCGCTCAACGGGCTGCGATTCGCGTTGAAGGCCGAAGAATCCGAGCTCCTCGAGCTTCGTTTCGCGCGGGAGTTGGGCCTCGAAGAATTGGCCTTCGTGTACGGAAAGAGCACGGTCGAAATAGAAGCTCAACTCGATGCGGCGATCGGCGATGCGAAGGCCGTGCTTCGAAAACACGGCATCCGACACTCAGACCGCTTCGGCCGAATCGTCATCGAAGCCTTTGCTCTGGAGGAGCGCCCACGCAGTCATGAGCAGGATGGCGAAGGCATCGAGCCCTTGCCCAACGGCACGATCGTCGGCGGCCGCTACTCGATCGAAGCCCGCGTGGGGCTCGGAGCGTTTGGCGACGTATACCGCGCCAAAGACACGGAAGTTCCGGGCCACGTGGTGGCGCTCAAGCTCCTTCATCAGGCGGCTCACTCGAAGAGCGCGAAACAAGCGTCGCTTCGCGAGTTGCGCTTGATCGCCTCCGTGTTCCACCCGTCGATCGTGCAGTTCAAAGACCACGGGTGGTTCGAGGAGCGGCTTTGGTTCGTCATGCCGTGGTACGACGGCGAGACCCTGCAGTCGCGTCTTCAGCGCGAGCCCTTGAGCCGTGAAGAGGCATTGAAGATCTTCCAGCCCCTCGCACGTGCGCTCGCGGCCATGCATGTTGCGGGCGTCCGCCATCAGGACGTGAAGCCCGAGAACATCTTCCTCGCTCGAATCCCGGGCTTTGGTGGTGACGAAGTCACTCCGGTCTTGCTCGACCTGGGCGTGGCGGCGACCGAAGCCGAGATGGTCGTGGCTGGCACGCCGACCTATTTTGCCCCCGAGGTCGCCGCGCAGTTCGCTTCGGTCGAGAAGAAGCCTCCCGTCACCAACAAAGCCGACGTGTTCGCGCTCGCTCTTTCGCTTCGAAACGCACTCGAGCCGGAGACGCAGGCCGACGTGGCCGCTGGCGCGGTCGACACCTTCATCGAGGAGCGTTCGCACGAGACGCCGCCCGCTCCGACCAAGCACGCGCTCAAGTATCTGGCGCCGTACTTCGAGCGGTGGTTGAACCGAAATGCGGACGTTCGCCCGACGGCGGACGAGTTCGCTGAGCAGCTGTCGGTGCTTGCGCTGCCGGAGGTACGCCGCGAGCGCGTCAAAACGATCCTTCGCTGGACGATCCCGATGGCACTTGCGCTTCTTGGCGCATCGGGCGCAGCGGTGACCGTCTTTTATCAGCAGGCCGAGATTGAGCGCGAAGAGGCCAATCGGGCACGACTCACCGCGTCGGGGCTTCGGCAAGACTTGGCGGATACACGGGAGATCGCCGAGCGCCTCGAGCTTCGCTACGAGCAGAGTCGGCTCACCCGTACCGAGCTCGCCAAGCGCCTAGCCCGAACCGATGGCAGAGTCGCCGAGCTCCGGGAAGAGCTCAAAGACGAAGAGCGGCGACTGATCCGCACGCGCGATAAGCTCGCCCAAAACCGTCAGGAAAAAGCCGAGGTCGAGCAGCACCTCTCGGAAACCGAGCGCGACCTCTCGGAGACGGAACGACAGCTGACTGCCACGCTGCAAAAGCTGTCGTCCGAGCAGGACGCGTCGCGGCGGCTGGCCCGCCAGCTGAAGCGCGAAGAAGACCGCAGGCTCGAGCTCAAGGCGGAGCTGGTCGCCCTCGAGGCTCGACTCGCTGCAGAGGCCGCGAAGACCGAACAGCTCCAAGCTGCAGTTGCGCGAGCGGTGGCCGCCCGAAGCCGCGCGGAGCTCGAAATGGAGTTCTTGCAGGAGGAGCTCGAGGCGCTTCGCATTCGAAACATCCCGCGTGAGCCCGAGCCCAGTCCCGCCAACAAAGGCAAGCCCAAGGGCGACTCGGCACCTGACAGCTAGTGTCCCATCCTCTTTGGTCACTCGAGCCACAATTCCTGGGCGCGCTGACCCTGCGCTTTGGTGCGCTCCTGGTGTTCTCAACGGCCCTCATGGCTTTCGTGGATGTGCCACTGCAGGGCGAGGCTGCGCCGTGGGGCATCGTTTCGTTCGAGATCGCAGGAACTCCTCATCGCGCTCTTGCGATTTTGCTCGAGTGGAAGAGTAAGTCGGCGCTCGGGCACGCAAAGCTCAGTCTGATCATCGACTTCGTGTACCTGCTCATCTACGGTTTGTTCTTTTCGATGCTCGCGGTTTGGGTCGCCAAGCGACTTGATGACGAGACCTGGGGCGCGCTTGCCGCTTGGGCAGCAACCATCGCTGCAGGCTTCGACGTGCTCGAAAACGGTGTTCTGCTGTTCGAGGTGGCGCGTGTCACGTCGCCTGCCCCCTATCCGCAGCTCGCCCTGGCGTTCGCAGGGGTGAAGTTCGTCCTGCTCGGCGTCTCCGTGCTCTACAGCATCGTCGGGGTGGCGAGGCTCTTAGGACGGCGCTAGCGGCGGCCCTTGTAGCCCATCATGTCTTGGATGACGGACTCGCTCATCTCGGCGATCTCCGCTTCTTCGAGAAGGCGCTCGGCGCAGTCTTCGCAGACTTTCATACGACGGCCCGCAGCCTTGACCGAGACGAGCTCGTCGACTTCGTCTTCACATGAACGGCAGATGGGCATGCTACCTCGTGCGTGGAAGAAGGCGGTTCATCGATGGAAGGACGACGTGCTTTCGAACCGAGCGAACAACCCCGCCAAGGCCGACCGGAAGCGCACGAAACGCGATGTCGACGTGCTCGGGGTCGGTCTCCACACCGTGCAGCGTGACGAACGACGTCAGGAGCGAAACGGCACGCCGGACCAGCGGGTTCGTGCCGATCTTCGGATCGCGCATGAGATCGAGGACGATCCGATCGCCGTTGGCCTCCGCGAGAATCGGAGAGCGCCCGGGCATGTAGGCAACGAGTGTCCCCGGGTTGGTGAGGTCGAGAGCTCCAGACTTGATCAGCGCGGCCACCGGGGTTTCGGAATCGCCGTTGAGCTTCATCGCAACGTCCTCGAGACGAAGAGCCACGGTGAGCTCTTCGTCGTTGAACACGACCCGCTCGACGAAGATGATGGCCGAGGCGCGGATGGGGGTCGACATCATTTGGATGTTGCCGGACAACCGAAGGCCAGGGGGGACGGAGTCGATGCTGAAGTCTTCGACTTTGCCAGCACGCTCGGCTTGGGCGCCGAGCCATCGAAGGGCAGCAAGTGGAACACCGAAGCGAAGCCCGAGCGCGCTCCTCACGGCGCGACCGATTTCTTCAGGGTGTGAACGCAGATAGCCGCGGAGGGCTTCGACTGTCTCTTGAGGTGTGGGCATGCCCAACGAGTCTAATGTCGGGGCGGCTCGTCGTAAACGGTCAATTAGGCGAGGCGGTCGTGGGATCGCAAAAACCGCGGCCCGTGCCCAAATCCACGCAGGCCTGCAGAAACGGACACCGGTTGGCGGCGGTCGGATCACAGACCTCGACGCAGACAGGACCCGTACGGTTGGCATTCTCGATGTCGCAATCTTGCCCCGCAAGACACACACAGATTCCGCTGACCTCGCAGTCGATGCTGTAGGTGCACACCCCACCGATGGGAACCGGAGTGAAATCCTCGTCGTCGAGCTCTCCTGGGAGGCACACCCAGAAATCCGCCCCACCCTCCACACCGGCGTCGGCGTCGGCACCTCCATCGACTCCGCCGTCGAACGAAAGCCCCTCACCCTGCACGCAGGCCTCATCGTCATCGCATCGGACCACGTCGGCCGTGCAGGTGTTCAAGCAGTAGTTGCCGTAGACCGTGACCGTACAAACCCCGCTCGCGCAGCCTGACGTATCAAAACAAGGCGAGCTCGTGCGTGCAGGGTCGCTGCATCCGAACGCCAGGGTGCACGTCAAAAGGCAAAGCAAGGAGCGAGCTCGGGACCCCATCGAGACGGGTTGTAGCAAGAGAGGGGGGAACGCGCGATTTTGTGACTCAGGGGCGGAGCGCGGAAGTGATGTCTCGAGCGGGCGCGTAGCGTTGCTCCTGCTCGTCGAGCGCGTAGAGCTCTGCCGCGTTCGCCAGCAAATCGCCTTCCAATGCGGACTTGTCCGGGCGGAAGCCATCGGTCATCGGGATCCGCGCGACCCGCTTGACCCATGTCGGTCGATGGCTCGGGTCGAGCCCGGCGACGAAAGCGTTCCAAGCCGCAAGGTCGAGGTCGCGGTTGCCATGGGTGGCTACCACCGCCACCGAATACTCCAAGCCGTCTCGCTCGATCCCATAGACGACGGTCTGGCGAAGGGCCGAAAACCCGTAGAGGGCGTCTTCGATGCTCCGAGTCGCCACCGGCCCGTGCGATGTTCGCAGCATGCGACTCAATCGGTCGACGAACCAGTAGTCCCCGTCGGCGTCGCAACGAAGCACGTCCCACGTGACAAACCAGGTATCGTCACGCTCAAACACCCCTTGCAGCAGACGCATCCCAGCCTCGTCTCCCCCCGCAAAGCTCGCGACGGGATGCTCCGCATCGAGACGAGCCAACAGCACCCCGGGCTCGTCCACTTCGCAGCGAACGAATAGCCCACGCTCGTCGCGGGCGAACTCGCGGCGTTCGAAATCGTAGCGGATCAGCTCCACCTCGGCGCTACCAGGAAGCGGTCTTCCGAGCGCACCGACCTTCTTACCCGAGGCATTGGCGAGGACCGCATTGCCCTCGGTCGAAGCGTAGAACTCGAGAATGCCGACCGGGCCGAAACGCTCGACGACTTGCTGCCAGGCATCGCGACGCAGGCCGCTTCCGGCGAACAACCGAATCGGGTTTTCGTTGTCGGCGGCCGAGGGCTCGAGCTCCAAGAGAGCGCGCAGCATCTCGCCCGCGTAAAAGACGACCGTCGCCCCGTAACGACGCACTTCTTCCCAGAACTGCTCTGCCCGGAACCCTTCCGCGAGCGCGAGGCGCGAGCCCCCGACCAGTCCGCCACCTACGCTCACGAGCATCCCGGCCGGGTGGTGAAGCGGAAGGCAGCAGTAGACGGTGTCTTTGGGTGACAAGGTGCAAGCAGCGGCCGTCCCGTAAGCGGAAAATGCCCAGCGCTGATTGGTGATCTTCGCGGCGCGGGGTTTCTTTCCGCGGCCGGCGGTGAGCATGACCATGGCAAGGTCTCGTGCGCAGCCCGGATTGGGCTCGTACCATGCGGGAAGCTCGACCGAGTCTGGATCGATCTGCTCCATGTCGGTGGCGCCGGGTGGGATCGTGCGCTCCTCATTCGCGCCACCCAACACTAGGAGCTCACTCGACAAGCGTTTGCCGAGCGCGGCACTTTCCGGATCCGCCACCAGATAGCGCGGACCGAAACCCTTGACGGCCTCTTCGAGGAGCTCTTTGGGCCGAGTCGGACTCAACAACATGGGAACGGCGCCCAAACGACTGAGCGCCGCGGTCACCGAGAGATAGCTCGGACGCGGGCCCATCAGCACCGCGACGCGCTCCCCGCGCCGCACCCCGCACCGGATGAGCCCGCGCACGATGTTGTCGACGCGTCGCTCGGCCTGCGCGTACGAGAAGGCGCGACCCTGCCAGAGAAAGAACGTGCCTTCTGGGTTTTGCGTGGCCTGCTCGGTGAGGGCGAGCCCGAGGCTCACGCGGGTATCGGGCTTGAGCGCCTGCAAGACGCTGAGTCGGGGCACCTGCCAACGAAGGCTGTCGAGTTGCTGTCCGTAATCGGATGCGGTGCGTCCGAGTCGATTCCACCAAGATCCGAGAGAGCCAACGATCGTTTGATAAAAAAGCTCGAGATCGAAGTCGACGGCCTCGAAGTCCGCCTCTTCGGGCTCTTCGAGTGCGGGTGGCACGCGGAGCGCTTCGGGCTTTTCTCCGAGCCCCTCACGCCACCGCACCCAGCTCGCAACCGTGGGCCAACTAAACGCCATCGCCTGCTTGCCCACCACCAGACCGAAGTGGCCGGCCCGCATCGACACCTCGTAAAGCTCGGCGTTCGGAGCTGCGCCTCGGATGGCGCGGATCGCGTTTTCATTGGCGATCGTGTCGCGTTCGCCGACGAAAAAAAGCACGGGACGGGTGATGTCCGCCAGGGTGACGGTCTGGCCGTCGACGACGAAGCCCCCCGAAAGCATCCGGTTGTGGACCACGAACTCGTCGATGAACTTCTTGAGAGCGGGGCCGGGCCATGCAACGAAGCCCTCCCCGCCGAGGAACCGGCGGCGAGCCTCGCGTTTCTCGAGCGCTTGTCGGTCGTGGAGCTTTTGCACGAAATCGACGAGCTGACCCACCTCCTTGTGGAGCGCGAGCAGCTTGAAACCGTTGCTGCTCAAGAAGCCTGGTATGCCTTCGAGCTTGTCGAGCGGCGTATCGAGCGCGTTCTGCAACATCTCGAAGATGCGGCCGGCGATCGTGTCGTCGAGCAGCGGGATGTTGCG
>JBFICQ010000138.1:0-9344 GCA_041581895.1 Polyangiales bacterium | reverse complement strand
AGACTATGTCTCGATGGACTACGCTCGTACGAGCCTCGAGCTCCGTTGCAAGCTGGTAGAGACGAGTCGCCTTCAGGGGGTGGTTGATGGCATCAACGCCCACCTCGAGGCACAGCCTTTGAACAGCACGACGGTCAGCAAGACGGGCGTCGGCGCGTTGTGGCTCAAGTTCGTCGACTACATCACGTGGAGCCAGATCCAGGGTGCCCTTCTCGCTTTCACCGTGGTCAGCCTGATGATGATCCTCGTCTTCCGGTCGGTGAAGATCGGTCTCCTGTCGATGATTCCGAATCTCTCACCGGTGCTTCTCGTCCTCGGCGGCATGGGCTGGGTGGGCATGCCGCTCGATTACTACCGGTTGCTGATCGCTCCGGTCGCCATTGGAATCGCGGTCGACGATACGATTCATTTGATGACCCGCTACCACCACGAGTTCTTGAACACCCGCAACTACGAAAAGGCGCTCTACGTGTCGCTCGAGGGCGTCGGCCGTGCGCTCGTGATTACCTCGGCCATCTTGATCGCGGGTTTTCTTATGAACCTTTTGTCGCTGATGGATGGCCAAAAGAGCTTCGGCGTTTTGATAGCCGCCGTCATCGCGACAGCCCTAATCGCCGACTTCCTGCTCATGCCCGCCCTCATTCTCTGGCTCAAGCCCTTCGGCCCCGAAGCACCGAAGAAGCAACGGTCGCCCGGCTAAGCGGCGACGGTCGAGCGGCCGTCGACCCTAGCGGCGCGGCGGGTGATCAGCCTGCCATCCAGCGGGACTGGACCGAATCCGACGGGCACGGCCATGCCCGTTCCGATGCGCGGCCCGCCACGGTGTCCACCTGTCAATAGCGTCACATCGCCGACGGCGGGAACGATATAGGCGAGGCCATCCCCGACGCACGCGCCGACGACGACGTCCCGCTGCACGAGCATGACCAGGGCGCTCGCGTCACTGGCAACCGGGTCTTTGAACACGGTCAGGTCGATCCCCTGAAGGATCATTTCCCAGTCACGGGGATCGTCCGGGAGAGCCCCATTGCGAAAGCAGCGAGTAAGCTCTCGCACCGTAAGGGCCGCTGCAGCGTGCGACTCCCCTCCTGAGTCCGCCCCATCGGCCAGCGCGATGAGTGTTCGGTGTGCATCTCTCAAGACTGTGAGTCGGTCATGGCTGATATCCAGGGTTGGTCGTTGCGGCGCGTCGATCTCGAGCTTCATACAGCCCCCAGTGATGTGTTCTATGCAGAGCAACAGGCGTCTGTAGCGCCCTATTCCCCAATCGAACCATCAAAGTGGTTGCCAAAACTGGCACCGGAGTCTCAGTCGACAATTCGCGAGCGGAAAGGAGTACTACTCCTCGACGCGACCCCCTTGGTAGCCGAGGTCGGACTCGAACCGACACGTCCTTGCGGACACCGGATTTTGAATCCGGCGCGTCTGCCAATTCCGCCACTCGGCCAAGGGCGCGGCGACTATAGCAGGACGGCCTCGTGGCGCATTCCGGCCCCGACTTGTGGGGGATCGACGGGTTCGCTAGGCTCGCAGCAATCGCAAGGGGCTCCGATATGACAAAGACCGCATTTCTAGGGCTTGGGCACTACGTACCCACCAAGGTCGTCACCAACGACGATCTCGCAAAGATGTTCGACACCAGTGACGAATGGATACAGCAACGAAGTGGAATCAAGGAGCGTCGATACATCGAACGAAGCGGCATCGGCGTGAGCGATCTCGCGGTTCCCGCCGTCAAGATGGCTTGCGAGAATGCGGGAATTGAAGTGTCCGATATCGATGCGATCATCTTCGCGACGCTTTCGGCCGATCACGAGTTTCCCGGAAGCGGCTGCTTTCTAAACCACAAGTTGGAGCTAGGCGGTGTTCCCGCATTGGACGTCCGCAATCAGTGCAGCGGCTTCCTTTACGGACTTCAGGTCGCAGACGCCTGGGTCAAGTGCGGAATGTATCAGAGGATAGCCCTGGTCGGCGCCGAAGTTCACTCCACTGGCATCGATTTCACTGATGAAGGGCGCGATGTAACCGTGCTTTTCGGGGACGGTGCAGCATGCGCGATTCTGGGACCGACCGAAGACGAGAACACCGGAATCATCGACGTCGAAGTCCATGCCGATGGAAGCGGCGCGAAGGATTTGTGGATCGAAGCGCCGTCCAGCGCTCATATGCCGCGCATCACTCACGAGATGATCGACAACAGGGCGATTTGGCCGGCGATGAACGGGCGACACGTGTTCCGTTGGGCGACTACGAAGATGCCCGAGGTGAGCCTGTCCGTTCTCAGACGGAACGGCATCTCGGTACAAGACCTCGATCTGGTGGTCCCGCATCAGGCCAACAAACGCATCAACGAGTTCGTAGCTCAGAAGTTGGAGATCCCACCTGAGAAGGTCGTTCACAACATGGAGAGGTACGGAAACACCACCGCCGCCTCGATCCCTCTAGCGCTGAGCGAGGCGATTCAGCAGGGACGCGCGAAAAAGGGTGATCTCGTGCTGCTTCCGGCATTCGGATCGGGATTCACCTGGGGAGCTGCGCTCGTCAGGCTGTAACGGCTGCTAGGGCCGCGGGTCATGGAACCGAGACAAAAGCCCGCATTGCCCAAGGAGGACCGCATTGCCGTAGTGCTGAACGGCAATGCGAGACAAGTGACCGACGAACTGGTGGACAGCTTCGATCAAGTCGTCGGAACCGGAGACTTGTTCCTGTCGAAGAGCCTCAGCGAGGCACGAAGTATCGCCCGGCACATCGTCCAATCCGGTTATCCCGTCGTCCTCACGGGAGGCGGTGACGGAACATTCGTCCAGATGGTGACCACGATCACGCGAGAAGCAAAAGAGTCCGGTCAAGAGCCGCCGCGTTTTGGTCTTTTGAGGCTCGGGACTGGAAATTCGCTAGCTTGGGCGTTGGGAGCTGGCACGAGTCGAAAAGGAGTTTTCGCGGATCTCGCGCGACTTCGTCATGACAGCGCTTACAGGCACCTGCGGCTCATCGAGGTCGAAGGTCTGCTGACCCCTTTCGCCGGAGCTGGCTTCGATGCGCTCGGCCTCAAGCACTTCCACGAAGTGCGCTCGATCGTGCGGCACGTACCCTGGATCGGCAGACACGCGACGGGCGCAGCATCGTATGCCATCTCGATACCAGCGCTGACGATTCCAGAGCTGGCCATCCGTCCACGGCTCGAGGTTCGAATCGTCAATCGGGGAGCGCCGGCACAAGAGCTCGACAAAGAGGGTCAACCGACCGGACGCTACGTCGAGGCGGGCGAAGTTCTTTTCGACGGCAAGTGCATAGCTGCATTGGTTTCGACGATTCCGTACTGGGGGTTTGGGTTCAGGATTTTCCCGTTCGCCGATGCCCGCCCCGAAGACCGCTTTTGTCTTCGAGTCGTTGCGGCGCACCCGCTTCACATCGCTGCACACATGCTCAGCGCTTGGAAGGGCACCTACCGCAGCGAGGACCTGCACGATTTCTACGCGGAGGATGTGGTGTTCGAGTTCCCGAAGCCGACGGCCATCGAAATCGGCGGTGATCCCGGGGGTATGACCGAGTCGATGCGGGCTCACCTCCACCCGAATCCGGTGAGGGTCGTCGACTACAAGGCGGAGCCGGAGCCACCCGACTGAGGGGCCTCCAGGCCGTCGGTTTTCGAAAGATCGTTGAATTTCGTTACCTTTCTCTCAGTCAAGCTGTAATAATACAAACATAGCGATGCGGGGGAGGATGACTTGGACGATGCTGGCGGCCGCAGTCGCAGCATCTGCATCGATGGTCAGCCCGGGGGTTTTTGCCGAAACCGTCGAAGGCTCCGTACTGGCGACCGTTGCCCCAGCAAAGGACTCGAGGTCGGCCAAGGACTACTACTGGAAAGTGTGGAACGGCGCGCTTCCGGAACAACGCGAAACACAGACCAATGACGCCTTGTTGGCAGTCCTCACCGGAAAATCCACCGGACCACCGATCGGCTGCACCTTTAGCTTTCGAGGCGGCGCCCTCGATCCATCGACGATCGCGGCGCGCACAGGAACGAAAGTGCGCGTCGAAAATCGCGACGCCTTCACGCACGGGCTTTCGGTCGAGGGACTTCCTGGATTCACCCCGCTCGAGTCCGGTCCTGGGGCCGTTCGAGCCATACCGGTGCCAGCGGGTGGTCCGTGGCGCCTCGGTGATCTCTATTACGGTCACGTCGACGGATACTTGCACTCGATCCGCGAGTTAGTCGCCTGCGCCGCGGTCTCCTCCGGCGGGAAGTTCCGCTTCGACAGCGTGCCGCCCGGACCCTACTCCTTGAGGATATTGAGGGGGCCCGACCAGGTCGCGACCCGTCGAGTCACCGTCCCAGCGGGCAAGACACTTCAGGTAGACGCACTGAAGCTCAAGAGCGGGAGGAAGTAACCGATGTTGTCGCGTCTTTGGTACTTGGTTCTCGCAGTGGCTCTTGGGGTTGCCTTAGCGGGAGCATTTCTCAACAAGTCGGCGGCGAGCCGAGAAGTGGAATTCCAGCTGGACGAGCAGCTCCGGCGCGACCGTGTGGAGGCCGAGCTCTGGCTTCGATTGGACGCGCGACTTCGTCTCGACGCCCTCGCCACGCTCGCGGTCGAGCCCGAGATTCGGCAGACGCTTCGCAGCTCGAGCAACAAACGTGGCACTCCGAGTCCGAGCGTACGCAAGCGGCTGAGCAACAAACTCAACGCCCTAAATGCCAAGCTCGAGGAGGGCAAGGGGGACATGATCTTCGCCGTCGATGCAGAGGGCGAGGTCGTAGCTACTCTCGACAAGAACGACACGAGCGAGCAAAGGCTCGACAAGATGCCGCTCGTACGAGACGCCCTTCGCGGATTCATGCGCGACGATGTGTGGGTCTACAACGGTGAGGTATACCGAATGGCAGGCCGACCGGTGTTCGACGGCGGGCGCTACGTCGGCGCCATCGTCCATGGCATGGCCGTGGGAGACGACCTTGCGCGCCGTCTCGGCGAAAAGCTGCCTAACGCAACGGTGGTGTTCTTCTTCGGTGACGAGGTCATCGGCGCGCACACGGGCGGCGCGAATGCACCGACGCGCAGCGAAATCAAGGGCGGGCTAGCTGGATTGGTTGCCACCATGGCGGAAACCGAAGGCTCGGTCGAAATCGGGGAGCGAACGCGGGCAGTCGGATCACCCATACGAGGGGGCGCAGCGCACGCGCGAGTGGGCTATGTCGTGGGACGCAGGGGAAGCCGTGTTGGGCTGGGCGGGCTCTTCGCCAACACTTACTCGGAGGACGTTGCATCGCTTCCATGGTGGGCGGTGATTGGAATTCCGCTCGTGCTTCTCGGGTTGGGGCTTTTCCTCCTCTATATGGAGCACGACAAGGCGGTCTCGATTTTGCGCAAGGCGAGCGCTTCGCTTGCGAAAAACGAAATCAGCGGCCTGCCAGCGAGCGAGCTCCGACGTCATTACCGAAAGATCGCGGAGGGAATCAACACTGCACTGTACGCAGGTGTAGGCTTCAAGAAGGATGCTCAGAAGCGGGCCTCTGTCGATCTGGATGACATGCTGAGCTCCACGCGCGACAGCGCCGACACCGGCTACTTCGGGTTTGGGCAAGAAGCGCCTACCGCGCGACGCACCTCGGTAGCCGAAGCGGCCGAAAGCGACAGCCCAAAGACCGAAGTGTCGGCTCGAGCCCCGGGTGGGACGACGACCGCACGACCCAAGGACACTCCGACTGCGCGGCCACAGGGGGGGCCACCGACGAGGCCAGCTCGCTCTCAGTCGTCCCCGCCCGTAGCGCCTACGCCACGGCACCGACAGTCACCGGTGGCACGTGCTGAAAACGATTGGACCCCTCCGCCAGACGACCCGCCAACTCGCCCGCGCGCAATCGTCGAGGAGGATGCCGACTTCGACGATGGCTTCGACGATACCGAACAGTCGACCCAAGTCACGCACATCCCGAAAGAGCTGCTCGAGAAGTCCGGCGCGGCGGATCAAGTTGAAGAGGCTCATTTCCGCGAGGTCTTCGACGAATTCGTCGCCACCCAGAGGGAATGCGGCGGGCCTGTGGCTGGTCTCAGCTTCGACAAGTTCGTCAGCAAACTTCATGCCGCTCGCGAGCAGGTCATGAAGCGCCATAATGCAGCCTCGGTTCGCTTCACGGTGTACGTGAAAGAAGGGCGCGCTGCGCTAAAGGCGAGTCCCGTCAAGCAATGAGTTGACCGCTGCCAGGCCCGGCTCTATTTTATTCGCTAGTCCCTCTGTTGTGCAGGTGAGGAAGGAGTAGAGAATCCCTGACTAGGTCGAATTGGGAACTTCAGCGTACGTGGTGTGCGGACCCGGCTAGCTTCATCGGGGGGCCTAAAGCGTACGGCATCTGTTCCCACCTACTAGCACGGTAGGGATTCGACTCGACATAGATCCCACGGCACGACGGTCAGGACTATTGTTTGGGGGGCCGACTCGAAAGAGTCGGCTCTTCTTTTTGCTTCGGGCTCGCTGCCACTGAGCCTGGCCGTCGGCTACGGTGTCACCCCCAACTCTTGAAGCTCGGTGGAGTAACGGGCCGCGGCGTCCTTGCGGCCGAGCTGGCGATTGTAGTTCAGCAGTAGCATCAGGACCTCGAGATTTGCTGGATAGCGCGCGTGGATCTCGTCGAGAGTGCGGAGCGCGGCATCTCGACGGCCTCGATCGAATTGAGACACCGCGTAGACGTACCCAAACCGAATGCTTTCAGGGCGGAGCTCATATGCACGCGCCAAGTGCTTTTGCGCCTCTGCGTGCCGGTCCAAACGGATGAGCGCGAGGCCCAACGCGTGCTCGACCGTCGCTCGGTCCGCAGTACTTTCTAGCGCATCACGAAGCACGGTCTCCGCATCGCGATCGCGACCCATTTCTCGGTAGAGGTCGGCGAGGTTGACATGACCTGCAGTGAAGGTCGGATCGATATCAATCGCCTCGCGTAGTATCGCCTCGGCCTTCTCGGGAGTGCGTTTGACCGTCGCTAGATGTGCGAGATCGACCAGCCCTTCAGCGCGGTCGGCGTTGAATGCACGGGCTTCTTCATACTCGGCCGTGGCTCGATCGAATGCCTCGCGATCCGCCGGTTTCCAGTCGCGAGTGTTACTCCTCAACAGAGTGGACACCGCCTCGATTCGGACGGTGCGCAGGGGGTCATCGAGAAGGGCGACTACGACTTCGGGACGAAGGTTGGCGGGTAGCTCCCTTGCAGCAAGCGCTACCGATCGACGCACGATCGGGCTCGGGTCACTCGAGGCGCGCATCAGTAAGGCCGGCAAGGAACGAGAGCGAAGGTTTCGGAGCTCGAGAAGCGCGGTGGCGCGCACAATCGCCGGAGCGGTGCCTTTGGCCACGAGCTCTGCCAAAGCCTGCTCGGCACCAGGCTGCTGATGGCGCGCCGCAAAAAGGGCAACCGCGAACTCATGATCTGCTCGAGTATCGAAGCGCGTGGCTATCTCTCGCTCAGCCCACGCAGGCGTCTTGTCAGCGTGGCATTTCGTGCACGGATTTGGTGCGCCGATGCTCGCGGAAAGGGCCGGGCGCGGAACCGCAAAGCGATGGTCCCCTCGCTGATCGATCCCCATGTAGGTGCGCTCAGGCATGTGGCAGTCGGTGCATGAGCCGCCGGGCGTCAGCGCCTCGTGAAAGGAGTGCTGTGGCCCGTCGAACACCTCAGCCTTGTGGCATCGCGTGCATAGGGCATTTCCCTCTGCGCGAAGGGTCGCGCTGTGCGGCTCGTGGCAGTCGCTACAAACCACGCCCGCAGCGTACATCTTGCTCTGCAAAAAAGACCCGTATACGTAGACTTCGTCTTTGATTTGCCCGTCGTCGAAGTAGAGGTGCTCGTCGAGCACGGCGAGCCGATAGCGATCGTGGTAGGCTCCGGGGGCACCACCGAGATCGGCCCGGCGGGAATGACAAGGGGCGCAACTTTCGAGCTCGTCGCTCAGCGACCCCGTCGCGAGAACTGCGATGTCGGCGCCCTCGACGAAGCTCCATTTGCGCTCGCGAGGCGCCGAGAGACGACGATCGAAGCCGGTGTCCTTGAAACGTCGTTTCGCCTCGGCGAGCTCGATGTGCGTCGACCCTGGTCCGTGACACGCCTCACAACCGACATTCATCTCGAAGTATTCGGTCGCGTATCGCTTAGAGGCGCGGTCGTAGTTCTTGTCGAGCGCGGTCGAATGACAATCGGCGCACGCGTGGTTCCAATTGTAACTAGGGCCGGTCCAATGGAGCGGATCCCCGGGCTCGATGTGCTCGTCTGGATGCAGATGGAACCAACGCTGGCCACCGCGCTCTTTCGGGCGAGTGTCCCAAGCGAAGGGGAACGCTTGGAGACGACCGGGCTCGGTTTCCACCAGATACTGCTGAAGCGGCGCAACCCCAAACGTGTAGCTCACCGCAAAGCGGTCCTGCTCGCCGTTCGCGCCCACTGCCTCCACGAAGAACGCGTCTTTTTCCCGAACGAAGGTCACCGTCTCGCCGTAGTAGCTCGCGCGCGTGCCTCCGAAATCTCCGAGCACGGTATCTGGCGTTGCCACTTGCATCGCCAGATCGTGGTGTGAGCCCAGCCAGTCTTGGTGCGCCTCTTCGTGACAAGATGCGCACGCACGTGTGCCCACGTACGTGGGAGGCGCCTCCCGCACGGGAGTGGGCGGTTCCACGACCGCCTCCTTCCTCTTGCAACCTGATGACAGAACGGCGAGCGCAACAAAACCAATCGCAATGCGCTCACTTCTCATCACGAGCGTCTCTAGCGCGTATTGCAGCGACGAAAAAGGAGATGTCGCTTTTTTCTCGGGATATGATGGGGCATGGCCATCGCCACCACCACCGCGGTACGACTCGTTCGCTTCTTGGTGAGTTTGTTTTTTCGACGCGTTGAAGTCGTAGGCGCCGATCACGTGCCAAAGAACGGCGGAGGCATTCTGATCGCCTGGCACCCTAACGGCCTCGTCGATCCTGCGCTCATCGTGAGCACGTTTCCAAGGAGAGTCGTGTTTGGCGCGCGACATGGTCTCTTCAAGTGGCCGATCGTGGGCCAGGTGATGCGCGCACTCGGCACGGTTCCCATCTACCGAGCGGTCGACCTCAAGAATGCGGACGATGAGGCACGACGGGCGGCGAATCGAAAGAGCCTTGATGCCTTGGCGCAGGCGGTCTGCGATGGGCGATTCGCCACGCTTTTCCCCGAGGGTGTGAGCCACGACGCCCCTTCCCTACAGGAGCTGAAAACCGGTGCCGCCCGGCTCTACTATCGGGCGAAACAACTGCGCGACCCGAATACCGTGGCGCCTGTGATCATCCCCGTGGGCCTCCACTACGACGACAAAACGTCGTTT
>JBFICQ010000137.1:0-9376 GCA_041581895.1 Polyangiales bacterium | reverse complement strand
TGCTACGGCAATACGGACGCACCCTGTGCAGCCGACGACACCGACATTGCTGCCTCGCTCTCCACGCTCGAACAAAGCGTGCGAGCCAGTTGTGCCGACGGTGAGTTCGGATTGCTGACGGTCGACTCGCTGGTTGGCCGATTGCGAAACTCTTGCTCCTCGGAGGCGTCGTCGCTTGGATGGCGCACGTACGGTGGGCCGCAGGGCGCGGTGTGGCCGACCGTCGACGCGGCAAGCCAGAGCTGCCTCCGGACCGCGCACACCGCAGCGGCCACCATGATCGACGGCGCGCTCTCGGCGATCAACGCCTGTCTCGCCGACGACGACTGCTCCACCGTCGACGCTGAGCGTCAGGCTCTGGTCGACACTGCCGTGAGCGAAGTCCAGGGTGCTTGCGCGGCGGTCGAAGAATTGATCGCGGTCAATCCAGCCACGTACATCGACCGTGCGGTTCACCAAGTCGATTGCATCACCGCAACCGGGCATGCGGACACCGGCTCGCTCAGCCTCTCGTGCGGACCGTCGAACGCTGACTTCGACGCCCCTCGCGGAGAGTACCTGCAAGTCGTCGTCGACGGCGACAAGTGGGGCACTCTGTGCGGCGATGGTAGCCCTTATGCCTTCCAGGTGAGGCTCGCGCCGGAAGGAGAGCGTCTCGATCGCATCATCGTCGGGCTTCAGGGTGGTGGCGTGTGCGCCTTCGAAGTCGATTGCGTGCCCAGGTTCGAAAGTCGACTCGAGGGCAGCAACAATCTCTTCAACGCCATGGACGACGAGGCTCTTGGAGCCGGGCTCGCCTCCAACGACCCGGCCGAGAGCCCGTTTGCGAACTGGACCAAGGTCTATCTGCCTTACTGCCACCAGGACGTCTTTGCCGGTGGTGGCGTCACCGAGACCCTGGGGCCATTGGAGTTGCCTCGATACGGAGGGGTGAACCTGCGGGCCGCCGTCCAGATGGTGAGAGACGTCATCTGGAAGCTCATGGACGCGGAGGGCGGCGATGGCTTCCGACCGGACGAGATCATCGCTCTCTTCGGCGGCTGGTCGGCGGGCGGCTACGGCACGCTCTACAACTACCACTGGTTCCTCGACGACCTGCAGTGGCCGAGGACGATCGCTTTCCCCGATGCCGGCGGCGCACTCGACAACGGTCAGATACTCGGCGTGGCTGGCCTTGGTCTACTCAAGATCCCCGCTTGGGGGACGCTCCCCAACCTGCCGCCCTACTGCTTCGTCGGCGATTGCGCGCTCGGTCCGGTCCTCTACGAGGCTATTTCGCCACGCCTCAAGCAGGTGCCTGAGCAACAGATGTTGATTTTGAGCAACCAGTTTGACGATACACAACGCGGGGACGCCTTCTTCACCGGGGACGAGGGAGAAGAGTTCTGGCAGGCGCAATGGTTCAATACGATGCGCCAAGCGTATTGCGACACTAAGGAGCTAAACGGGATCAACTATTACTACACCACCGTGTCCACCGAGAGCACACACCTCGTCACGCTCCGTCCCGAGCTCTGGGCGGGCAGCGTGGCTGGCGAGGTGATGCGTGACTGGTTTTTGCGCGCGGTCACCGACCCTGACACCCTCGAGAGCCGCGCCGAAGAGGGCGACTTCGTCACGCTCTTTCCGGGTGTCGAGCCGTTCCCCTGCACCGTCGCACCGTGAGACGGGCTGAGCCGAGCTTACCCGGTGGATGGCAGACGCCGGGCTACTCCCGTTGCCTCTCCATCATCTCTACGCATCGAATGAGGTCGTCGTAGGGATCGCCACAGGCCTCGTTGTCACAACCGTTGTCGGTCTGGCATGTGCGGCCGATGAGGTAGTCGGTGGCGCACTCGCCATGGACCTCGTGGCCGGCAAAGAGTGCGTATTCTTGAAAGCAAGCTTCCGCGACCGCGGGCTGGCAGGCCGCCACATAGGCGTCGCACACGCGCTGCGCGGCCTGTCCTTCGGGGCCGAGCTCATCGCTGCAGCCGCCGAGCATCAACGTAAGGAGAACTAGGCGCTTCATTCGATGCCTCCGATGGTGAGAACGCGGTACTCGTTGGAGACTGCCCGATCAAAACCACACACGCGCGCCGCACGCAACTCGTCGCAGAGCTCGGGGTCGTCGTCGCATTCCTCGAGGAAGATGAAGTGGATTTCGGCCGGGGTCATTTCGACGCGGACGATCGGCCACTCCCACGGCAGCAGGCTCGTGCCGTCCGACCGCATGGTGAGGTCGCGCGGCGCGCCGTACTCATCCTGCAGGCCGATGATGGCGCCCTCCGTGAACCGGCGCTGCAGTTTAGGCTTGATTCGATTGTTGCAGACCGGTCGAAAGACGGACCAGCTTTGCACTCGCGTCCAGGTACAAGGCTGGCGCTGGTCGGGGCCACAGGTCTCGGTGGTGTTTAGAGCCAGTCCTACGCCTCCGTCGGGGGTGGCCTGAAAACGGCCTCGGAGGTGCATCCGAAGATTGCGATCCCTTTCGCAGTTGCCGATGAAAAAGAGCCAAGGGAAAAGAGTGCCTGCGGTGCTCAGTAGAGTGCCCTGAATCGCGGTGCTGAGGAACGTTGCGCCTACCGAGTTGCCGAGCCAGCCCGGGTCGAAGCTCCACCGCATATCGCCATCCACGCGGTACATCGCTTCGAGCACCACCTCGTTGAGCCCGCTGGCGCTCTGGGACGCAGGCGGAAACCGCTCTTCAAACCCGATGCCGTGGGCAGTGAAATCGGTCCAGGCGAGCACATCTTGGGCATGGTCTTTCAGCTCGACGGTGAAGTCGAGCCACAGGGCGATGTCCGTGCTATCGGGGGACGTTTGCTCGCCCAGGCGGTTGTCGGCTTGGCGCTGAAACTGCTCGCGAATCGTGCCGACGAAGGTTTCGACCGGCAGAAAGGCGGAGCACTCGCCGATGTCGTGGACGCTGTAGGCCTGAGGTGTCCAGGGCCTCCAGTCTCGCTCGTGCACGGCGTTGACGTGCGGTCCGTAGTCTTCGACGATCCCCGCAAACGTCGTCGGCTGCGTGCACAAGAAGAGGTTCGTCGGTTCGGCCGACGGGTGGGGCCCATCGATTCCGGGACGGGTTCCGGTGCCCGGCTTGTAAGTTTCAAACGCCTGCGGGATGTTTGGGTGTTGCTGCCAGTCGCAGATCACCTTCTGCGGTCCGGAGGCAAAGCGGTCAATCGACGAATTCACCGTGTAGTAGATTGGGCGATTGTCTTCGTTTATGGGGCCTTGAAATTCGGTTCCGTCTTGGAGGTAGAAGGTCTGATTGACGTTGCTTTGCTCGCATTCGTTGACGCCCATGATGACCAACGCGCTGCTTACCAAAAGAGCGCGGGTCGACGAAGGGGACCGGAGTGTGCTCATGCGCCCTTTTTCGGTCGATGGGCATCTTTCGTTTCTTCCTTTCGACACGCCTCTTGCGAGCGCGCACCGGTGCGTGCAAGCGCAAAATGCAGAGCTCTCGTGCCCTGCCTAGCGCCAGGGATTCAAGAGACCCGATCGCAAGACGCGGGGCCAGCACTTCGGGCGGGTGACGAAGGCTGCCAGCAATCGGCTGGCGTCATAGTAGGTCGTGCGTTCGAGCGCCATCCCATCTTTGAGCACGAAGTGATCGACCGCTGGCCATTCGAGGGGGCGCCCTCCAAGTGTGCCGATGAGCCGAAACTCGATCAGCACACCGTCGTCGGTGGGCCCCCAACGGTCAACGCGTGCGTGCAAGTCCGGAATCGCTACAAAGATTCGGGCGAACTCACGCTGGCTCGCTTCCAGACCGCGGATGGTGCGAGTGAGGGGTTGCCGGAGCACGATCTCCTCGACCAGCAGCTCCTCGAGCCCCCCGACCGAGGGCGCACTCCAAAAGCGAGCAAACGCGTCGACGAACTCCTGGGCGCTCCTCGTCTTGCTGACCGCTGTTTGGACCAAGCTACCTCCTCTCTAGGGAATCGCGTGCGCGCCTAGTGCGCTGCCCCCCAGCTATCCCCCCACCCGGCTTCGACGGGTAGCGGTACCGACAGGGGCACCGCGGTCTGCATTCGCTTGCGTGTCAGCGCTTCGAGCGCCTTGTGCTCTTTGGGGGGTGACTCGAATACGAGCTCGTCGTGGACGGTCAACACCATCCGGCTCTTCATGCGCTGGGTTTCGATGTCCCGCTGGATCTGAACCATCGCGAGCTTCATGATGTCGGCGGCGGTGCCTTGAATGGGGGTGTTTCGTGCGATTCGCTCGGCGCCAGTCCGCAGGTTGTGGTTGCGACTCCGGATGTCGGGTAGCGTCCGCCGGCGGCCGAGGAGAGTCGTGACGAAGCCATTCGCCCGCGCCTCTTCGACCACCTCGTCGAGAAAGGCCTTCACCCCGGCGTACTGGTCGAAGAAGGCGTCGATGTAGCGCTTGGCCTCGGACCGTTCGATCTTGAGATTCCGGGCGAGCGCAAACTGGGTCTGTCCGTAAATGACGGCGTAGTTGACGGTCTTCGCCTGACCCCGCATCTCCGCATTGACCTTCTTCGGCTCAACGCCGAAGAGCGCGCAGGCGGTTTGGACGTGCACGTCGTCGCCCCTGGAAAACGCCTCGATGAGCGCGGGGTCGCGGCTCAGATGGGCGAGGACTCGAAGCTCGATCTGGGAATAGTCTGCCGACAGCATCGACCAGCCGGACTCGGGGATGAAGGCATCTCGGACCCGCCGCCCCATCTCGGTGCGGATGGGGATGTTTTGAAGGTTCGGATCGCTCGACGAGAGACGCCCGGTGGCAGCCACCAGCTGGTTGTAGCGGGTGTGAACCCGCTTCGTCTCAGTGTTCACCTCCCTTGGTAAAGCGTCTAAATACGTGCTCTTGAGCTTCGAAATCGAGCGGTATTCGAGGATTGCTGCCGGTAGGGGATGCATCAGGGAAAGCTCTTCGAGAACGGTTTGGTCGGTCGACCGCGCGGTCTTCGTCTTCTTGATGACCGGGAGCTCGAGCTCGTCGAATAGGATGGTCTCGAGCTGTCTGGGAGACGAGACATTGAACTCGTGACCGGCGAGCTCGGTGCATCGCGCGTGAAGCCGCTCGAGCTCTCCCTGCGCTTCCTCGGAAAGCTTCTCGAGGAGCTCGGCGTCCAGGCCAATGCCGTGGAGCTCCATCGTCGCCAATACTCGAGCCAGGGGTAGCTCGATGTCGTAGAACAGCCTCTCGAACTCCCCCTCGTGCATCCGCGGTGTCAGGAGCTCGCTCAGGCGGAACGTGAAGTCCGCTCGCTCGTTGGCGTAGGAGGCCACAGCATCGACTTCTACCTGGTCCCAGTTGAGCGCTTTCTTGCCCTTCCCGACCACCGTCTCCTCCAAAGCCAGCTCACCGTCGAGCTCCTGCCGCGCGACGTCTTCGAGCCGATGGGCGTGCCGAGCTGGGTCCAAGAGGTAGCTTGCTAGCGCGGGATCGAAGTGAATGCCGCGAAGTTCGACGCCGCGGCCCGCCCAAAACACCGTCTCGCGCTTGGCGAGGGTGAGTTTCGGGATCAACGAGTTTTCGAGAAGAGGTTTCAACACCGGGCCGGCTTCGTTCCAGCCGAGGTGCTCTGGAGCCCCGATGTACCGATGGCCCAGCGGGATGTACGCGCTCACGCTTTCGAGCCAGCTCACGGCCACGCCCACGAGCTCAGCGCGAATCGGATCGTCGATGTCCATGACCGTGTAGAGCGCCATCGTGCTCGAATCACGAATCGCGCTGGCGATTCGCCGAAGACCGTCCATGGTCGTGATGGTCTCGTAGTGCCCTTCGACCACCGGCGCAGGTTCGAGCTGCGCCAGGAGCCGCGTAAACTCGAGCTCGCTAAACAGGCTCCGCAGCGCAGCCGGGTCTCCTCCGTGGTATTCGCGGCTGATCAACTCGGGATCGATGTCGACGTCATCACGAAGAGTGACAAGCGCTCGCGAAGTCTCGGCGGCTGCGCGATGCTCGGCCAGCTTTCCCTTGAGAGACTTGCGCGTGATCTCGTCGAGGTGTTCGTAGATTCCGTCGAGCGTGTCCCACTGCTGCAAGAGCTTCGCAGCGGTCTTCTGCCCCACTGACGGGACACCGGGCACGTTGTCCGAGCTATCGCCCATCAAGGCGAGCAGGTCGCGAACCTGGCCGGGTGCGACGCCGAATTTCTCGTGCGTTGCCTCCGGGCCGAAGACTTTGTCCCGCATCGTGTCGTACATCACGACGTCGGGTCCGACGAGCTGCAGTAGGTCTTTGTCTGCACTGACGATCACGACTCGCAGGGCCCTTTGCCGCGCTTGCGCCACGAGGGTTGCAATGACGTCGTCCGCCTCGTAGCCACTGGCTTCGACCGGCGCCATGCCCCAGGCGTCGACGATCTCACGCACCCGTACCATCTGCTGCTCGAGATCCGGTGGCGCGGGGGGACGATTGGCCTTGTAGGGCTCGTACAATTCTTTGCGAAACGATCGCTCCCGGGAGTCCATGGCGACCACAATCCGCTTTGGGTCCCGCTCTCGAAGTAGCTTGACGAGCATTCCCGAAACCCCCGCCACCGCATGCGTCGGTTCTCCTTTGCTGTTCGAAAGCGGGGGCAGCGCGTGATAGGCGCGAAACACGTAGGAGCTGATGTCGATCACGTAGATCGCCTCAGGGTCCCCCTTCTTTGGCAGCATATCGGGCATGCGCCGGGACCATCCAACGGTCGCCAGCTGCGGTCAAGGTGCTAAGACGTTGCGCAGCCGCTGCGGCGCATGCTACGCGGCCGAGTTCTTCTCCACATGTTTGAGACGCTGACCAAAGGCTTTCGAAACGCCCGCAATCGCTTGGCCGGCGTCGCCGAGCTGACCGAAGAGAACATCGATCAGGCGCTCCGCGACGTGCGGCTGTCATTGCTCGAGGCGGACGTCGAGCTCGGCGTGACGAAGGCGTTTCTCGCAAACGTCAAGGAGAAGGCCGTCGGGCAAGTGGTACGAACCGAGACCAAGTCGAAGGGCCGCAAGCTCAAAGTGGGCCCGGCCGAGCAGTTCGTGAAGATCTGCCAAGACGAGCTCGAGTCGATGATGGCGTTCGACGGAGAGCCGGTCGAGTTCGCCAAGAAGCCCAAGCCGACTGGCATCATGATGGTCGGTCTCCAGGGCTCGGGTAAGACGACTACGGCAGCCAAGCTCGCTCGCCTTCTCGAGCTGAGCAATAGCCGAAAGCCGCTGTTAGTCGCCGCCGACATCGCGAGGCCAGGCGCGATCGAGCAGCTGCAGGTCCTCGGCGAGCAGGTCGACGTTCCGGTGTTCTCGATCCCGGGCGGGCTGCCACTGGCGATCTGCAAACGCGGTCTCGCGGAGGCCAAGCGACTGAAATGCGACACCGTCATCTATGACACCGCAGGCCGCCTCGCGATCGACGAGCCTCTCATGCAGGAGCTCTCCGAGATCCGGGCGTCGGTGGAGCCACAGAACGTGTTTCTAGTTGTCGACGCCATGATCGGCCAAGACTCGGTCAAGACGGCGAAGGCCTTTCACGATCGGCTCGGCTTGAGCGGCGTGATTTTGACGAAGCTCGACGGTGACGCGCGCGGCGGCGCGGCGATTTCGATCAAAAACGTCACCGGAACGGCCGTGAAATTCGTCGGGACCGGCGAGGCGCTCGACCGTCTGGAGGAGTTTCGAGCCGACGGTATGGCAAGCCGGATCCTCGGCATGGGCGACGTCGTCGGGCTGATGAAAGACTTCGAAGAGGTCGTCGACGAAGCAAAGGCAGAGCAGGACGCCAAGCGCATGTTGCGCGGGCAGTTCACCTTGGACGACTTTCTCGAGCAGCTCCAGATGCTGCAGAACATGGGCCCCCTTCAAGACATGCTCGACAAAGTCCCGTTCTTCTCCGAAAGCGTCCCCGACGGCTTTCAGGTCGACGAGCGAGAGATCGGCCAGATCAAGGCCATCGTGAGCTCGATGACGCGCCAGGAGCGCGCCAAGGCCGAGCTTTTCGAGAAGCAGCCGACACGCTTGGTGCGCGTGGCCAAGGGGTCGGGCACGACCGAAAAACAGGTCGCCGAAATCCTCCAGCGCTTTGCATTCATGCGTCAGATGATGGGCAGCATCGGTGCACAGGCAGGAATGCTCTCGAAGATCCCCGGGATGAAGCAGTTGGCGGCCGCGAACCGCTTGCGCGACGCGATTCAAACCGGCGGCCTCGAGGGCAACCCGATGATGGCAAATCTCGCGGACTCGCTCTTGCAAGCGGCTGTCGCCGAGCAGGGCGGCAATGCGCCAGATCAAGCCGCACGTCGAACCGTCAATAAGAACAAGAAGAAGTCCAAGCGAAAGATGCAAAAGAAGTCGCGACGAAAATCGCGGCGCTAGATCTCGCCATGGTCTCTTCAAATCGGTTGTTGGTTGTCGCGCTCGCTTGGACGCTCGGATGCACCGCCGAAGCCGCGCCTCTGAGCCCTGCCCAGCGCGAAGCGGTCGCGCCGTACGTGTCGAAGGAGGCGCCCTCGCCCGAGCACCGGCTCGACGTGAAGTTCGGGAACGAGGTCCGGCTGCTCGGCTACGATCTCGACGCGACCGAGTGGCGTCCCGGAGAAACGCTCCGGGTGACTTGGTACTGGCAAGCCCACACGCGACCTGCGAGCTCGAAGCTGTTCACTCATCTCGTGAGCGAGGACCCCCCGCGCACGATTGAGCGAGACGGCGGCGGTGTGATCCGATGGCTCTATGGTCCGGACCGCTGGCAGCCCGGAGAGTTCGTAAAGGATACGCAGGACGTCCATCTACCCGAAGACTGGAAGGCGGCGCAGGTCACCCTCTACGTCGGGCTTCAGCGTGAGGGGGCGCGCCTGCCCGTCACCGCCGGACCTTCGGAGGGAGACGACCGCGCGCGCGGCCCCACGCTCGAGACTCCCGTCGGCGCAAAGCAGGAGAGCCCATCGCGCGTTCCGAGGCTCGCGGTCGTGCAGACTCTTCGCCCGCCGAGGCTCGACGGTTCGCTCGACGACGACGTGTGGAGCGCTGCCCGAACGAGTGCGCCTTTCGTGGAGACTCGCAGTGGCGGGGTTGCTCCGGTGGCAGCTTCGGCGAAACTGCTCTGGGATAGGCGGTACCTCTACGTGGGCGTCGATGTCAGCGACGCGTTGCTTCGGGCGAGTGACCGTGACCACGACCGTCATCTGTGGGAGCAGGACTGCGTCGAGCTCATGATCGACCCAGACGGCGACGGCAAGAACTACTTCGAGATCCAGGTGTCGCCAAGAGGCGTCGTGTTCGACACGCGGTACGACGCGCGTCGGGTACCCAAACCATTTGGGCATGTCGATTGGGACAGCCAAGCACGTGTGGGAGTATCGCCACGAGGCAAACTCGACGATCTCGAAGCCGACGCAGGATATACCGTCGAGATGGCGATCCCGTGGCAAGCGTTCAGTCCGAAGGAC
>JBFICQ010000136.1:0-9427 GCA_041581895.1 Polyangiales bacterium | reverse complement strand
GGATCGGTTCGAATGGTCGCGCGCAATGTATTGAGGGCATTGAAGAGAAAGTGCGGCTCGAGGCGGCTCCTCAGCGCCTGAAGTGAGAGCTCGTTGGCTGCCGCTTGAGCGGCGACGAGGGCGACCGCTTGCTCCTCGCGAGCCAAGACGACGCGCGCGACACTGACCCAAAGCGCGACGCCGGCTGCCACGCCCAAAAGCTGTGCCGCTAAGGAGGGGAACGCGCCGGTGGTGTTTGCGCCCGACATGCCGATGCCGACGGCCTCGATGGTCAGACTCGCGACCTGAATGAGCGCGGCGGTTTGAATCGCTCGCCAACCGACGAACCACCGCTCCTTTCGCTCCGCAATCCAACCGGCGAGCCATCCATCGAGCATCGAAGCACCAAGGGCCCAAAGGCCCGCTTCCGGAGCCACCCTCGTGATGAAGAACAGGCCTCCCAAGAGCCCGGTGAAAGCGCCGGCTCGAGCGCCGCCGAGAATGCCGGCGATCATGATTCCGACCGCGCGCAGATTCAGATGGTGTCCAAGCCACTCAAAACCCATCGTCGAGCCCCAGAGCGACAACAACACCCCGAACACGACAGCCACCCAGATGTCTCGAGGCCGCCCGACACCGAGCAACCGATTGCGAAGCGGCGGCACCAAAACCCCCAGGAGACCGGCGGTTGCGATGAGACTCAGCTTCTCGAAGAGCTCGGGGATGAGGACGCGAATGTCCACGGTCGGAGCCTAGCAGTGTTTGATTCGCCGGGCGTGGTCTTGGATCGAGAGCTGCGCTATCGTCGACGCGATGATGCGCCGCCTATCGCGCTTTTCGTCTTTCCTCGCAGTGCTTGCATTGCTCGGCTGCGGAGTAAGCATCGCCCCAAAAGACGTCGACGAGCCGTGCACGCGCACCGAGCAATGCAGGATCGGTCTCGTTTGCCTATCTGGGGTTTGCCTCCCGGAGGCTGATGCCGGACCCGACGCCTCGGCCAACTCGATTGATGGCTCGTGAGTCGCGGGCGCTCAAGGCTCGTCGGGCTGGTCGAGCAGGTTCCCTGCCTGATTGACGTATTGGAACCCTTTCTTAATCCGAAAGACCGAGCCATCGTCGGTTCGAATCACCACATCCACGGGTCCAGGCTCCATCGTCCGCGGCGTCACAGCGACCAGGGCCTTGCTGCTCTCGATCGATACTTGGGGAGAGATCTGCTGACCGAAGAGGACCGAGTAGCCGATGTCCAAGCGGATGTTATCGCCGAGCACACGGACGCTTTTACCGCCCTGAAGGCCGCCAAAGTCGGGGTCGAGCCTCTCGAACGCCATGCCGGCGCTCTGCTTTTGGCAGGCGCCGAGCAAGATTGCTGCCCCAATTGTCATGCCTAGCAAGCATTTAGCGTTTTTCATTGTGCCCATCTCAATTTATCACTGAGGAGTGACCAGGCAAAACCTGCTCGTCGTCGACGCGGATCCCCGCAGCCTCCGAGTCCTGGAGGTTAGCTTGCGTAATGCAGGCTACAACGTGGCCGGTTGTGCCAGTGTGGGCAAGGCGTTCGAGATTCTGCACACGAACAAGCCAGACTTGATTCTGTCGGACACGACTTTCGCCGACATGAACGGTTTCGAGTTCGTCGAGCAGCTTCGGCAGAACCCCGAGTGGTCACGCATTCCATTCATGTTCTTGTCGAGTGACGAGTCGATCGAAAGCAAGATTCGTGGGCTCGAGCTCGGGGTCGAGGATTACCTCACGAAACCGATTTACATTCGTGAGGTGATCGCTCGTGTCGGACTCGAGCTCGCTAGACAAGCGCGCGAGGGCTTCACCCAGCGTACGGGAGACGACAAGACCAGGTTCAGCGGTTCGCTGTCGGAGATGAGCGTGGTCGACCTCCTTCAGACGATCGACGTGAGCCGGAAGTCGGGTGTGCTGAGTCTCACCTCGACCGCTGGGGACGAGGGGATGATTTCTTTCGACTCGGGGGCGGTGATTCACGCCGCGGCGGAGGATCTCGGCGGCGAGGATGCGGTTTACCGACTGCTTCTCTGGCGAGACGGGACGTTCGACCTCGAGTTTCAACGGGTGAGCTTGGTCGAGCGCACGGTACACCGAACCACGCAGGCGCTGCTGATGGAGGGCATGCGGCGCCTCGACGAATGGAGCCGTCTTTCCGAATTGCTCCCGCCGTTCGACGTGGTGCTCGAGGTCGATGCGGAGGTCTTGCGCGAGCGTCTCCACGAAACTCCCGACGAACAGAACGTCATGGTGCGTTTGATCGACGGTGTCCGGACGATCGGCGAAGCGATTCGCGCTCATGGGGGTGATCACGTCGAGGCGCTCCGAAAGGTCGTGGACCTGTACTTCGAGGGGATCATTCGTGAGGTGGGTGAGGTGAAGGAGAGCATTCCGATCCTCGCGCAGTTGGCCATGCCCGCTTCCTCGATGCCTCCCAAAGGCCCGGTCAACACGCTTCCGGGCCCAGGCCCGAGGCAAGCGCTTGGCCAGATCGCGATCCCGGAGCCGAGTCGTCTTCCGGAAACCGAGTTGGCGCCGTACTCCGAGCGGGCGTCGATGCCGATCTCCGTGCCGACCCCACCTCCACTGCCCACGCGCGAACCCATCCCTGGCCTCCCGTCCGATTCGGTTCCGACGCCCGAGTCACTACCTTCGCCCGAATCCAGCGCTGGCTCGGGAGGATGGGTACCTGCTCCGCCGCCACCCACCCCGCGACCGAGAAAGCGCACGCCTAAGGGCTTTCAGGCGGTGGAAGGGGGAGGCACGATCTTGAACTGGGCCGGACGCGTCCCTGAAATTGCGAGCCTCGGCGACGAGGCGACGCGGGAGACCGTCGAGGTCGGTCGCTGGGACCAGACCCTCGACGAGCTGCTGGACGATCCCGAAGTGACCGAGGCGATCGAGGTCATTGACTCGGATCCGCCCCCCGCGCCGTTCGTTCGGCGAACGCCTCCGCGCGCTCAAAGGATCGACGTGGCGAGCGATCGCATCGGCGAACCGCATCGGGACGCAATCCTCGATTACCACGAACCGCCCGAGGCCGACCCCCCGCCGCTCACCTACGAACAGGTCTTCGACAAGAAGGCAGCTCCGAGCCCCGCGGCTGAGCTGTCCGTTCCCCGTGCCGCCCCGGTGCCCAAGGAGGCACGGGTTGCGAAATCCAGTCGCTTCATGTGGCTCGCTCTGCTCGTAGGGGGCATCGTGGCGATGGCTTACGCGTTGTCGACCGGGGAAGGTGGAGAAGAGCCAGCAGCCGATGCACCTGTCGCAGTGGAAACGGAGGAAGCGGCAGAGGCACCGGTCCCTGTAGAAGCAGCACCAGAGCCAGCGCCTGCGACGGCAGGCGAGGCAGGGGCGACCGCCGAACAAGCGGCACCGACGGAGGCAAAGACGAAAGATCCTTCGATCTATTCCAAGACTGGTGCGGAAGACACCTACGAGGCGCAGCTCGAGCTTGCCCGCCGGTTGAAGCGCGGATCGCGCGCGGTCGCTGCGTATCGAAGAGCGATCGAGCTCAATCCGGAAGCGAGTGCCGCGCTCGCAGAGCTCGCACGGTTGCAGCTTGCTCGGCAGCGCACGCGCGAGGCAGCCGAGCTCGCCGAGCGGGCGACTGCGATCGATCCGTCGAATGCCCTTGCCTGGGTCACCTTGGGCGCGGCTCGCCAGGAACGCGGCGACCATCAGGGCGCACGGCAGGCCTATTTGAACTGCGTGAAGCTCGGGAAGGGGCGTTTTGTTTCCGAGTGCAGGTCGATGCTTCGTTAAAGGTCCCCGCGAGAGTTTTCTCGAAGGCCACTCGCCCTGCTAAGCTAGCTTTGTCGAGGATGCGGGGGGTGGCGTGAGTCAAAACGAAGCCATTGGGGTTGCTGTCGTTGGTGCCGGTGGTTGGGGCAAGAACCACGTGCGCAACTATGCAGCGCTGCCTACGGCCGATCTTCGCTACATCTGCGATCGTGAAGAGGCGATTCGCGCCGCGATGGCCGCTGCGTATCCGGGTGTTTCGGTGGTCGAGGACATCGGTGCCGTGTTGCGCGATGCCTCCGTGTCGGCGGTCGTCGTTGCCACACACGCCCCGTCGCACTTCGAGCTAGCCGAGGCTACGCTCAAGGCAGGCCGTGACGTGTTCGTCGAAAAACCGCTTTGCCTCTCAGGAGCCCAAGCCAGGTCGCTGTGCTCCCTCGCTGAGCGGAACAGTCGCATCCTCATGGTGGGGCACTTGCTCCTCTATCATCCCGCTGTCGAGCAACTCAAAGCACTGGTCGAAAGCGGCGAGCTCGGCGACGTGCTCTATATCTACGCCCAACGCGTGAATCTAGGCGTAGTGCGCCGGGACGAAAACGCGTGGTGGTCATTGGCCCCGCACGATATCTCGGTGGCCAACTATCTCCTCGGTGCTTCTCCCGAGGCCGTGAGCGCGACGGGGTCGTGTTACCTTCAGCCCGAGCGCGGCATCGAGGACGTCGTGTTCGCCACGATGCACTATCCAGGGAGGCGGATGGCTCACATTCACGTGAGCTGGCTCGATCCACACAAGATTCGAAAGCTCACGGTCGTGGGTGATCGAAAGATGGCGGTATTCGACGACACCTCCGCGGACCAAAAGCTCGCGGTCTTTGACAAGGGCGTCGAGCCTCCCGCAACCCTCTCCTACGAAGAGGGCGTTCGCATTCGAACCGGGGACATCCGGATCCCGGCGCTCCAAATGGCGGAGCCGCTTCGAAGGGAGTGCGGCGCGTTTCTCGATGCCGTCCGGACTCGGAAGGCGCCCGTAGCCGACGGAAAGTCGGGGCTCAATGTCGTGCGTGCGCTCGAAGGAGGCGCCGCGTCGCTCGCTCGTGGGGGTGCCCGCATCGAGCTCGACGGAGGTCGCTAATGACCGCGCCTTTCGTGCACGAGACGGCCGTCATCGATGAAAATGTCCAGCTCCAAGAAGGCGTTCGCATTTGGCATTTCAGTCACGTGTCTCGGGGTGCCTGCATTGGGGCGCGAAGCGTTCTCGGGCAGAACGTATTCGTGGGGCAGGGCGTGCAGATCGGGAGCGGGGTGAAGATCCAGAACAACGTCTCGGTGTATGCTGGGGTGACGATCGAGGACAATGCGTTCCTCGGGCCGAGTTGCGTGTTCACGAATGTCTTGACCCCACGCGCCCACGTCGAGCGAAAAGACGAATTTGCGGCGACGACGGTTAGACGCGGCACGACGATCGGCGCAAATGCAACCATCCTCTGCGGTCACGTGCTCGGCGAGTATGCGTTAATCGGTGCAGGAAGCGTCGTCACCAAAGACGTTGCACCGCATGCGGTGGTCGTCGGCAACCCCGCGCGCAGAACTGCATGGGCCTGTCGATGTGGAGAGGTCCTCCGGAGCGATGGCGTGTGTGGCCGGTGCGGGGACTGCTATCGAGTCACGGAACACTCTTGTGAACGAATGGAAAGTCGTGCCTGAGGAGCAAATCCCGATGTTGGACGTCGCGGCTCAAAATGGGCCGCTGATGCAGCGACTGATCGACAAAGCGGCCGAGGTGATTCGCTCTGGACGCTACATTCTCGGGCCGGAGGTCGAGGCCTTCGAACGGGAGGTCGCGAAATACATCGGCGTCGAGCATGCGATTGGCGTGTCGAGTGGAACCGATGCTCTCCTAGCGGCGCTGATGGCTCTCGGCATAGGAGCAGGCGACGAGGTGATCACGACGCCTTTTTCGTTCTTCGCGACGGCTGGATGCATTGCTCGAGTCGGCGCTACACCCGTCTTCGTCGACATTCGACCTGATACGTTCAATCTCGACGTCGAACAGATCGAAGCTTCAGTGACCGAACGCACCAAGGCCATCTTGCCGGTGCATCTATTCGGACAAGCGTGCGACATGGAGGCACTGACCGAGCTCGCAGCGAAGCATCAACTGCGGTTGATCGAGGATGCGGCGCAGGCGATCGGGACCAAGAGCCCGATCGGCCCGGTTGGAGGCTTGGGCGCGTATGGTTGCTTCTCGTTTTTCCCATCCAAGAACCTCGGTGGCTTTGGCGACGCGGGCTTGATCACCACAAACGATGCCGAGCTGGCCGACAAGGCACGCGTGATCCGCGCGCATGGGAGCAAGCCGAAATACTATCACTCCGTGGTTGGTGGGAACTTCCGCATCGACGCGCTTCAGGCCGCGCTTCTCAGAGTCAAGCTCCCCGCCCTTGAAGAGTGGACGTCGATTCGGCGCCAAAACGCCGACCGTTACGACGCAGCCTTCGCGGTTGCAGGACTCGACTCGAGCGTGTTGACTACTCCGCGGCGGCGGTTCGAGGGTCACATCTACAATCAGTACGTGATTCGCACCTCGCGACGCGACGCGCTTCAGGCCCACCTCGCCGAGCAGAAGATCGCGACGGCGATCTATTATCCGGTGCCGTTGCATCGACAGGAATGCTTCGCCCACCTCGGCTACGAGGCCGGATCGCTTCCCGTTTCGGAAAACGCCAGCCGTGAGGTCTTGGCGCTTCCGATCTTCGCTGGGCTCGGAGAGAAGCGCCAGGCGCGCATCATCGATGCGGTAATTCGCTTTCTCGATCGATAGAACCTGGCCAGCCGAGGTTCGGAGCCCTACAGTCGGTGCTCAGTCGATGACAGGCCGCTATCAAGCACCATTTGGCCAGGGGGGCACTCACACGATCGACGAGGACGTCGCGCAGCGCCTCTTACGGGTCGCACTCGACCGGGGTGGCGATTACGCGGATCTGTTTTTTGAGTACTCCGTGGGCGGAAGCTACGTGTACGACGAGCAGATCTTGAAGGCCGCGCGCCGTGCGGTCTCCATGGGCCTCGGCGTGCGGGTCATGAAAGGGGATGCGACCGGCTACGCCTACTGTGAGGACTTCGAGTATGACACCATGAAGCGAGCGGCTGAGACCGCTGCCCAGATCGCGTCTGGAGGCCGGCCGATCGCGCCGCTCGAAGTCGCGCTGCGCGAGACGCCAAGCCGTTATGCGGTGGCTCGAGAGTCGCTAGATGTCGAGGGCACCACCAAGAAGGCGCTCCTAGAGCGCGCAGACCGCGCGGCCCGTAGCAGCGATCCGCGGGTCGTTCGCGTGGATGCTTCGTTTAGCGAAAGCGTTCGAGAGATCCTCATTGCGAACAGCCTCGGGCACATGGCGCGTGACCGACAGCCTCTGATTCGTTTTGGTGTTCGCGTCATCGTCGAAGACAATGGTCAACGTCAGTCAGGCTCGTCCGGAGGCGGCGGTCGGGTCGGTCTCGAGTATTTCGACGGCCACAGTCCCGAGTGGCACGCGCAAGAGGCCGTGCGCCAAGCCCTGATCATGCTCGATGCGCGCGAGGCTCCAGCCGGCGAGATGGATGTCGTGTTGGCGCCCGGCGATAGTGGAATCTTGCTACATGAGGCGGTCGGCCACGGGCTCGAAGCGGACTTCAATCGCAAGAAAACCAGCAACTACACCGATCAGGTGGGTCGCGAAGTGGCGAGCGAGCTTTGCACGGTCGTCGATGATGCATCGCTCGAAGGCTCGCGCGGGTCGATCAACGTCGACGACGAAGGTCAGCTCCCTATGCGTTCGGTGCTCATCGAAGAGGGCGTCTTGCGTGGGTATATGCAGGACCGACACAGCGCGGAATTCTTCGGCATGAGCCCCGACGGGCACGGCCGTCGGCAGAGCTTTCGGTCCCATCCCATGCCTCGCATGACCAACACGATGCTCCTCGGAGGCAAGGACGCGCCCGAAGATATCGTCCGCAGCGTGAACCGTGGGGTCTATGCGAAGCGGTTTGGAGGCGGACAGGTCGACATTTCGAACGGGGACTTCGTCTTCTCGTTGACCGAGGGCTATCTCATCGAAGACGGGAAGATCACCGCGCCGCTGAAGGGCGTGAATCTAATCGGAAACGGTCCAGAGGCCATGCGTAAAGTCGTCCTGTTGGGGCACGACTTCGAAATCTCGGACGGGATCTGGACCTGCGGCAAGGAAGGGCAGTCCGTGCCCGTGGGTGTTGGTTGTCCGACCATCAAGATCGCGGCGATGACGGTGGGTGGTACGCAGGTGACCGGTTGATGTCGAAGGCCGCCGACGAACATCCGACGGCGCTGGTCGACCTCGGGCGTTCCGTCGTGGCGCGCGCCGTTCAGGCAGGCGCCGACGTCGCCGAAGCCAGCGTCCAGGACGGTTCGCACCTTTCGGTGAAGGTTCGCATGCGGGAGCCGGAGCTCGTCGAGGAAGCGGGATCGCGCGCGGTGGGCCTTCGCGTCATGGTTGGGCAACGCGTTGCCTCGACATACACCAGCGACCTGAGCGAATCGGGGCAACGAAGGTTGATCGAGGACGCGATGGAGCTCGCCCGATTGAGCGAGGCGGACGAGTTTGCCGGGCCTCCCGATCCCTCCGAGCTCTCGGCGCCCAGCGAGTGGCCAGCGCTGGACACCTTCGACGACGCCGTGAGCGAGGTAGCAGCCGACGAAGCGCTCGAGCGGGCGCTTCATGGGGAGCGCGCAGCGTTCGACTTCGATCCGCGCATTACCAACAGCGAAGGGGCCTCCTTCAGCCGAGCCACGGGATTCAGCGCGCTCGTGACCAGCGGCGGCTTTGCTGGGAGCGACCGGGGCACGTACGCCTCGATCGTGGTGAATCCGGTTGCGGACGACGAAGGTGGCAAGAAGCGTAGCGGTTACTATTGGTCCGCGTCGCGGCACTACGCCGACCTCGAGGACAGCGATGAAGTGGGCAAGGAGGCCGCGCGACGCACCATCGCTCAACTCGGCGCCAGCAAGCTTCCGACCCAAGAGCTCCCCGTGGTCTTCGATAGGGATGCCGCGCGGTCGATCTTGGGTCTCTTTGCGGGCTGCGTGGTCGGCGGTGCGATCTGGCGAAAGAGCTCTTATCTCGTCGACCGAGTCGGGTCGCAGGTGGCCAGCGATCTGGTTGAAATCGCGGACGATCCGCTCTTGCCGCGCGCGCCAGGGTCACGCGGTTTCGACGGAGAGGGTTTGCTGTCGCGGCGCAACGTGGTCGTGGAGGGTGGGGTGCTCAAGACCTACCTCTTGGATACGTACAGCGCGCGAAAGCTCGACCTAAACAGTACCGCCAGCGCCTCGCGCTCTGCCGCCGGAGGGATTTCGGCTTCCACGAGCAACTTCGTTCTCAAGGCAGGGACCCAATCGCGCAACGAGCTGATCGCCGACACCAAACATGGCTTGTACGTCACTGGGATGATGGGTTTTGGCTTCAACGCAGTCACCGGAGACTTCAGCCGCGGCGCCACGGGTTTTGTGATTCGAGATGGAGAGCTTTGCGAGCCCGTCTCCGAGGTGACGATTTCGCTGAACCTCGACGAGATCTTCAAGCGGATCGATGCGGTGGCAGACGACGTCGACCACAGAACGGCGATCACCGCACCAACATTCCGGGTCTCGTCGATGACGCTAGCGGGCTCCTAG
>JBFICQ010000135.1:0-9487 GCA_041581895.1 Polyangiales bacterium | reverse complement strand
CCAAACGATCGGCGCGCCGATCAGCCAGAAGGCAACGGACGGAAGTCCGGCCCAAGCTCCGATCGCGGTGACGCCGCCGATGAGTACGAACGGGATCAAGAACAGATAAAGGAACCACTGAAACGGATTGGTACCGATCACCACGAAAACGAAAGGCACCAAGAACAGCAACCAAAGTGCGCCGAAGATCCGCGGCGGAACATCGGTCTGCATGTCTCCCGCGCTCGGGGGCGGAAGCGTGCTCGTACCTCGAATCAGGCCGTCGATCGCATCGGCCGCGCGCTCCACCCCGCCATCGAAGTCACCGGCACGAAAGCTCGGCCGTAGGATCTGGTCCAGGATTCGCTTAGACATCACGTCGGTGAGCACCGGCTCGAGGCCATACCCAACCTCGAGGCGCATCTTCCGATCGTTCTTCGCGACGAGAAGGAGGGCGCCATCGTCCTACTCAGCGCGACCAAGTCCCCAGGTCTCAGCGACCCGAAGGCTGTACTCTTCGAGTTGCTCTCCTTCGAGAGTGTCGATGGTGAGCACTACGACTTGGGCTCCGGTGTCTTGCTCGAGCTTCGTTAGACGTTCATCGATGCGAGCTTCTGCTGCGGGCGAGAGGAGCTCGGCGTAGTCGTTGACTCGGCCGGAGAGTTTGGGGACCGCCATCGCGAACGCGGTGAGTGGGACCAACCACAGCACAACCGCGCCGAGAGCTGATCGCCCCCTACTCACGGCGGAACCTCGGCTCGTCGGACAGCTGATCGGTGGCATCCGCGGCCAAGCCATGCGCCATCAAGAGATCGGCGCACTGCTCCACCGCGTGGATTAGCGCTGGAGCCGGCGCACCGCGACGAATCCCCGATGCCAGCTCGTTAGAGATCTCATCCCACGCCGTAGTATCGACGCGTTCATGGATCCCCTGATCTGCGAGCACCAAGACCCGATGCTCAAACAGTGCGACGAAGATCAAGACGCCGGTGCGCTCCTTAGTCGCAAAGACCTGTTCTTCGACGAAAGCCTCAGCGGCACGGCCATCGACGCGACTGCTGAGCGCATCGTCGCCGATCAGCCTGCGAGCAACAGCGTCGAAGCGGCTCGCGATCCATCCGACCAACAAGCCGAGCTGCAACCCGATCAACATCCAAAGATGGTCGGGCGCATCCCAGCCTCCAAAGCGCCAGACCGCGGCAGCTGCGCACAACGCGCCGACCGCTCCGCCGATCAGCGCTGCCTTCCAAACCACCTCGGGATGGGGATCACAACGCTCCGCCACGTAGACGACGAGCTCCCCGGCCGTCTTGCGCTCCGCCGCAGTGGTGGCTGCCCGGATCGCCTCCCGGTCGGCCTGCGAGAAAAAGGTTTCGATTCGCCGCGGCACGGCGCGCGCTAAAACTCGACCTTTGGGGGCTCTTCTGCCCCCGGGATCGCCTCGAAGTAGGGCTTGTCACCAAAGCCCATGATGCCCGCGAGAACGATGGTGGGGAAGCGACGCCGGGTCTTGTTGTATTTGAGCGTCGCATCGTTGAAGCGCTTTCGCTCCACGGTGATTCGGTTCTCCGTGCCTTCGAGCTGCGCCTGGAGATCTCGAAACGCTTCGGTAGCCTTGAGCTCGGGATAACGCTCGACCACGACCAGCAACCGAGACAGCGCAGAGGACAACTGAGATTGCGCTGCCTCGAACTGTTGGAGCTGCTCGGCATTCGGTGCAGACTCGAAGTTGACCTGTCCGACTTTCGCGCGAGCCTCCACCACTTGCGTCAGGGTTTCCTGCTCGAACTCTTTCGCGCCTTTGACCGTCGCCACCAAGTTCGGAATGAGGTCCGCTCGGCGCTGGTAGACGTTTTCGACCTGGCTCCATGCGTTGTCTACCCCCTCATCGAGCTCGACGAGGGTGTTGTAACTTCCGACCGCAGTCACCGCGAGAAACAGCGCAATGAGCGCGATCACCCCACATCCAATCAAGCCCTTGCCCATGCCGCCTCCTTCGTCTGCAAGTGGCGCGAGAATGCGCGCAGACCCCGCACCGGGTCAAGACTTCAGTTCGCTTGAACGACTGCCTCGCACATCACCGCGTCGTACGTCGCGCAGTCGAGGGCGCAAACCTGGAACCTGCCTTCACAGGTGCCTTCGTAATGGCTTTGGAGAGGCGCCGAATCGTCGATGACGTGCTCGATGTAGTCTTTGAAAGTGACCGTCCCTTCGTCGGTCTCGATCTCGGTACCAGCCCAGGTCGCGGCTGACGGGTCGTCCTGAAACAGGCCGAGAAACTCGAGAGCGGAGGCACCGACGTCCTCGAGCCCGGTGACCGTTAGGCAATGGCTGTCGTTGGTGTTGCGGTAGTACGGCATGTAGTAGGCGAGGTTGTCAAACCCATCGAACTGCGCGCGAAGGGCTGCGAGGTCCTCCGAGGCGAGGCGATAGATCTCCGTGCGCCCGGCGCCTGTGTCTACTGAGCTCACCTCCTCGGCAAACATCGGAAACACGTCTTCATAGCTATGCACCGTGAAGTTGTAGTCGCGTTCGAAGATCGAGATCGACAGCCGATCGGAGGGAAAAGTCTCTGCAAGAGACGCGTTAACCTCGCCGCGGTCAGTCAACACCCGGTCTGCAAACGGCAACGATGCGATCATGGTGTTGATCTCCCACGTCGTCGCGACACGATCGTATAGGCCGCTCGAGTGACTCGGTTGCCCGCTTAGCAAAGTGCTCGGCATGACCGGCCCACTATCGGCAATGAGATAGCCGTTTTGGACGCCTTCCATGCCATTGCGAATGAATGCGTAGTTGTTGAGCGCACCTACCCCACCTGCGCTGCACCCGCTCACCATCATCTTCGTCACGTTTTGGAACTTGCGATTGAGGTCTTCGATGACCAGCAGCATGTTTTGGTGACCCATGTGGTGGAACTCTACGTCGGGGCCGATGCCATCGGGATCAACGTAGGTCCGAACGACGCTCCCGAGGTACGTGTCGCCAGTGCAGTAAGGGATGAAGACCTTGTTCCAGGTGCCCATCGGGTTGATGTCGGCATCGGACGAGAGCATCGGGTACGCGAGATGCACGGGGACGTCACCGTTGACGACGCCGAGGGGCGCGGTCGCCTCGGTGAGCGGCTCGAGCTCGTCTAGGTGCAAATAGACGGCGTAGTAGTCATCGCGGATGCACTCGGTGCCCGGCGGCTCTTTGATGCATTCGGTATTGAACGGACGCGCATTCGCGCACTCTTCGTAGTTCCAACAGGCGCTGCCGCCTTCGAGAAAGATGACGAGGTTGTCTGAGTTTTCGGAGAAGTTGATGAAGTACTTGTACTGCGAGCCGTTGGCGCAGACGGCCCCATCGGGCTCGAACTTTAGCCATTCTCCGTAGGCTTGAGGAGTGAATTCCGGCGCTCCGCCATCGTCGCCACAGGCCAGGCCGATCGTGACGAGCGCCACACCGAATAGGGGGGCGATAAACTTCATCGTGCACTGGCTCTGTTAGCAGAAGGGCGTCTCTTTGAGAAGAGCCCGGGGCCGCACGCGTCCACCCGCACCCTGATGACCGAATCAGACCGGTCGATCTCGGACATCGCCGCACCGCGCGGATATGGACCGGCTGTAGGTGCAAGTGAGATGCTGATCGTCTGTGCGCGTGTCGCATCGCCTTTGCTGGGTCGCTACACTGTCGGCGCATGCCTGAGGGACTGTGGGGGATGGGCGCATCGAGCAGATGCGTGTTGGCGGAGTCAGGGCGATGAAAGCGCCGCGGATTCCCAAGAACGAAGCCGAGCGCCTGAAGGCGCTCGAGGGGTATCGGGTGATGGATACCCCACCCGAGGACGCATTCGACGATCTTACCAAGCTCGCTGCTCGGATTCTGGACGTGCCAATTGCCCTGGTTTCGCTGGTCGATGCGGACCGTCAATGGTTCAAATCACGCTACGGCCTCGACGCGCCGGAGACCCCCCGCTACGTATCGTTCTGCGGTCACGTGGTCGCGGAGCACAAGTTGCTCGTCGTTCCCGACGCCTTTGACGACGACCGATTTCACGACAACCCGCTGGTGACCGGCGATCCGAGAGTTCGCTTTTACGCGGGGTTCCCGTTGACGACGCCCGATGGGCACGTCCTCGGAACCCTTTGTGCGATCGATCACAGCGCACGCCAGATCACCGATGAACAGCTCGAGACCCTCAGAATCCTCGGTCGACAGGTGACCGACCAACTCGAGCTTCGGCGGCAGGTTCTGGTCAGTAAGGACTACGCACAGCTCTTCGACAACTCGAACGTGCTGCCCGCCATCGCCGATTTCAACGGGTTCTTCCAGCGACTCAATCCGCGCTGGACGGAAGTTCTCGGACACACGGAAGAGGAGCTCCGCTCGCGTCCATTCATCGAATTCGTCCACGAAGACGATGTCGCTTCGACGACGGAGGCGGCCGCCAAACTCGGAGAATCGTCGACCGAAGTCGCCCAATTCACCAATCGCTACCGCTGCGCCGATGGGAGCTACCGCTGGCTGCTCTGGCATGCCAGCTCCGATCTCGAAACCAGCCGAATCTACGCGGTCGCGCACGACGACACGCAGCGAAAGGAAGCGGAAGATCGCATGCGCGACGCGCTGGCGAGTCTGGCAGAGAGCGAAGAGCGCTTGAGAACGTTGTTCGACACCGCGGTGGACGCGATCGTCACGATCGATGAGGGCGGCGTGATCGACCGTGTTAACGCTGCGGTGAAGCAACTTTTTGGCTACGAGCCGTCGGAGCTCGTCGGCCAGCACATCGGCACCTTGATGCCGCCCCGACATCGTCACCAGCTCGAGCAATACCTCCGAAATTACCCAAGCGATCCCGCGGAAAAACGGGTGGCCTCGAGTCAGGAAGCGATGGCGGTGCGGAAGGACGGAGCGACGTTTCCGATCGAAATGTCGGTCAGCGAGATGAGGCTCGAAAGCCGTCGAATGTTCACAGGAATCGTCCGGGACATTACCGAGCGCAAGCGGGTCGAGCAACTCAAGTCGGAGTTCGTCTCCACGGTGAGCCACGAGCTTCGAACGCCGCTGACGTCGATTCGTGGCGCTTTGGGGCTCTTGGCGGGCGGCCGCATCGGCGAGATGTCGACGGAGGCCCACGAGATGGTCAACATCGCGCTCAACAACAGTGAGCGTCTCGTGCGTCTGATCAACGACATCCTCGACGTCGAGAAGATTCGATCGGGCAAGCTCGACTTCCACATCAAAGAGCTCGACCTCAGCGAGGTGGTCAAAGAGGCGGTCGAGGCAAACCGAGGTTTCGCGCTGGAACACGACACTAGCATCGCTCATGTGGGCGATTTGGGATCCGTGCGGGTGCAGGCCGATCCGGACCGGTTGGCGCAGATACTCGCAAACCTTCTCTCCAACGCGGCGAAGTTCTCGCCTCCAGGTGAGCCGATCGAGATCGGCATGGACATCGGCACCGATCGGGTTCGAGTTGCCGTTCGAGACCACGGTCCCGGTGTGCCCGAAGAGTTCAGAGAGCGATTGTTCGAGCGCTTCGCACAGGCGGACGCGTCGGACAGCCGACGCAACACGGGAACTGGATTGGGGCTGAGCATCGCAAAGGCGATCGTGGAGCGCATGGGCGGTACGATCGGGTACGAGCCCGCTGAGGACGGCGGAAGTCGGTTTCACTTCGATCTTCCGATTGCGAAGCCGGTTGCGCTGGACGCCTCGCCGGAGCCGGTACGGATTCTGGTATGCGAGGACGAGCCCGACATCGCGCTGCTCCTGAAGAAGATCTTGGGTATGGAGGGCTACGTCGTGGATGTTGCGCGGGATGTCAGAACGGCGAAGGCCCGTCTCGCCGAGCAGGACTACGCCGCAGTCACGCTCGACTTGAAGTTGGGTGACGAAGACGGCCGCGAGCTGCTCGAAGAGATACGCAGCAGGACGTCGAGAATCCCGGTGGTGGTCGTGTCCGCCGTCGCGGACGAGGCGAGCCAAGAGCTGAACGGTGGGGCGATCAGCGTCGTCGATTGGATCACCAAACCCATCGACGAAACGCGTCTGCTCGATTCAATTCAAAGCGCAACGAGAGGCACGGGCCGAAACCGCGTCCTTCACGTCGAAGACGACACCGACTTGTCGAGAATGCTCAGCGCACTCCTGTCGGACATCGGTCCACTAGTGAACGTCCGCACCCTTCGAGAAGCCCGGGAGCACCTCCAGCAAGAGACCTATGACCTCGTTCTTCTCGATATGGGCCTGCCGGACGGCGACGGGACCGAGCTCCTGCCGTTCGTCGGAAACACGCCAGTCATCGTGTTCTCGGCGCGCGAAGCAGATACGACTGCCAGCGAGAAGATCGTCGCGGCGCTCGTGAAGTCTCGCGCAACGGAGCAAGCCCTGCGAGAAGCCATCCATAGCGTCTTGCCGGCTGCGGGCTAGTCGCCCAGGATCTTTCGAATCTCGTCGGGAAGGGTCATCGGGTCGAATGGCTTGTGCACCACGCCGACTGCGCCTGCTTCGAGATACCGTGTGACTTCATCTCGCTGGACTTTGGCGGTCATGAAGACGACGGGAGTGCTCTGCAGCTCCGGATTTTTGCGAAGCTCTTCGAGCGTGGTGAGTCCATCCATCTCCGGCATCATCATGTCCATCAAGATCAAATCGGGGCGATGCGCTTTGGCAGCCTCCACGCCCTTCGCGCCGGATTCGGCGAGCAACACATCCCAGCCGCCGACGCTTTGCAGGCTGAGCTCGCCGATTCTGCGGATATCCGCTTCGTCGTCGACAATGAGTACCTTCATGCGCTCTGCTTTCCGAAGCGGCCGGTCCGCGCTTCTTCTATGTTGTCGTCAGGGCCTACGATCCGGTCCCGCCCGTCGCTCTTTGCCTGGTACAAACGCGCGTCTGCCCGGCGAATGAGCGCTTGCGCGGAGAGGCCGTCGTCAGGATGGGAGGCCACGCCCGCGGAGGCCGTGACCGAGAAAGCCTCGCCCTCGCTTGCCTCGAAGCGCATTTCCGAGAACTCCTTCAACACTCGGCCAAGCGCGCGCTCGAGCAAATCGGGTTGTTGGCCCGGCAGCACGACGACGAACTCCTCGCCGCCCCACCGGCATCGGAGATCCTCGTTTCGAAAGCGCTGGCGCAGCAACTGGCCGAGACCCGCGATTACGCTGTCGCCACAACTGTGACCAAAAGTATCGTTGACCCGCTTGAAGTGATCGATGTCGATGAGGGCAAGGGCGAGTGAGAGATCGTACCGTCGCGCCTCCGAGAGTCGTTGCTCCAATGCCTCGAGAAACGGCCGCCTCAGCAAGAGCCCCGAGAGAGGGTCGCGCTCTGCACGCTCTTGGAGCAGGCGGGCATGGGTCAACTGCACGTCGACGCGCGCGTTGAACTCCTCCTCGAGAACTGGCTTCGAAATGAAGTCATTGGCACCTGCACGAAACGCTTCGATCCGAGTGTCGTCGTCGATGTGGGCAGTGATCATCAGGATTGGCAGCGTTTGCCACTGAAGCGACATTCGGAGTGCCTTGCAGATGTCTACGCCGCTGGTGTTCTGCAGGTCGATGTCGAGAAGCAAGAGATCGGGCCGGAATTCTTCGAGGGCGGCCGGAAGGACGGCGGGGTTCGCGATGGCACGCGTGTCGATGTCGCAAGCTTGAAGCAAAACCTCGGCATGGTTGGCAAAGTCCTGGTCGTCTTCCAGGATCAACACGCGGCCACGGCGTGCGACGGCTTCGTCGACGAGCTGCTGAACCGCGATCGCAAACGCATCTTGACGAAATGGTTTTTCGATGAAGAGCGAAGCCCCGACGTGAGTTGCAGCGACGCGCGTCTCCACGCTCTGGTCTGCCGAGATCAGGACGAGCGGCAGGCGCTCCTTCCCGGGAAGCTCACGAAGTTGGCGGCAGAGATCGAAACCACTCTCGTCCTTTAGATGGACGTCCACGACCGCCGCGGCAAGCTTGATGGAAGAAGCTTTGTGCAACGCTTCTGGGCCCGAGCTCGCGACACACACATCGAACAATTGTTTGCGCAAGAGCGCAGTGGCAGCCCTCCGCGCGTCGACATCGTCGTCGACGAAAAGAATCGTCCCCGTCGACAACGTCGCGTCATTGGGTTCGATCTGGAGGCGTGCAAGCGACTCCTGTTCCCGTGAGGCCAGGCGAGCATCGGCCAAGGCGCGACTGACTTCGTTCCAGAAATTCCGCCGTACGCGCAACGGCGATGCCTGGAACTCCAGCAGAAGATCTTCGATCTGGCCGGCCAAGGCGCCGACGAGCTTGAACCCGTATGCGCCGGCCGTTCCCCGTAACCGGTGCGCGGAGCTGGCTGCCGCTTTCGTAGTTTCGGGTCGCTGCTTGGCAGATTCGATCGAGGATTCGAGCTCGTCGAGCTTCTGAGGCAGCTCTCGGGCATACTCCTCCCGCAGCTGATCCATGCGCGCGCGAAGGGTGTTGGTGGCATCGGGAGGAAGGCTGCTGGGCAACGGCCTGACGCTGTCCACGCGTTTAGGCCCGGGACGAAGCAGCTCCAAGATGTTTTCTGCGAACACCATCGGCTCGATCGGTTTGTAGGCGACCAACGACACATCGAGCTCCCGTGTCAGGCGTTGAAAGGTCTCTAGGTCCCGCCAAAAGGCAGAAAGAAACACGATGATGGTGTCGGTATCGTGCTCTCGGAGGCTCTCAATCCACTCTACGCCAGGAACATCGGGCAGCAGGCCATCGACGATCACCAGGTCCGGGCTTTCGTCGAGCATCAGCTCCGTTGCGGTCTTTGCAGACCCGGCTTCGAGCACCCTGAAGTTGCGCGCGCGTAAGACGGTGCCGAGCAACGCGCGAAACTGCACGTCGTCATCCAACAATAGGATGCATCCCGAAGCTTCCCCGGCTCCCCCCGCCATACTGCGTTCAGGGTAACGACCGATGGAGCGCAGAACAAACACTGCGCATATGAGTAGTCGCCCCAGGCTGCGGCCAGGTCTGAGCCGCGAAGATCAACGCAAAACCTCGAAGGACAAACGCGCAAACGTTTGAAGGATGGCATCCCACAAGGTGTGCCTCCTGAACGTTGCTCACTATCGACGACGCGCATCATTGCACTGCGCGGACGAGAAACACGATCGAGAATTTCTTTTTGTCACCGTTGCATCGGCGATCTCGCTCGTTATCTTGTTTCGTTACTTGGGGGGGAAATGAACGTTTCGATTAATCGCTTCTTGGTTACCACTGCGCTTTGCGCTTTCTTGCTGCAGGGGTGTGGCTCCGGAACTGACTTGAGCACGCAGATGATCGGCCCTGACGGCGGGTCTGTGTCTGCGACGAGCCCGGCTGCATCGACGGCTTCGTTGACGGTGCCCGCGGGCTCGATGTCGACACCGATCGAAATCTCGATCAGGTCGTATCCTGTTGCCGGTCTTTCGATTCCGAGCGGACTGCAAGGCGCCGAAGCGTGGATAATCACGCCGCATGGGCTCACCTTCGACACTCCGGCGGCGCTGGCGATTCGTATGGCAAGCGTGCCGTCT
>JBFICQ010000134.1:0-9532 GCA_041581895.1 Polyangiales bacterium | reverse complement strand
GCGCGCATGCCGCGACAGCGCCTCGAGAATCCGTTGCTCCGTTTTTGCCCCGAAGCCCGCGAGCTCGCGAAGACGATGCTTTCGAGCCGCACGCTCGAGGCCCGCCAGGTCGCGAATCCCGAGCTCCTCGTATAGAGCTTTGACGCGCTTGGGGCCCAATCCTGGCAACAGGGTCAAGTCGATCAGCCCCGCGGGCACCTCTTTTTCCACCTCTTCGAGCGCGGCGAGATGTCCCGTAGCAACGATCTCGGCGATCTTGCCCGCCAGGTCTTTACCGATACCCGGGAGCTTCGAGAGGTCTTCTTCCTCCTCGAGCATGTCCCCGACGTTTCGCGGCAGGTCGCCTACCGTTCGGGCCGCGTTCCGATAGGCGCGCACCCGGAATGGATTCGCGCCTTGGATCTCCAAAAGGGTGGCCATCCGATCGAAGATCTCGGCAATTTCGGCGTTGCGAACGGACATGCTCGCTACCGCAGCGATCCTAGCAGCAATGGGGTACGGTTCATCCATGCCCGCTTGGGAGCACTTTCCGCACGAGGCGGACATCGGGGTTCGCGGCATGGGAGACTCGCCGGCCGTCGCCTTCGAACAGGCAGCGCTCGGGCTCACCGCCGTAATTACCGATCCCGCCTCGGTGCGGGCCGAGGAGGCGGTCACGATCATCTGCGAGGCGCCCAGCTTGGACGTGCTTTTCGTCGATTGGCTCAATGCGCTCATCTACGAAATGACGACGCGGACCATGTTGTTCGGTCGTTTTCAGGTCAAAATCGATGGGCTCCGGCTCTCCGCTCAGGTCGAGGGGGAAGCGGTCGATCGGCAGCGACACGAGCCCGTGGTAGAACCAAAGGGCGCAACGTTCACCGAGCTCCGAGTCAGCCAGAACGACGAAGGGCAATGGGTCGCGCAATGCGTGGTCGACGTGTGAGCGAGGCGGCGGGAGTCACGATGGACCTTACTTCGCTCAAGAAAATCTCCGAAGATCAGTGGCAGCTCCCCGCCACTGGCAAGATGCGTGCTCCGGTGATCTTCTACGCCGACCGGGAGTTGCTCGAAGGCATGGACGACAAAGTGCGTGAGCAGGCAACCAACGTGGCGACACTTCCGGGGATCGTGAAAGCAAGCTACGTCATGCCCGATGGGCATTGGGGTTACGGCTTTCCAATCGGGGGCGTGGCCGCCTTCGACGCCGACCAAGGGGGGGTGGTTTCCGCGGGCGGTGTCGGTTTCGATATCTCGTGCGGCGTCCGCTGCCTCTTGACCGGTTTGCGGGACGAAGAGATCGAGCCCGCGAAAGAGCAACTCGCCGACGCGCTGTTCGCGCGCATTCCGGCGGGCGTTGGAAGCACCGGGCGGATTCACCTCGATGACGACGAGATGACGGCCATGCTTCGCGGCGGCGCCCGCTGGGCAATCGACCGAGGCTGGGGCTCACGAGAAGACCTCGAGCGAATCGAGGAGCACGGCTGCATGCCCGGGTCCGAGCCCGAGCATGTCTCTCAAAAAGCCCGCAAAAGGCAACAAGACGAAATGGGAACGCTGGGCTCGGGAAACCACTATCTCGAAGTGCAGCGTGTGGCGGAGATCTTCGCTCCTGACATTGCAGCTGCGCTGTCGCTCGCCGAGGGGGATGTGGTCGTCAGCATTCACTGCGGCTCGAGAGGGCTCGGACATCAGATCGGCACCGAGTACCTTCGCGAGATGGCAATCGCCGCGGCCGAGCACGGCATCGAGCTCCCCGATCGCGAGCTTGCCTGTGCACCGCTACATTCCGAAGTGGGTCGTCGCTACCTAGGTGCCATGCGCGCGGGGATCAACTGCGCGCTCGCAAACCGCCAGATTATCACTCATCTCACGCGGGAGGTGTTCAGCGACCTATTGCCTGAGGCCGAGCTTCAGCTCCTCTACGACGTCTCTCACAACACCTGCAAAGAGGAAGAGCACGTCGTCGACGGAAAGCAGAGGCGGCTTTTCGTTCATCGAAAGGGAGCGACCCGGGCATTTGGGCCTGGGCACTCAGAGCTACCCGAGCAGCTTCGCGATGTAGGCCAACCGGTGTTGATCGGCGGGAGCATGGGAACCGAATCCTGGGTGCTCATCGGCACGAAGGAAGGCATGGATCGTTCGTTCGGTTCGGCTTGCCACTGAGCGGGGCGCCGAATGAGCCGTCACCGGGCAAAGAAACAATGGCGCGGTAGCAAGGTAATCAAGAATCTCGCGCACCGCGGCATCATCGTTCGATCGGTCAGCATGCGGGGCGTCGCCGAGGAAGCCCCGGGTGCTTACAAAGACGTTCGGGCTGTGGTCGACTCCGCCGATCGAGCGGGGCTCGCCCGCAAAGTGGCACGCCTCGAGCCGATGGTCTGCATCAAGGGCTGAAACATGAAGGAAAGAAGGAGACGCAATGACTCGACCGACACATGACGTTCGTTTTCCTGGAGAATCGAACGACTACCGGGCAGCTCGAAACGAGCTCCTGCAGGCCGAGGCGGAGCTCCGAGAAAAGCTCGAAGCGGTGGCGGCCCTTCGACGAAAGCTCCCGCTCGGTGGTCCAGCGAAGGATTATGTCTTCGACGAGCTGGTCGACGGCGAAGTGCGGCAAATTAAGCTCTCCGACCTGTTTGAAGACGGCAAGCGATCGCTGATTCTGTACAGCTTCATGTACGGGCCCGACATGGCGAAACCTTGCCCATTGTGTAATTCGTTTCTCGACGGGCTCGACGGGTCCGCGCCGCACATCTCCCAACGCGTCAATCTTGCGGTGGTGGCGAAGTCGCCCATCGTGCGGGTGGAGGCCTGGGCGAGCTTGCGCGATTGGAACAACTTGCGACTGCTCTCTTCGAACCGGAACAGCTACCACGCCGACTACTTCAACGAAGGGACCGACGGTTCGCAGTGGCCGGTTTGCCATGTCTTCGTAAAGACCGACGAGGGTGTACGTCACTTCTGGGCATCCGAGCTTTTGTACGCCCCCACCGAAGGGCATTCGCGACACATCGACTCGCTTTGGCCGATTTGGAGCTTTTTTGATCTAACGCCCGAGGGACGGGGCGAAACCTGGCTTCCAAAGCTCAACTATTGATGCAGGCTACTGCCAACCCTTTGCCCCGGAGCTGCGATGTTACTCAACAAAGCCGAGAAGCTCTTGATGAACAACCCCCTCCGCGCAGCGGTGCAGCGCCACTACGAGGCCAGGCGCCTTCGCAACATGGGGGGCGTGATGGCTGGGGGCCGAGCGCTCGAAATTGGGTGCGGCCAGGGCGTTGGCACCAAGATTATCCTCGAGCAATTCGGGGCGGGCACGGTCGACGCTTTCGATTTGGATGCCGACATGGTCCGCCGCGCACAAACGCGTCTCAAGCGGTTTGGGAGTCGGGTTCGACTTTGGGCCGGGGACGCAACCAATATCCAAGCAGACGACGAAACGTACGATGCGGTCTTCGACTTTGGTGTCATTCACCATATTCCAGATTGGAGGGCAGCGCTTCGAGAGGTTCATCGTGTTTTAAAGCCAGGCGGGCGTTTCTACGCGGACGAAATCTACGAAAAGTTCATCATGCACCCGGTGGTTCGCATGCTCCTCGACCATCCGATGCAAGACAGGTTTGATCACGCGCGCTTCGCGGAAGCGCTCGAAGCAGCGGGGTTGAACGTCGAGGAATCGCACGACGAAGGACACTTTGGTTTCTTCGTCGCAACAAAAGCCGCGGAAGTCCGTGCGTCCTGAGTCATGAGCGCTCCAAGGTCGCTTCCCCATCCCTTTGCCGAGCTCATCGGTTTGAGCTTTGAGCCGGCTGAACCTGGCCTCAGTCGATGTTGCGTTTCCGTGGGTCCGCATCTACTCAATCCCCATGGGGTGGTTCATGGTGCCGTCGCGTACGCGCTCGCAGATACGGGAATGGGCGGCGCCCTCTATCCGCTACTCGAAAAAGGCGAGACCTGCGCGACGCTTGAAATCAAGATCGTCTACTTGTCTAGCGTTCGGGAGGGAGACTTGGTCTGCGACACCCGCGTTGTTCGAAAAGGCTCACGGGTTGCAGTGCTCGAGTCGGAGATTCGCGCGTCCGACGAGCTCGTGGCCAAAGCGCTCGGCACCTATTCGATCCGCAGCACCTAGGCTGCTTGGCGACAGGCCGGGAACGTAGAAGGGATAGCAGGTCGCGGCGGTGAACGATTCTGAGTGCATCGCGTTTCTCCAGTGGGCCTTGCCGCGCCTTCAGCTTCGTTGGCCTGGTTACCGGAAGGTTCGACGCCAGGTCTGCAAGCGGGTCGACCGTCGCATACGGGCTCTGGGTCTCGACGGCGTGGATGCCTATCGGGGTCTTCTGGAAAAAGACCTCAACGAATGGGCCGCTCTGGATGGCCTGACGCGGATCACGATCTCGCGTTTCTATCGCGAGCGGGATGTCTTTGATTATCTATGTCAGGTGGCGCTGCCGGAGCTCCACGCGTGGGCTGCGCCGGAGCCGGTTCGGGTCTGGAGCGCGGGCTGTGCTGCAGGAGAAGAGGCGTACACGCTTGCGATTGCCGCCCAGCAGCAGAGCATACCGCTACGGATTGTGGCGACTGACTGCGACGAGCATCAGCTCGTGAGAGCGCGCGAGGCGCGCTACTCGGCCGGTTGTCTCAAGGATCTCCCGGCCTCTTGGCGAGTCTCGGCCTTCGAGCAAGAGGGCGACGAATTCGTGCTTCGAGACGAGCTTCGGGCCCATGTCGAGCTCCGAAAGCAGGACATTCGACAAGACATGCCGCCAGGGCCCTTCGAACTCATCCTTTGTCGCTACCTGGCGTTCACTTATTTCGAGGCTCCTTTGCAACGGCACATCGCGGAGCGCTTGCTGAACCGCGTCACGCCCGACGGGTTCATCGTGTTGGGAAAGCACGAGGCGTGGCCCGAAGATGTCGCGGGCCTCGTCGAAACGAAGCCAGGGCTTCGGGTCTACCGCAAGCTCTGACGACGCCGGATCAGCAGGCCGAGCAGAGCCAGTCCGATCCACCAGACGCCATTTGCGGGGCCTTTGGCAAGCGCGCACCCGCCGCCACCCGCAAGCCTCCAGCCGCTCGGGGAGGGGACCGTGGCGTTGTGCTCGTCCAGAGCTCTTTCGATCACATCGCGGTTATCGGTCAAGATCTCGCCAGGGCCGCTCGTCGAAAGCTGCGCCACGATTGCATTTGCAGGCGGCGCATCAGGGTCGCCCGGTGCAAAGGGCCAAGGGCCGTTTGGCGACAAACGGATGACCCGGCCGTCCTCGAGCTCGATGCGCGATGGCGCCTCCCACACATAGATGGTCGGACTGCACTCGATGACGCGGCGCGCGTTGTGCACGTTTGAGGCGTCGTCGAGGTCAGGATTGAAGTCAAACCGTGGATCGACATCCATCTCGGGCGCCGACAACGTCGTATAGAGGCGCGTGACATAGGGTCGAGAGGACATCAATGCTTGGGTTTCGGTCATCGGATCGACAACCTCGAGGCCGAGCGCATCGATGAACGCTTGGTTGTCGATAGGCGCCAGCGAGTGGCCGCATGAAGGACAGGAAAGGAAGTCATCGAGATCGACCGAAACGGGAAGGAAGCGCTCGACGAGGCTTCGATAGCCGTCCCAGCCACCGTACATTTGCGTGCTTTCGATCAGGAGCGCCTCCGACGAGAGCCCGCCGGCTCGATTTCGAATCGACTCCCAGGCCTCTTGCTCGAAATCCGCGAAAACCACGTTGTCGTAGTCGGTGCTCTGTCCGGCGCGCTCGGTCACGAAGCCCTGACCACCCGCCTCATCCGCAGCGGCGATGACGACTTGGTTGTAGTTGCTTCCGCCCGTGGTCCAGTCGATAAGCGCTTCGTTGAGCTCGAGCGATCTGTAGTTGACCGGCACGGCTCTGCTTTCTCCGAGCACCCAGACCATCACGCCCATGTCGTCGTTGGCTGCAACGGCGGTGGGTCGAATTGGAATCATGGGTTGCGACGACGCGTAAGTGATCCAAACCGGGCGAATGGTCCCGGTGTCGTTGCCCTTGGTGAGCCGAAACGCGAGCAGGTTCATGGCGTCCTGAAGGTAGCTGCCGAGCAGGTCCGAAATCTCGCTCGGATCGCCGCCTGGAGGCACCACGTCGTAGCCCTCGTTGGTGAGCCACTCGACAGCCACATCCCCGACTTCGTTAAAGGAGGCGTCTGGCTGGATCACCACGAAGTCGTAGGGGCCGACGGTTCCCGAGGCGAGGACGTTGACGCCCCCACCGCCGCCGGCGCCCCCGGTGCCCTCGTTGGACCCCTGCGGCGGACCGAAGGAGGTGCTGTCGGCGAGCTCGTCTTGACGGCAATCGCCCTCGATCTCCGTCGTTAAGATGTACTGGGGGTTGCTCGCCTGCTGGAGGCGGGTGAACGCCAGATCCGAGGAGACACTCACGTCCGGAACGCCAGGTACCGGAAGGACCCATGCGAACTCCTCCGAGGGGCCGGAGTATTGAATCTGAACGACGGCGGTCACCGTGCCGTCTTCGTTCTTCGAAAAGATGATCCGCTCGGCGGCTTGGTTGACCGGGGCCGCAGCGGAACAAAACAAGCCACCGCACGCCCGGACGGATTGAGGGTGCAGGGCAACGGCACCGATCAGGGCGAACCCAATGGCGTAAGGCAGAAGGCGATTTCCGGACATTGATGGCATCCTTTCCCGAGTGCAGGCACAGCTTGACACAGTGGAGCGCGCTCCAGCATCGAGTGCAGCAAGCGCCGTGCCAACCTGGCTTGGCCTAGGCCTGACACCCCGTGGTGCTCGGCGGCTTAGCGTCGGCTGCTTCGACTCGCCCCCAACGAATAGGCTTGCCCGCTCTGACGTCGCTTCAGCATTTGGATGTGCTGGACGACGTCGGGACGCTTCAGCAAGAGATCGCCAAAGCGAGAGGCTGGCATACGCAACACCAGCACATCGCTCCTCGCTTCCACCGTGATCGGCGACGCTTGACGGGTCAGCATCGATTCTTGCCCCAGTGCTTGTCCAAGCTCCATATCGCCGATGCGGGTCCCGTCAGGCTTGGCGGCCACGATGCGACCGTGAAGCGGAAGGTATAGACCGTCCGCGCACTTGCCGGCTTCGAGAATCTTGGTACCGGCGAATGCGCGGCGCACCTCGAACATCCGCGCGATGTCTCTGCGAGTGCGCTCTTCGAACGCCGTGAAAATCGGGTTCGTCCGCAAGAGAGTCGCTACGAGGCGACGGCTCAGAATTTCGAGAAGCACATCGTCGAGAGGAGGATGTTGCTCGACCAGCCGATCGAGAAGCAACTTGCTGATTCGAAGCGCGCGGACTCTACCGCATGCCAGCACGTCCTCGCCGTAGTTGACATTGGAGAGCAAGCACGAAACCCCAGCGACATCTCCTTCGCCGAGGAGCAGGCTTTGAAGATCCGTTCCGCGTTGTCCGACGGCATTGCCCTCCACGAGCACGTAGAGCGCGTCTGCGGTGGTGCCGGCGGTAACCAGACGTTGCCCGTCTTCGGCGTCGACCAGCGTCGACTCCCGGACCAAGGTTTCTAGGATGTCCCGCGGGACCTCCGCAAAGAGCGGCATCGCGGGAAGCTGCGCGAGCGTTGCGGCGCTCGGGCGTAGGCTCATCAGAGATTCCCGCCCCGCTGGCCTTTCGACGAGCTCGACGTCGGTGAAATCGAGCTTGATGTCCTGAGTCTTTTCGGGCTTGGTGAAGCGGGTTTCGCCGGCTGGCGCGGTTCGGTCGGTGATCAACGGAAGCGCATCGGTGATGAGGCTGTGCGTCTCGGTCGTCGGCCCATTTGAGTCGGGGGAGGGTGGCTCGGCCGCTGTCACGATCACACTCCTGTTCTGACGGTGCAGGCGCCGTGCGGCCTCGGGATTAACCCGGTCGAGCACCTCGCCCTTGGTCGGGTCGATCGCCAAGATCACCTTCGCCATCGCGGCCGCACGGGCGACGAACCCCTTGGCGGCATAGCCTTCCACCGCACGCTCGTAGGCGAGGGCCGCATCGGCTTTGCGGCCCATTCGCTGCAAGAGGTCGCCCTTGCGATGAGACCAGCGTGGCTCATCCGGCTCTTTCTTCTCGATCCGCTCGTACAGCGCGACCGCCTGGTCGAGCCGGTCGGTTTTGAGTGCCTTGGCGAGCTCGGCACGGAGATCGGTGGTTCTGCTACTGCGTCTCGGCATCTCTTCCCCCCCGGAAGGACTACACCGGTCAACCTAGCGGTTCGTGCCAGGCACCCCAAATCACGAGGAAATTCCCAAAGAAATCAATCGAATCTCGGGTTCGGCCTTGCCATCGGCCTGGGCAGTGGGCTATGCAACCCGCCAGAAGGGGGCCGTAACGGCTCGAAGGGGCGAGCTCGACGGATGATTCCACCGACACCTCGGATGTCGGTACTTTCACGAACGGAGGGAGCAAGTGAAGTTCAAGCAAGCATTTTTGTCCTGTGCGATTGCGCTGGCGGTGACCGCCGGGCTCATCGGATGTAAAGACGACACCGCTGTCAAAGCTCTGCAAGATCTGACCTCGGAGCTATCCGACCAGGTTGAGTCGGGGAACGCGACGCTCACCGATTTGGCGGAGCAGCTTCAGTCCTGCATGAAGGACCTGGCCGAAACCAAAGGCGAGGCGGTGGTGATCACCGGTGAGGATGCAACCGTGGAAACTCCGTCCCTCGAGGGCGAGGTCAACCTCGCCTCGTTGGAGGCTCTCAAGAAAGCCTTGAGCGAGACGCTCGACAAGCAAAAGGTGGCGCTGACAGAGTTGAAGACTAAGGTCGAGACCTGCACCAAGGACCTCGCGACCGCCAAGACAGAAGCTGAGGAAGCCGCTGCCGCTGCTGCCGAAGCCGAAGCTGCGGCTGCCGCCGAGGCCGAGACCGCCAAGAAAGCCGCCGCCAAGAAGCGCAAGGCGGAAGAAAAGCCCACGGCCGTGAAGGAAGCGGAGAAGACGGGTGCACCAACAAAAGGCGTTCGTAGTCGCTACTAATCGTGAGGGAGGGAGAAATGATGAGTAGAGCATTCTTTGCAGTTGCCGTGATCTCCGTGTTGGCCGTGGGCTGCGGCGAAGACGACATATTCGGCACGGGCGGTGCCGGCGGAGCCCCGCCGATCATCGGCCCGCTTCTATACACCACGCCCGGCCTAACCATCGTCGGTGACGACTGCGACTTCTTCCTAGACGAACCGCTAGAGTTCGAGATCACGATCCAGGGAAGTAACGTACTGATGGAAGATGCTGACCCGCAAAGCTCGCTGGAGGCCTCGACGGACAGCTACAGCCCAGAGCAAGATGAAGTCACGCTGATGGGCTCCACAGAGAACAGCAATTTCCCGCCGTGTGTCGTCCAGCTCGACGATGTATTCCAGCTGCTTCTCGGTGATTCAGAAGCCAGCCTCGACGAGAATACGACGCTCGAAGTCACCTGGACTCACAGCGAGACGGACGTCAGCGCGACGGTGGGAGATTGCGCAGGTGAATGGTTCGTCCCACTGCCGTGCGCCGGCGAGGCGATGTTCACGCTTACACAGCAGACGCAGTAGGCGAGGG
>JBFICQ010000133.1:0-9543 GCA_041581895.1 Polyangiales bacterium | reverse complement strand
TTGGACGGGTGGTTGGGTCATCGGCGAGGTCTTGCAAAAGGCGACCGGTGAGAGTTTCCCCGCGCTGACGAAGCGCTACCTCGCCGACCCCCTCGGGTTGGACGGCCTCTACATGGGGCTTCCCGAAAGCGAGCTTCCCCGCGTCGCCGAGTTCTTCATTCCGGCGATTCCCCGCAAAATACTCAAAGGTCGACCCAAGGGCGTGCGGGCAAGGGTGCGAAAGACCGCATCGATGACGGTCCGCATCAGCTCCGCGATTGGCCATGCGGCCGATGCGATGATCCCACCCGGTCTCGGCAGGGTACTCGGGGACCCGCGGTGGCTCACTTCGATCATCCCGTCGGGCAACGGTGTCTTCAACGCGCGCTCGCTGGCTCGGTTGTACGGCGCGCTTAGCCTCGGCGGCGCGATCGACGGGACTCGACTGATGTCTGCTGAGACACTCGCCGAAGCAACCCGCGACCAAAACGCTGCGATCGGTCGCGTCATCCCCTTCCCTCTTCGCTTCAAGGTCGGGTACATGCGGCCGGTATCGCTGGGGCTGCGGCTCCCCTTGCGAAACAGGCAGCTCGACATCGGTGTGCCGAGCCCTCATGCATTCGGCCATTTCGGGTTCGGTGGCTCTGGCGCCTGGGCCGATCCCGAACGGCAGCTAGGCGTCGGCCTCGTGACGAATTGCTTCAGCGGCCGTATTCCTGGGGACCTCAGGACCGTGGCGGTCGCCACGGCCGCAGCTCGGGCAGCCGATCGTCGAGGTCGCTGAGACAAGCGTTGCAGGAATACTTGCGGCGCGATACTGGTCGCGTGCATGCCGGTGCTCGCCCTGCTCTTTCTCGTGACGGCCGCGCTGTACGCAGCCGTCGGTTTTGGGGGTGGGTCGACCTACAACGCGCTGCTCGTACTTGCCGAAACCGACTATCGGATTCTTCCTTCGGTGGCGCTGCTCTGCAATCTGATCGTCGTGACCGGCGGAGTCTTTCAGTATCGCCGCTCCGGCGATCTGAATCTCGGCTTCGCGCTCCCCTTCGTCGCGCTGTCGGTCCCGATGGCCTGGTTCGGAGGTCGGATTCCGATCGAACAGGGCACTTTCGTTTTGCTCCTCGGGTTGTCACTATTGGCCGCAGGCATCGCGCTTTGGTTTCAGCAGCCGAAGCCTCAGGCGGCACCGCCTGGCTCCCCGCTGGTGAACTGGTTCGTCGGCCTCCCGCTTGGAGGCGGGTTTGGTTTTCTCGCTGGCATCGTTGGCATCGGCGGCGGGATCTTCCTCGCGCCTTGTTTGCACCTCCTGCGACTCGCCGAGGCAAAGCGAATCGCTGCGACGGCGAGTTTCTTCATCATGGTCAACTCGATCGCCGGGCTCGTCGGTCAAACGATGAAGCAAGGGACACTCGAGCACCTCGAGGCGCTGACGGACTACGTTTGGCTAGCGGTTGCCGTGCTCGTCGGAGGCCAGATAGGAAGTCGTCTCAGCACGAGCGCGCTTTCAGGACGCGTGGTCAAACGACTCACGGCCGTTCTCGTGCTCTACGTGGCAGCGCGGCTTCTCTACATGACCTTTGCCTGACGGGCGCGTGCTTTTGAATTCACGATCGCCACCACCGAGCCCAGAGACACCACGCCGATGATGTAGGCACCGCCATGGTCGAAGATGTGCGCATGCAGCTCGTTAATCACCAGGCTCCCCCCGAGCCCGATCGCGTAAGCGAGCCATGGCTGTTCGTGCCAGCGGATTCGTTGACGCTTCGTCACGATCGCAACGAACGGCCAAAACGACGTCGATGCCACGTAGGTCTGGTACGGCTCACCGAGCTCCGCGATGAGGCGGCGGTCTTGGTGCAAGCCTCCGGCCACGCTCAGGACGACGAAGCCGAGAAAGAACACGAAAGTGGCCGGGTGAACCGACAAGAGCGCATGCGCCGCGGCCCAAAGCGCCACGCCGGAAAAGAACGGATGACGTGTGACTTGTTGAATGCCGCGCGCAGGCACGCTCCGATGGCGGAACACCGACATCGGAAGCCTCGGATAGACCAAGACCCCTGCGACGAAGATCGTAAAGCCCACAATCGACAGCGCGAACAGAGCGCCGCGGACTGGAGGAAGCGTGGTGAGGAAAGTGGCGTGCGGATCCTCGAATAGATGGCCAGCGACGTAGTTCACGAGCCCTGCGAACGTCGCGATCGCAATGACGGAGTACGAAACGATGAAGCCTGTTTCGCCGAGGCGCTTGACGAGCGGCGCACGAACCTTTCCGGTCGTCAACAAGAGGTGTGTTCCGCCGAAAAGAGCCCACCACAGGGCCGTAACCCACCCCGGTCCCATCGCCCAATCAGCCGCGATGGATGTACTGCTCGAGCTGCTCGATGGTCAAGTCTTGCTCGGCGACGATGCTTCGGACGAGATCCCCAATCGATACGATCCCGAGCAGCTCTCCCTTCTCCATGACGAGCAGGTGACGCCTGCGCTCACCAGTCATGATGGCCATGCAGTCGCGCGTCGTGTCCTCGAGCCTCACTGCCAAGAGGTCGCGCTCCATGGCTTCGTGCACGGGAGTGGTTGGGGATGCCTTTCCACGTAGGAAGACTTTGCGCGCGTAATCACGCTCGGTGATCATACCGACGACTTTGCCATCTTCGATCACCACGAGGGCACCGATATCGAGGTCCGCCATACGCTTGATCGCCTCGAAGACCGTGTCGTTAGGCGCGATGGTTTCGACGGCGTGCCCTTTTTGTCTCAACAGTTCAGCTACAGTGGCCATAGTGGTTGAGGATAGCATCTTCGCCCGCTGCGTAGAACCTCGAAGGGCTCATCCTGGTGCGTTCAAGGCTGTGCGGTGATTCCCCGGCCCGCCGCAGGAAAGCTCACCATCGGCCGTTCGACCTGGGTCGCGCCCTCGGTGCCTAGGTCCGGACGGCAGACGCCCCCATACGGGCTGTCGTGCTCGCTCTCGGCGAGCACGACGTAGACACCTTTCGGCGTGGTCTCGACCCGGCGGATCTCCCAGGGAAGATCCCTCGTGAGTTTTCCGAGCTGTTGGGTGATCGCCTCGCCCGTCAGCTCCAAAACGCTGATCTCGAGGCCCTCTTTCAACTTGGGGATGAAATCGTTGTTGCACTTCGGGCGGCAGCAGTACGGCTCCATTTCCACGTGCGCACTCGCTTCATCGAGAGTGAAGGTCGGCTTGCCGTCGGTAGCGCCGAGCTCCCCGCAGAAGCGGACGCTAAGCGGGTGGGTCTTGCAGTCGCCAATCCCGAAAAGCTCGATCCACCCGGCGAGGAATGCCTGTCCGACTGTGCCCCAGACGTAGTCGGCGTCCGGACGCGTCTCCGGACTGCTATTGGCCGACCAGTAGGTTCGTAGACACACCTGTCGCTCGCCCGTTTCGTTGACGTGGAAATGAAACTCGGGAGGTTCGTCGGTGCGCGGGTAAATCCCAGTCCAGGTGTCGACCCAGAATTTCACGTCTTCGACTCTCTCCTGCCGCGCGGCGGCTTCGATGCTCGGACTGATCTCGTCGAACAGGACCTCGGCGAGCCCGCGGTTTTCGAGCATCGGCCCAAGGACGGAATCCCACTGCGGGTCGCGATCGTTCCATTCCCAAGGGATGAAAATCGAGCAGGCGCCGAGGTCCACGTTGAACACGACGTCGTCCTCACTGAGGGTGCCGACCTCGATTGGCCCGGTCCAAGGCGCCGACGTCCATTGCCCCGCGGTTTCGCCCGCAGGCGGCGGGTGCCAAGGGTCGGTCGATTGAGCCCACGTGTGATGCCCCTGGACCAAGCGCGAAAAACCATCGCCGTGCCAGGTCCAAAGCACCCCATCGTGTGCTTCGGTGGCGAATCTTTCGGTCCGGTACCGATCGACGGTGAGCGCCACCGATCCGTCGGACCCCTCGAGAGAGCGCTCGCCGCAGTGCACCCTTCCAATCGTCTGTTCGTAGTCGGAGGTACATACGTTGAATTCGCCGTGAGAGCGGGTTGGCGCGCTCAGGATGCCCACCTCATCGACGACGCGCATGCTTGTAGCGAACCCATTCCGCCCTCGATGCCAGGTCAAGTACGGAACCGGCCCGTTGTAGGCCAGCGTCACAAACTCCGTGCTGTAGAAGTCGTGCCAGGCTCCATCTCCGCCCCTTACCTGAAGCCGCACCGGCGGGGTCAGCTTCTTCGCCGCGACGGTTACAGATGAGCCGGGGTCCTGGATGACGATATAGCCACTGGTGGGACGCGTCATTTCTCGCTCACAGTCCACTTCGACCCCAACGAGCAGAGGCATGAACAAGAACACGATGCAGGGGCGTCGCATGAATCTCCAGAGCGTCCTCTAGAGTCTACCCGGGACGAGAGCCGTTCGAAAGAATGCCGAAACAACGAGGGTGCTATGCTCGGCCTAATGCGCCAAGGACGTTTTGCAGACCTTTCGGTATACCTCGCGGGCGGGTCGGATCGCGAAGGCGGCGGAGACGGCCCGCTCATCGTGCTGATGCACGGCTTTGGGGCGCCCGGCACCGACTTGGTGGGGCTTTGGCGTGTGCTCGATGTGCCGCGCGACGTTCGCTTCGCGTTCCCTGAAGCGCCAAACGAGTTGCCCGGGATGTTCGGAGCACGGGCCTGGTGGATGCTCGACATGGCGCGAATGGAGCGGGCAATGCTCGAAGGCCCGAAGAGCTACGCTTCGGAGGTCCCGCCAGGGATGGAAGAGGCGACCGATCGCGCTGTCGAGATGATCGCAGCGCTCCAAAAAGAGCTCGGCGTGCCAGACGCCCGTCTCATCGTCGGCGGTTTCTCGCAAGGCTCCATGGCCGCGTGCAACGCCGTGTTCACCCGGGGCGTCTCGCCAGCGGGGCTCGTGATCATGTCGGGCACTCCCGTCAACCTCTCCGCCTGGTCTGCCGGCATGGACGGAGGCAAGAAGCCGGCGGTCTTTCAGAGTCACGGGCGCCAAGACCCATTGTTATCCTTCGCAGCGGCCGAGGAGCTTAGAGACACGATGCAGCGCCATGGGCTGGACGTGCGGTGGTCTCCATTTCGAGGAGGCCACGAGATTCCTCCGCAGGTAATCGAAGGGTTGGGTAGTTTCGTCTCGGAGATCGCCGCCCCCGCCTAGACGGTCGGGAGAGACACTTTTGGAGACGCCACCGGGCCCCGTTGCGGACGCCACTCGTCCAGACTCGAGGCGCGTCGAACGCATGCGATGGTGCAGCTATCCTCGCAGCCTTTGGGCCTGTCATACTCGCGTTTGAGATCGCTACGCGTGTACTCGAGCAAGGGAATGCCTGGTTCAGCTCGGCGCTGGCTGCAGTAGGCCACCTTTCCGAACTCGTCGATGTAGAGGTATCGGGCACCCGCCCGGCAGCGCCACGGCGCCGTGCCTCCCCCAAGCATCTTTTGTTCCCAGCCCTCACCGAACTGGTGAAAGAAGCTCTTGTTGCAGAGCGCGCGCATCTCCTCGTAAAACTCGGGAAGATCGTCTCCAATCAGCCCCGAGTCGATCTGACCTTGTTCGTCGTGCAAGAGACCAACGGTCATGTAGAAACCCAAGCCACGAATCTCGTCGATCAGGTGGCGCGTTTGTGCCGGCGGTGACGAACCGAGCACCGCGTTGATGTTTAGTTTGAACTTGGCATGCTCCTGGAGCCCCAGGAGCCGCTTTTTGATCTTCGACCAGGACTTCTGGGAAACCTCGTTCGGTTCGATGTTGTCGACCGAGACCTGCAACAACGAAAGGCCCGCGTCGTTCATGCGTTCAATCCAGCCTTTGGTGATCGGGTACGCGTTGGAGATCGCGGTCACCACCATACCGTGCGAGACCGCACGAGCGACGACTTCGTCGAGGTTGGGGTGCATGAAGGGCTCGCCGCCTGTCACGGTCAGGACCAAACAGCCCAGCTCAGCTAGATGGTCGACGCGCGCGGAGAGCTCCTCGACGGGAATCGGTGGCGAATGGTCGTCGTACTCGTTGCAATAGCCGCAGCTCAGATTGCACCTGCGGATGACCACGAGCTGGGCGAGCAATGGCGACTCGGGACGCCACATCGCGCGGAGCGCCCTCCTCGCCGTTTTGACTGGATGAGGCGGGAGTGGACGCAACCGGTCCTGAAGGGAGTTGGCAACCACCGGGGCGCGAGCTAGCAGGGGGCGAATCACCGGTCAAGCCCGCCTAGTCCAGGGCGCCCACGGCTACGAGGCGTTCCGCTTCGGCGTGGGCCTCGGGCGTGTCGACGTCAATCCAGGTTGCATCGCCAATGTCTGCAGCTTTCATTCGACCCTCCGCGGCAAGGCCTGCGACCCCTTGTGAGAGAGAGCATCCGGCAGGGCCGTTCAGGGCGTCGAGGGCTTCGATGAACGCAGGCGTGATCACGAAGACCCCCGTGTCCAGGGCATTGTAGTCGTCGAGCGTCTTACCGATCGCAGTGATGCGGTCATCCTGCACTTTGACTTTCGTCGCGTCGTCCAAGTCGAAGCACGCGTCGATGCGATAGTCGACACCAAGCACCGATTCTCGCTCATCCAGCGGATAAGCGACTACCGACGAAAGCAGCGTCGGCGACCACAAGTGATCACTCATCACCAACAAAGTCGGCCCGGTAACGAAGTCGCGTGCTTTCAATGCCGAAGTACCATTAGGCTTCTCGTACTCGTCGTTTTGAAAGAAAGAAAGCTTCGCCCCGTGCTCGTGGTCCGATAGACCCCGCTTCAATTCGTCGCCGAGATGGCCGATGACGATACCGATCTCGCGGGTGCCTCCCCGTTCGAGCGCGCGGATGATGCGAACGATCAGAGGCACGCCCGCGACTGGGCGGAGGGGCTTCGGCACGCGAAGACCATCGTCAAGACGACTGCCGAGACCGGCGGCGAGAATGACCGCCCGGTCTCGTACGGGAGCGTTGGTCATGAGTCGCTCCACGAGCTGTAGATGCGTGTTGCCAAATCTTCACACCCGTGAGCCAGATTCACGGTGGTGTTGCAAAGCCGTCACGTAGATGGAATTGGCCGATGGCCCGTCGCTTTCAGCGCGCCCACTCGGGCGAGTTCCTCGATGGTCGCGGAGGTCGCGTGGCGTTGCCAAATGGCCGCCACGAGGAAGATACCGTTCATCACGAAGACTCGGATGAAGAGGTAAACCTCGAGGCGGTCGAACATGGCGCAGATGGCCATCAAGTACGTGTGCGGCGCCAACGACACCAACGCCCAAAGCCGCATCGGCCAAAGGTTCTCTTTCCTATAGATTTCGGACGTTTGATCGTCGGCATGAAGCACCTGGCTCAGGCGCCACGCGTGAGGGTTGAGCCAGCTTATCAGCGCCTTTTGCCGTTCCAGGTGGGGCACCAGGAAGTACTTCGTCGCCACCCGAATGATCGGCCCCTCATCACGGGCGGCGTCGACGGTCTCGTCGATGGCGTCGGCGTCGCGGCCTTCGCCCCCCTGCCCGGGACGCGTCCCTCGCAGATACGACTCCTTGTAGAAGTCGTAGATCGCCAAATGCCCAACCGTCAGGGCCACCGCGGGTACCATCAGGGCGAGATGGTAAGGATTATGGTGGGTTACCCAGAGGTGGTAGAAGGCTGGGAAAACGGTGAAAATCGCGACCAACGCGTCGGCCGACCCGTCGAGGGCCCGCCCAAACTCCGACTGCAGGCCCTTCGCGCGGGCCAGGATACCGTCCGCTCCGTCCAAAATCGCCGCGGCCCATAGACAGGCGCCCCCAGCCACCATGGCCGGCCCCGTACCCCAGATGAAGGCGGACCCGGCGATCACCCCCAGTACCACGGTGGAAAGCGTGATCATGTTCGGGGTGATACGAGTTCTGAAGATCGACTTCACGAACAAATACGCGACAGTTCGGTGCAAATAGCGGTTGACCGGGTCTTCCACGTCGTTGGATTTCAGGAGGCTGCCGAGCCGGGGCAACGAAGCCGTCTGGATGCTCATGCGCTGCGCGGTGTGCAAGAAGTGTGCCGCGTTTTGCGAGGCCCCTTACAATTCGGTGGAGGCACGATCACCATGATACGCCGTAAAGTCGGTCCCCGTTGGATGCACAGGTAGGACTCATCCGTCATAAGGGGGCGGGTTGGACATGAGTGGGCGCAACGACCGCGGTCAACGACCCTTCACCGCCTCTGCGCTGGGGACCTGCCCCGGATGGGCTAGGTGAGCGCGTTCCTCGAAAGACTGGCTGATCTGCAGATTCGGCGACCTTTCGTAATTCTGCTCCTCGCGGCCGTGATGTCGGCCGGCTCGCTACCTTTGATTCGCAAGCTCGGGCTCGACAGCCGTTTCATCGCTCTGCTTCCGGAGAGCTACCCGAGCGTTCAGGACCTCGAAGAGGTCCGCGATCGCGTGAGGGGCCTGTCGGCGCTCACGATCGCGGTACAGTCGCCGTCAAAGAACGTCGACGCCATGCGGCGTTTCATCGACGACCTCGCAACCCGACTCGAAGAGCTCCCCCCGGAGGAAATCGGTTTTGTCGATTGGAACGTCGGCGCCTACGACGAGTTCGTTCGCGAGCACAAACACCTCTACGCTTCACTCGACCTTTTGGAGCGCCTTCGGGACGCCCTCGAAGAACGATACGATCGAGAACGGCTGAAGAACAATCCGTTTTGGATCGACCTCGAGGAGGAGGACGAACGGGAAAGCCTCGAAGACGTCTTGGACGAGCTGGAGAACGAAGGCCAACCGGGGGAGGAGACATCCGAGAAGTTTCCCGACGGTTATTATCAACACGAGGACGGCGACCTGATCGCGATGTTCGTTCGCTCCGAGGTCGGAAGCGATCCCAATACCGCCGGGCGGATTATCGAACGGGTACAGGCGGAAATCGACGCACTCAACCCAACCTCGTATGCACCCGATCTCAAACTGACACTTTCCGGCGACGTCATCATGGCCCAGGAGGAGCAGCAGGCGATCGCGCGTGAGCTGCTCTTGGCAACCACGCTCACCGTCACGATCGTCCTTTTGCTCATCGTCCTCTTTTTCGGGCGTCCGCGGGCCATCGTCTTGTTGGGAACTGGGCTCGGGCCGCCCGTGTTGATGAGCTTCGCGATCGCCGACATCACGGTGGATTCGCTCAACACGTCTACCGCGTTCTTGGGGAGCATCATCATCGGGAACGGAGTGAATCCCAATATCATTTGGCTCTCCCGGTATTTCGAGCAGCGGCGGCAGGGCTCTGACGTGCGCGACGCCGTGCAGAGCACGCACGAGTACACCTGGCTGGCTACGATGACCGCCTCAGGCGCAGCTGCCCTCGCGTACGGCTCTCTCGTAATCACCGACTTCCGCGGCTTTCATGATTTTGGGATCATCGGATGCGTAGGCATGGCCCTATGCTGGGTTTCGGCGATCACCGTATTGCCGGCAGCAGTGGCCGCTTACGAACGTTTTCGTCCGTTTCCGATGACGCGCGGGAAACCCCGACGATGGGGACAGTACGCCAATGCATTCGCTGTGATTGCCCGACGAACGCCACGGAGCGTCGTGACGGTGTCCGTCGTGCTTTCGCTTGTCTCCATCGTGTTGGTCACCTACGCGATCATCC
>JBFICQ010000132.1:0-9592 GCA_041581895.1 Polyangiales bacterium | reverse complement strand
TTGGTAGCGCGCACGGTTCGGGACCGTGAGGTCGGAGGTTCAAATCCTCTCGCCCCGACTAGAATCGAACACTGAAGATAAAATTCTTGGCGGAGGCACAATGGCAAAGGCGCTACCACCGGTAAAAGTTCTCGTCGTCGATGACGATCCCGCGATCCTGGAGTTCATGGAGACCTTCCTCACGAAGGATGGCTTCGACGTCACCACGATTGCCGACCCCAAGGACGCGCCCGAGGAAGTCAAGGACGGCGGGTATCACCTGGTCGTGCTCGATCTGATGATGCCTGGTCTCGGTGGCGTCGAGGTTCTGGAGCAGATCCGCAAGGTCGATAGCGATGTCGCGGTGGTGATCTTCACCGGTTACCCATCCCTCGACACCGCCGTTCAGTCGATGAAACTCGATGCTGTCGACTATCTCAAAAAGCCTTTCAACCCGGACGAGTTTCGCGAGGTTCTCGACCGTGTCATGCGAAAAAAGGGTCTGCTGCGGACGCCCGAAGAGAACCTGCACCGGGTCATTGGCGAAACCATCCGAGGGCTTCGCAAGGACCGAAGCCTCACGCTCAAACAGATGGCGCGCCGAACCGGGTTGAGCGTCTCACTCCTTTCGCAAATCGAACGCGCCGAATCGAGCGCCTCGATAAGCTCGCTGTATAAGATCGCAACCGCGCTCGACGTTCGGATTCAGGATCTATTCGGCGAGTATTGAAGCGAGATGCACGCGTAGTCGTGGGTCGTCGACCAATGGCAAGGTGGCACGACCCTTCTCGGCTGCCGCCTGCAATTGTCCTGCTTCCTTGAGGAGCTCGACGAGGCGAACCCGGGCGTACAGATCGGCAGGATCCGTCGCAATCCATCGCTCGAGAACCGTCGTTGCGGGACCATGGAGCCCGCGCGCCGCCAAACGCTCGGCCGTGGCGCGGGCATGGATGCGCGGATCATCCGAGGCGCTGACCTTGAGCGTGGCATAATAGGCCCCGGCCTCGTCGTAGTGTCCCGCGCGTTCGAGAATGGTTGCGACCGCGGCGCGGTCGGAATCGAGCTTGACGTCGAAAAGGCGTAAGGCGGCGCGAAGGTCTTGTTGAATCACATATAGCTCCGCGAGCTGCACGCGGACCGCGAGTGAGTCGTGGGGAGCGAGGCTCAAGGCTTCAGCTGCCGCGCCAGCGCGTCGATGAGCTTCGGAGGACTGCGCGAGCCCGATGCGCGCCGCTTCGAACGTCGAGCTTCCGGGAGGGACATCGCACAAGGCGCGTGACGCCTCGAGGTAGTCGCCTCGCTCGAGGAGAGCCCTTCCTTTGACGTACTGCGCGCGTGGCGAGCTCGGAACGGCTCGCAGCAGATCCAGCGCTCGATCCGGCTCGTCGATCTCGATCAAAAGCTCTGCGTGCGCGACGGGCCCGCCCACCTCGTCGCTTTCGGCGCTGGTCAAGAACTCACGCGCTGCGCTCCGATCGCCGCTCGCGATCAAAGACCGAAGCCAGAGAACCTTGTTTTCAGGGGCACCGAGCGTGTCCGCTAACAACCTTGCGGCGAGCGCTGGCTGACCCGTTTCGAACGCCAGCTCCGCGGCCAATAGAGCTTCGCGCTCCGCGTTGGATCCGGCGCCAAGGGCGAGCGCACGCTGCAAGGTCTCCGCGTCACCTCCCCCGCGCGCGAGGTCTATGAGAACGCGACGGGCGCCCTCGGCGTTTCCCGCGTAGCTCGCAGTGATGTACTCGATCAGCACCGCGTTGGCTCGGAGCCGGTGTCCTTGTGCTCGAAGCGTTTCCGCCAGCGCGATCACGGGTTGTTCCCACTGCGGCGCGCGCCGTTTGGCTTCAAGAAACGATTTGAGGGCGCCATCGAGTTCACCGCGATGGCGCTGGATGCGCCCCTCGGTGAGATCGATCTGAGCCGATTCGGGGTAACTGCGCCGCGCCAATGCAAGGGCTCGATCCGCACGCCGTGAGGCGCCGCTCCGTTCGTACTCCTCAGCCAGACGCGTTACCAGGAACACGTCCTCCGACGGTGCAGCCGTCGCCGTCTCAAGCGCGATGGCTGCGTCGTCGTGCTCGTTCTTCGCGGCAGAAATCTCACCTTCGATGAACCACTCGTAGGCGTACGGAGGCACGAAAACTCCTTCTTCAACCTGCCCATCGACAATCCGGGGAACGGTTCGGGGCACGGCCGGCGCGCACGCAACGACTCCCAGCAGAATTATCGACGCGGCCCGGCCCATCCTCAGATGATAATCGAAGGCATGAGAAGAGGCTCGGCTTCCGTGATCGTGCTGGTTGACTTCGATGCGTGGCACCTCTAGACCTTCGCGCAGCGCGAAACTTTGCTTCGCGCTCGAGGTCAGGGAGAAGTCGATGGGCCCGATTTGGATGACGTTGCTGCTGGCAAGCACGCTTGGCTTGTTTTCGTGGTCGGCGTACAAGCGACTGCGACAGGTCGAGGTGGGCGTTCCCGACCCGCGCTTTGCGTGGACCTCGGAGCAAGTCCGGGATCGCATCAAAACGACGCTGGTGTACGCGTTTGGGCAAAAAAGGATGCCCAACTATGCACTCGCCGGCTTCGCGCATGTCGCGATCTTCATCGCCTTCCAAGTCCTGTTGGTGAACAGCTTGATGTTGTGGGGCCGGGGCTTCGATCCCGGTTTCGATTTTTGGGGAGTGCTGAGCGAGAGCCGCATTGTCGGAAAGGGCTATTCCTTGATCAAGGAGCTCGCGGCATTTGCGGCGATCGTCGGCTCCGTGGCCTTTCTCTATCTTCGCTGGGGCAAGCGAGGCTACGACAGCGGTGACCCAAATGCCGTGAAGGACAAGCCCCGTATGACGCTCGGCCATCAACTGAATCGGTATGTATTCACCGAGCCCATTCTGATCCTCTTCATCATCATCACGATGATGCTGGCCGACTTTCTCTACGTCGGCTCCTCGATCGTTCTCGACTCGCGGGCGTTCGGCGAGCCGATTCACGCGGGCTGGTGGGAACCATTTGGAGGCATTACCGCGCAGCTTCTGTCCGGCGTCGATAGCGACTCTTCGCTTCGCGCGCTGCAGCACGCGGGGTTCTGGTGGCACTCGGCGTTCGTCCTCATCTTCCTCAACATCTTGCCGTACTCGAAGCACTTTCACGTTTTGACCGTCATTCCAAACGTGTTTGCGTACGATCAGCGCCCCAATGCCCTGCCCAAGGTCGACGATCTGGAAGGTCGCGTCGAGCGCGAAGAGTCGCTTGGCATCAACCGCGTCACCGACCTCACCTACAAACACATCCTGGACTTGTACACCTGCACTGAGTGCGGTCGTTGCAGCGACAACTGTCCAGCCTACATCACCAACAAGATGCTTTCTCCGAAGCATCTCACGCTCGCATTGCGCGACCATTTGTATGCAACCGAGCAGGCGATGTTCGGCAAAGATGCCCTTGTCGCGGAGCCAACCGATACTCCAGCCCAAGTGCCGGAACCGGGTTCTGCTCCAGAACCGATTCACACTTTCCCCCCGGCTCCCGAAGGCGGCTACTTCGTCGGCAACACCGTGGTCGACTTGATTCCAAACATTGTGCACCCGGACGTGATTTGGGGATGCACCTCTTGCCGCGCATGTGAGGAGCAGTGCCCGGTCATGATCTCGTATGTCGACAAAATCATCGGCATGCGCCGCGAAGAGGTCATGATAAAAAATGAGTTCCCAGGAGAGCTTCAGGGGGCGTTCAACGGCATCGAGACCAACGGGAATCCTTGGAACCTCTCTTCGATGGATCGCGCCAATTGGGCCGACGGGCTGCAGGTTCCCCTCCTTGCTGACAAACCCGATGCAAAGGTGCTCTACTGGGTTGGGTGCGCAGCGAGTTTTGACGACCGCGCGAAGAAGGTCGCTCGCGCGGTGGCCAAGCTACTGAAGAAGGCCCATGTGGATTTCGCCATCTTGGGGACGGAGGAAACCTGCACCGGAGACCCGGCTCGGCGCGCAGGAAACGAGTACCTCTTCCAGATGCTCGCGGAGCAAAACGTCGAGACCCTCAACGGCTACGAAGTCTCGAACAAGACCGTGATCACGGCGTGCCCGCATTGCTTCAACACGCTCGGTAATGAGTACGGCGATTTCGGGGGCCATTTCGATGTGGTTCATCACAGTGATTTTCTCAACGGTCTTTTGGTTGCAGGCAAGTTGATCCCGTCGAAGCCGGTGAGGGGCAAGGTCGTATATCACGACAGCTGTTATCTCGGGCGCTACAACCAGGTCTACGACTCGCCCCGCCAGATCCTCGAATCGATCGAAGGGCTGGAGCTGACCGAGGTCCCGTACTGGAATCGCAAGAAGGGGCTCTGTTGCGGAGCGGGTGGCGCGCAGATGTTCATGGAAGAGCAGGGTGAGGAGCGCGTCAATAACAAGCGGACGCTCCAGCTGCTCGCTACCGGCGCCAATGCGATCGCCAGCGGCTGTCCTTTCTGCATGACGATGCTCACCGACGGCCTCAAGAAACAAGACAAAGACGAAGAGATTGCACAGCGCGACATCGCAGAGATTCTTGCCGATGCGATCGAGCTCGACGAGGTCGAGGACACTCCCGTCGCTGCGGAATAGCGCGCGAGCATCCTAGCCGATGGTTGACACTGGTGGCGATGCGCCTAATTGTCGGCCTTGCATGACCGTGCGCGACTTCCTGCACGCCGCGTTTCACGAAGCTCGCTCCCCTGCGTATCGCGTCGTCGAGAGTTTCGTTTGGACGCTGATTCTGCTTTCGATCGTTCTCTTGATCATCGAGCCGTTCTTCCCCGCGGGCTCTCGAGGGGACGTCATCCTGCAGAGGTTTGATCGCGTGATTCTCTCCCTGTTCACGGTCGAGGTAAGTCTTCGAATTTTGACCTATCGACCGCCCGAGCTCGCCGTGTTCAAAAAGCCGCCCCTCGCCCGCTTGCGGACCGCAATTTTCGGGCGACTCCGCTTTGCGCTGACGCCTCTGATGCTGGTCGACATCATGACGGTGCTCGCATTGGTCCCGGCCCTCCGCGGCCTACGTGTGCTTCGGCTTCTTCGCCTGCTGCGAACTGCCCGCCTCTTTCGCTACACGAACCCATTCTACGGCGTCACGCGCGCGTTCCAAGAGGACCGCCTGCTCTTTACGTTTGCGTTCTCTGTGCTCGGGGTTGAAACGATTCTGGGTGGGATCAGTCTCTTCTTGGTGGAGCGCGGTTCGAACGCGGAGATCCACAGTATTGGCGACGGACTATGGTGGGGATTGGTTACCATCACCACGGTTGGTTTCGGGGATATCACGCCGGTGACCACGTTGGGCCGCTTCATCGGTGGAGCGATGATGGTCGGAGGGATGTTCACCTTGGCGCTTTTCGCTGGAATCGTCGGTCACAGCTTGTTGCACGCAGTTCTCAGTATTCGAGAGGAGCAATTTCGAATGACTGGCTATGTCAATCACATCGTGGTTTGCGGTTATGAAATGGGAAGCGGGATGCTACTCGACGTGTTGGTCCGCGCGATCGACACCGAAGAACAGCCCGTAGTCCTGTTTGGCCCGTACGAACGGCCTCGCGAGCTTCCCCCGGAATTCATGTGGGTTCAGGGCGATCCAACCAAGGAAAGCGAGCTCCCCAAAGCGCGCATCGCGGAGGCGGCAAACGTGATCATCACCGGCTCGCGCCGGGTCAAGCCACAACAAGCCGATGCCACGACGATCCTCACCGCGTTTACGATTCGTGCGTACCTCAGCAAAAGCCCGCTGGCTGCCAGGCGGAAGAAGCCCGTGCACATCGTTGCCGAGGTCCTCGATTCCGAGAACGTCCAGCACGCGAGGGCTGCCGGAGCCGACGAGGTCGTCGAAACCCGCCGAGTGGGGTACTCCCTTCTCGCGCATGCCGTCTCGTATCCTGGAATTGCGGATGCAACGAGTCGCGTGGTGTTCGCCGGACATCAAAACCTCTACGTCGGCGGCGTTCCCAAAGACGTGAAAACGCCCATTGGCTTCGACGAGCTCAGTCAAATGATGCGTACCCGCCATGATTGTTTGGTGATCGGTGTGCGCGATCCGAAGACGGGTCGAGAACGCGTCAACCCCCCGAAGGACGAGCTGGTGAAGCCAGAGTTGCAGCTTCTGTATCTCGCGACCGAGCCCCTTTTGGAACAGGTATGACGCTCCGGCCGATACGCGAGCCCCTGCTCGTGCGTGCCGGTGCCCGTTTTTCCTGTGAAGGAGATGGGCTCTGCTGCAGCGATGTGCATGCAGTTGGCCCATTAGACGAGAAAGATATCGCCTTGCTCTCCACCATCTCGGAAGAAGCAATCGATCGGCATGAGGACGAAGATGCCGCCGTGCTGATGATGCGGAGTGATACCGGTACGTGCGTATTCTGGAGTGAAGAGGGGTGTGCGCTTCACACGAAGCTCGGCGCAGACACGAAACCGAGCCCGTGCATCCAATTCCCATACGGTCTCACCGCAACGCCCACTGGCGGCCGTATCACCACCCAGCATCGATGCCCCTGCCGGACGCTCGGGCCTCGGGCGCCGGTGAGTGTCGATGCTGCACGATCCTGCGTGCTCGGCGTTGATGGAGAAGTCAAACCAGACCACGCCGTGGAGGAGCCGATCGCCTGGTCGAAATCCGAGTCGATCCCGTTCGCCGAGTATGAAAGACGCGAGGCCTCGCTGATTAAGATGTTGCTCGAAGGAGAAGGCCTCGGTCGAACGCTTGACGTCGAACCTTTTCCGAAGCTCGAGGGGCGTGCATGGAGTGACGTGGCCGATGAGCTCAAAGCGTTTCACGGGTCATCGAGGGTGGCAGCCGCCGCACGATGGTTTGGGGATGCTCTCGGTTACCTGATCGACCGTCGCGAACGGACCGAGCGCGATCGGCCATGGGCTTTCTCGTTTGACCACGCACGACGGCGCATCGTTATTCCTGAAAAGCCGAACCAGGTCTTTGGTGACTGGTTGGCCGACGAGGTCTGGGCGCTACGCTGGACTCCACTCGGCAGCTTCTCCAAGGCGCGGACTGAGCTTGCCACCCGTCTGGCCGTCGCACGATGCATCGCCGGCTGGCTCGATATCAGCAACCCGACGAGCGACAACGTGTCGGCCGCCGAAGCCGTCATGATCATCGACGTGATCGGCAATACCGACTCCTGGGAGGCCGTGCAACGAGCGATCGAAGAACGCTAACTGACGCTGACGCTACGAGGTCAGTCGAGTCGCTTCCGCACTGCTTGGTTGAGCCTGTGCTCGAAGTTCTCGGGGGAGAAGCCGACCTGAACGATATCGTCGATCTGGAAGGTCGGAATGCTCGTGCGTGGATTAATCGCCGTGAGCCGTTTCTTGGCTGCCTGATCTTGGTCTATGTCGTACTCGGTATACGGGATCTCGTTGTAGGCCAGGTACTCGCGCGCGCTCAGACATGAGCCGCACCATTGGGTGGCATACATCTCGATCCTGACTTGGCTCAGCGCGGTCTTCGCCTCTTCTTCGGTGATGGTGCGTTGCGCCGGCTCCTCAGGGGGAGCTGCCGGCCGCGGCGCGACTTCGACACGACGTGCTTCCGTGTCTGCAGGGGTTGGCGGCGGGGGCGGCACCGGAACCGACGGCGCCTGCTCGGTCCGGGGCGACTCAAGTGCGGGAGTCGGCGCAGCTGGTGCCCGCGCGCCGCGACCCGGGACTCCCCGTTCGGGGGCTGCCGGTTTCACGTCCGGCATTGCGCCGAGCGCGAGGGCGCCCCCACCGAGCAGAAGCACGACGAGAGTCACCCCGATCCAACGGCCCGCTTTAGATGGCGGTTGGTTGGAGGGCATGTCGCTCAGCCTGCAGAGCTCACACTCCCCACGCGCGTCGAGCGGCAATTCGTGCTTCTCACACGTTCCGACAAACCCCACGTCCATGCTCCACCAGGGTATCATCCTGCTCGCGGGCAAGCCCAAGAGTCCGGCAGGGCCTCGCCACCCACCGCCTTTTTCCGAGTAGGGGCGCCTCGGGCTCTAGCCCGGCCGCTGCGATGGGGGAGGCTAGAAGCCCATGATTTTTGCGACGGCGTATCGCATGACCTCGGTCGCCCCACCGCCGATGCGGAACAGGCGAGCATCGCGCCACGCGCGGGCGACCCACAACTCCTCGAGGTAACCCATCCCACCGTGGAACTGCACGCACTGGTCCATGATTTCGGCGGTGACATCCCCGACGTAAGCCTTGGTCATCGAAACGATTCTCGTCGTTTCCATCGAAAGAGGCTGCTTGTTGACGAACTTGTCGTCGTTGTAGGCGGCGCAAGCCTTGTAGGAGAGCGCCTTTGCTGCCTCGTATTTGGTATACAGGTCGACGAACTTCTGCTGCCAATACTCGCGCTTGATCAGAGGCTTCCCGAAAGCGACGCGCTCGCGGCCGAACTGAACCGACCGATCGAGGGCGAGCCTCGCCCCCTCGAGCCCGCTGACCGAGCCCACGAGCCGCTCCGATTGGAAGTTCTGCATGAGGTATACGAAGCCCATCCCCTCTTGCCCGAGCAGATAGCGCTTTGGCACACGTACGTCTTCGTAGAAGAGCTCTGCCGTGTCGCTCGCCCAGTTGCCCGCCTTCTTGAGCTTCTTTGAAACGCTGAATCCCTTCACATCGGTGGGGCACAAGATGATCGAAATCCCGCCGTGGCCCGCTTCGGGGTCGGTCTTGACCATCAGGGTGACGAAATCGGCGCGCGTTCCATTCGTGATATAGGTCTTCGAGCCGTTGATCACATACTCATCGCCCACGAGCCGCGCGGTCGTTCGCAGAGCGGCGACATCGGAACCAGCACCAGGTTCGCTCACGCCGAGAGCCGCGATCCGTTCCCCGTGGATCGCCGGTGTCAAGAACTCTTCTTTTTGCTCGCGGGTGCCGAGATCGTTGATGACCGGTGTGGCCATGTCCGCTTGGACGAGCAGTCCCATCGCGACGCCGGCCGAGCCGCAACGGCTGAGCTCCTCGGACTTCACCACGCTCATCCAAAAGTCCCCGCCGCCGCCACCGACCTCTTCGGGATAGTGCGCTCCGAGAATGCCGAGCTCGCCGGCCCGCTCGAACACGGAATTGGGGAAAAGCTCTTGTTCCTCCCACTGATCGGCTTTCGGCGCGAGCTCGTTTTCCGCGAAGCTTCGCACCTGCTGACGGAAGATGTGGTGCTCTTCCTGGAAGGGCTGAAACGTAGTGATCATGGCTCCCTCACTGCCAATGAATGAACGTTCATTTAGTAGCTCGACGCGCTCGATTTGGCAAGTATCGAGGTGTGCTCGCGGGGTTTTACTGGTTTGGAGGCTCGATCGACCCGGAGCGTGGTTGGAGGACGATCGCGTCGACGCGCTCGGGGTAGCTCTTGGGCTGGAGCTCGGCCCTCAGGTCACTGAGGACCTTGTCGAGCGCAGCTTTCCGGTTGTCGCGCCACAGGCGACGCCGAATGCCATTGCCGGCATCTTGGAGAGTTTCGACCTTTGCTGGCCGAATCGCGCTCAACTGAAGGACACTCCATTTGCCGTCCCCAACTGCGATCGGCTTTGGTGCAATGTCGCCCTTCTTGTCGAGGGCAAAGGCCGCTTTTACCAGTGCCGGGTCTACCGGGGGGTCGCCGGTGC
>JBFICQ010000131.1:0-9712 GCA_041581895.1 Polyangiales bacterium | reverse complement strand
CGGAACCGGACCGGCCGGCGACAGCTCCCCACCCGGCGACACCCTCAACTGCTCGACCACTTGGAGCCCGTACGCATCGAGGCTCGGGATTCGACGAGGCCTGTTGGTGAGCACACGCAGCTTTTCGAGGCCGAGGTCGGCGAGAACCTGCGCGCCGAAGCCGTACTCACGGAGCACCACGCCCGGCTCCTCGGGTGGTCGCCGAACCGGTTCGCCGAGATAGAACGCCAAGTCCGTATCGGGGTCTGGATGGCCCGGCAAGAACAGGATCACGCCGTTGCCTTCGCGCTCGACTGCAGCAACGACATCAACGATGTGAACCCGGTCGCGCATGCGAACCTGAAACGCATCCCCAAGCACGCTGCCACGGTGGACACGGACCAAGGTGGGTTTGGAAGAAATGTCCCCGTAGCTCAGGGCCATGAATTGCTCGTCTCGCCCAACCTGCACCTCATACACCGACGCCATCCACGTTTGGCCAGTCGGCATGGTGACCGGCGTCTGCCGAACACGAGTCACCAAGCGCTCGCGCGCAAGTCGGTACTCAATCAGGTCTGCGATGGTGATCAGGCGTAGGTCGTGCTCCTTCGAAAACGCGACTAGGTCTTCGTACCTGGCCATCGTGCCGTCGTCCTTCATGATCTCGCAAATGACACCCGCCGGCTTCAAACCCGCGAGGCGTGCGAGGTCGACGGAGCCCTCGGTGTGACCGGTGCGCTGGAGGACGCCCCCGGGAACCGCTTTGAGAGGGAACACGTGGCCCGGGCTGACGAGGTCGGTCGCGCCTGCGTCGTCAGCCACCGCGGTGAGGATGGTGTGGGCACGGTCCGCCGCGCTAATTCCGGTCGTGACCCCGCGGCGAGCTTCGACCGAGACGGTGAATGCGGTGCCGCGCGATGATCGGTTGTCGTCCACCATCATCGGGAGGTCGAGCTGTCGAATCCGATCTTCGGTGAGGCTGAGGCAGATCAAGCCGCGTGCGTGACGGGCCATGAAGTTGATCGTATCGGCGTTCGCCTTTTCTGCGGCGATGCACACGTCGCCCTCGTTTTCGCGGTCTTCGTCGTCGACCAGGATGACCATTTTTCCTTGTCGGATGTCATCGAGAGCCGCCACGACCCGTTCGATCGCGCTCGTCATACAGCGGGGACCATGACGCGAAATCGCGGGCAATTCCAGCAGACTGCTGCAATTCGTCAGCGCTCGGCGGCGGACCTGCCGTCCACCCCGGGTTTACCCATGAGGCTTGCAACGTACTTGGCGATGATGTCGACCTCGAGGTTGACGCGTGTTCGGTGAGACATTTCGCCAAAGGTCGTCTCCTCGAGCGTGTACGGAACCAACATGACGTCGAACTGATCGCCTGTGACGGTGTTCACCGTCAGGCTCACACCGTTCACCGTGATCGAGCCCTTGGGTGCGAGGAATGGGGCGAGCCGCGCGGGCACTTCGAACGACGCGCGAACGTAATCTCCCGAGGCCTCCTTCTCGACGAGCTTGCCTACGCCATCGATGTGGCCGGTCACCAGATGTCCACCCAATCGATCTCCGAGCGACAGCGCGCGCTCGAGATGCACTCGATCCCCTTCTTCGCGGTCGAGGAGGTTGGTTTTGTCGAGCGTTTCGAGTGAGGCGTCGGCCTCGAAAAAGCCCTCCTTGAAAGCCTTGACGGTCAAACAGGCACCGTCGACCGCAATGGACTCCCCCATCTCGTAGGGGTACAAGGCACATGCAATCCGCAGCGTCAGACCGTCGTCCCTGCGCTCGAGATGATCGACCGTACCGATTTGCTCTACGAGGCCCGTGAACATCTACGCTCTCCTCCCGAAATCGCCTAACACCAGCCAGTCGGTGCCGAATTTCCGGATCTCGGTGTGAACCAACTGCGCGGATCCGTCGACCGAATCGACTACACCTCCAACGGCGAAGGAAATCGCTTCGGCGTCCCCCATGATTCGAGGCGCAACGAATATCGCCGCCCGATCGGCCAGTCCCGCCTCGACGAACGAACCATGTACACGCGCACCCCCTTCCACCAACAAGCGCACGATGTCACGCTCGCCGAGGGCTTTCAGAACCGCGCCGAGGTCCACCCCGCGCGCGTGACGTGGAACGGCGATGAGCTCGACCCCAGGTAGCGAAAGGGCGTCCTTACGCGAGGGCTCCGCGTCTTCGGCGTGAAAGATCCAAACAGGAGCGCTGGACTCGCCCTTGGGGTCGAGGATCGCAGCGTCAGGAGGCGTGCGCAGGTCGGCGTCCAAGACGACCCGGACCGGGTCCACCCCGTCGACGTGGCGCACGGTGAGACGAGGATCATCGGCCAGAACGGTGCCGATGCCAACGAGGATCGCGTCCGCATCGGCGCGCATGCGGTGGGTTTCCATGCGTGCCGCCTCGCCCGTGATCCACTTCGACTCGCCGGTTCGACTGGCGATTTTGCCGTCGAGGGTGATTGCTGCCTTGAGTGTCACGAATGGAAGCCCGGTGTTCACGTGCTTGGCGAAATCCGCCACGAGCGCCTTGGCTTTGTCCTCTAGCAGACCGAGCGCGACTTTGATGCCTGCACGCTCGAGCCGCTCGGCGCCACTAGAACCACGAGGTGCAGGGTCGCGACAGCCGATGACTACGCGCGCGATCTGTGCATCGATGATCACCTCGGTGCAAGGTCCAGTTCGACCGTGGTGATCGCAGGGCTCGAGGGTGACGTATAGGGTGGCGCCCGCCACAGACCGCCCGGCATCTCGAATTGCGGCGACCTCGGCATGCGCTTGTCCCGCCGCCGCGTGGTGGCCGCGCGCGATGACCTTGCCGTCTTCGACGATGACGGCACCCACCCGTGGATTTGGGCTCGTGCGGCCTCGCATTGCTTCCTCGAGAGCCAACTGCATGAAGCCACGTTCGTCGTCCGACCTCATCTCACTCCTTCAACTGGGTGAGCTCGCCGAGGAACTCCCCGACGTCTTGGAAGTCGCGATACACACTGGCGAATCGAACATAAGCGACCTGGTCCAACTCACGAAGCTCGAGAAGCACCCGTTCGCCCAAGTCGGCCGAGGAGATCTCTTGGTCGCCGGTGTCGGCCATCCATCGCTCCACTTGGTTGAGCAGGCGTTCGAGGGCCTCCGCGGAAACTGGGCGCTTGACGCAGGCGCGGCGAAGCCCAGCGAGCAGCTTGTTTCGGTCGTAGGGTTGGCGTCGGCCGTCCTTCTTGATGATTAGAGGAGTCGTGTGCTCGACGCGTTCGTAGGTGGTGTAACGACGCCCGCAACTTTCGCATTCGCGCCTACGACGGGTCACTTCTCCTGCCTGTGAGAGGCGCGAGTCGATCACTCGGTTGTCCAAAGTTCCGCAGTACGGGCAGCGCATATCGGGCGACACGCTAGCGCCACCACGTGCTCGGAGCAACGCAGCGTCACTCGATCAGCGCGGAACGAGTCGAACCAAGCTTTCCAGATGAGCGGTTTGAGGAAACATGTCGAAGGCGATCATCCGGTCGATGCGATAGCCGCCGTCGCAAGCCAGACGCAGATCGCGTGCGAGGGTCGCAGTGTCGCAAGAGACGTAAACAATGCGTTGCGTGCCGTGCCAGAAGTCGAGGTCTTCGAACAAGGCCTTGGCTCCCTGTCGCGGTGGGTCGAGCACGACCACGTCGTAGCGTCCCTTGGGAGGTCGGCTGGCGTCCGCTACGACGACGCGCGCCTCGAGCCCGCGCGACGCGAGATTTGCCCTACACGCCTGCGCTGCGCCGCCATCCTGCTCGACCGCAACCAGCGTCCGCGCCGCCTCTGCAAGGGCCACGGTGAAGTTTCCAATGCCGCAATGAAGCTCGAGGACACGCATGCCCTCCGGTTCCGCCAGCTTGAGCACTTGTTCGACGAGCCGCTGGTTGATCCCTTCGTTGGCCTGTGAAAACGAGCCGCTCGGGCCCCACAAGAGACTCTGGTTGTGGGCGCGGACCGCCACCCTCGCCTCCCCCCATACGGCGGAAGCCCCCGTCTCGCCCGTTCGAAGGCTGACCCCGGCAACGCCCGCCATCCGCGAAACCCGGCCGCAGGCCTCGAAGAGCTCGGGTCGTTGCTCATCCGAGGTTTGAAGCTCGATGACAACCAGGTCATCGGAAAGCGAAAGCTGAATCTCCCCTCGGCCGCTGATCGACGCTTGCAGCCGCTCGCGCGCGGCATTCCATGCGCGTTGAAGCGGCTCGACCAAGACGATGCATCGGTCGATGGCGATGACTCGGGTCGAGTTCCGGCGGCGGTATCCGAACACTCGTCCCTGCCACGCGAGTCGCGCGCGACGCCGGTAGCCGAGCTCCTCGGGCGACCCGATCCAGCCGAGCTCGGTGTCGCTCGCCCCGGGGAGCCCGTCGCAGGCTTGACGCAGAAAGCCCTCCTTGATGCGTCGTTGGAGAGTCATCTCGGCGATCATCAGCGGGCATCCACCGCAGCGATCGGCGACGACACATGGCGGTTCCCGTCTGTCCGGAGCTCGCTCTAGCACCCGAGTCATCTTTCCGCGCGCAGCGCCGCGCTTCGATCGTGCTCGCTCGAGCTCGACGCGCTCACCCGGGAGGCCGCCCGGTGCGAGAACGATTCCATCCGGGGTCTCGATCACCGCGTCACCTCCTCGGCCGACGGCGCGAACCCTCCCCGCGACGCGGCGGGCTCCGGGCATCACAAGCCGAAGTTCTGAGGCGGCTTGCCCCGTTGGGCGAGGAAGCTGATGTCGCCACTCAAGACGGCACGGCGGGTTTCCGGCTCCGCGGTATCGACCAGCTCGACGTCGGTAAACACCGCTGTGGTCCTTCGATTCTCATTCTCGAGCCAGGGCACGTACAGCTCATCGAACCGAATCGTCCCGGAGACCGATCGGTACACGACCGGGATTTGGGACAGAAGCGGACAGGTGTCGTTGAGGTAGAATGTCATCTCGACCGGCGAGGCGAGGAGCTCGAGCTCGATGTCGACTCCCAGCATTTCGGTCTTGAGCATCTCGGGATCAGCGATGAAGAACGAAACGCCATCGCTCAAGTTCTGGATGTCGCCACCGCGCTGCATTCTCATGTCGATGATCTCGACCGACCTGCTCGGCTCCATGCCGAAGAAGTCCGGGTCGAGGGAAAACGGGCCGCCGTCGAGGCCGCAGTCCGGCGCCCAGACCTGGCCGACCGCGGTGCCCTCGCCTGGACCCGTCGCGCAACTCCCGAGAAGCACCACAGCCACGAGGCTCGAAACCCAGGCGCAAACTTCACGCGATGAAACCGCCACCGATCACCTCGTCATGACGGTATACCACCGCGGCTTGCCCGGGCGTAATGGCGCGCTGCGGCTCCGCGAAACGAACCTCGAAACCATCTCGCGTCGGCGTGATGTCGCCGGCGGCGCCTCGGTGACGGTAGCGAATCCGAACCTCACCCTCGAACGGATACGCCGGTTTGCCGGCAATCCAGTGCGCCTCTTTGGCGACGAGCTCGCGATCGTAGAGCTCTTCCTCGCTGCCCACGACCACGTCGTCGGTCGTAGGCACGATGCGAAGCACGTAGCGGACGCCTCCACCGCCGAGTCCGAGACCTCGCCTTTGTCCGCGGGTGAAATTGGAAATCCCCTGGTGGTGTCCTAACACCGCGCCGCTCGAGTCGATGATCCGTCCGGGTTTGACCTCCTGGCCCTGTCGACGGATGAAATCCCCAACGCGACCGTCGGGCACGAAGCAGAGCTCCTGGGAATCGGGTTTGTCCGCGTTGGGCACGCCGAGTCGACGGCCAGCTTCACGAACCTGCGGTTTGGTCAGGTCTCCGAGTGGAAAGACCAGCCGCTGGAGGGTTGACTGCGGTAGCCCGAAAAGGAAATAACTCTGATCTTTGTCTGCGTCGCGGCCGCGTAGAAGGCGTAGCCGTCCGCGCTCGGAGCGCTCGAGACGCGCATAGTGACCCGTTGCAATGTAGTCTGCCCCGAAACGAGCGGCGACGTCCGCCAAGTGCGTGAGCTTGACGGTGCGGTTGCAGCTCACACAGGGTATCGGGGTTCGCCCAGAGAGATAGTCCGCGATGAAGGGCTCGACAACGTGCGCTCGAAATGCCTCTCGCTCATCGAGGACGTAGTGCGGAATGCCGAGATGCTCGCAGGTGCGTCTTGCGTCGTCGCGATCCTCGGGGGCGCAGCACCGGCCTACTCGCTGCGTTCCCTCTGCGTCCCACAGGTGCAACGTCACCCCGACCAGGTCGTGGCCGGCCTCGTGCAGCAAGGCTGCTGCCACGGAGGAGTCCACCCCGCCGCTCATGGCCACCAGGATTCGTTGCGGTTCGCTCATGAGATGACTACTGAACAGAACAACCGTGATCTGTTACACTTAATGGAAACCTGTGTCGCACGAAATAGCCTGTCTATTTATGTTGTTAAATCGAGAAGTTACAGTGTAAAACCACAAAACGCTCAAAGCTTTTCTCCTCGGACCTCAAATTGGGTTGAGGTTTTGTCCCTCGGCTCGCGCAAGGACTCGCCGAAAAGCCGAGAGAGCCAACTCGATTTCGCGCTCGGTGGTCTCGATTCCTAGACTGATTCGAACCGCCGAGCCAGCTCGCCACTGCTCATCTGGATACATGGCACGAATGACGGCGGAAGGCTCCTGGAGCCCGGAGGAGCAAGCCGCCCCAGTGGAGACACAGACGCCTTCGAGGTCGAGCGCCGCGACGAGTACCGCGCCCTCCCAGTCCGGGAAGCTTACATTGCGGACCGTCGCGGCCCTCGGCTCTACGGCGTTGGCCACGGCCCCGAGCGCCAGCAACTGCTCCTCTAGGCGGTTGCGGAGCGCCGCGATGAAGGGCTGCCGCTCGAGCCGCTGCCCGATCAGCGAGGCCGCCGCGCCGAAGCCGACCATGGCCAACGTGTCCAGCGTGCCTGGGCGTCGACCGCGCTCCTGCGAGCCTCCGGCGAGGACCGGATCAAGCTCGATCCCACGGCGAACCCAACAGGCTCCCGCGCCCGCGGGCCCGCCGATTTTCTGAGCGGCGAACGCGACCGTGTCCGCGCCGAGCGAAGAGACGTCGACCGCTACCTTCCCTAGGGCCTGGGTTGCATCGACGAAGAGCCGAGCACCACGTGCGCGGCACAGCTCAGCGTAGTCATGCACGGGAAAAACCGTGCCTGTCTCGTGGTTCACCCACTGGACGACCACCATGGCCTCTTCGTTCAGATGCGAGGCCAGCTCGCGAGGATCGGGAGGCCTGCCCGCCACGACGGGCAGCGTGACGGCTTCGCGTTGGTTGTGGACGAGGTGGCGGATGCTTTCCGCAACCGCCGGGTGCTCGACCGAACTCGTGATGATCGTTCGGCGTTCCTGGGCCAAGCCTCGAATTCCGAGGTTGCATGCCTCGGTGCCCCCGCCGGTGAGCACGACGTCGGCCGGTGATGCCCCGATCGAGCGGGCGACGACCTCGCGCGCTTTTTCGAGCAGCTGGCGAGAAGCGCGTCCAGCGCGGTGAGTGCTCGAGGGATTCGCCCAGGCGCTCCCCGCGGCTTCGGCCATCGCGTGACGGACCAACTCGGGAGTCGGCGCTGCGGCGTGGTGGTCGAGATAGATCACGGCAACACTGTTTCGGGTCGATCCGGCGCCCGGTGGACACGAAGCTCGACAAGCGTACCGGAGAGCTGTCGTTCGGCCACCTCCCCGGCGGGGGGGCTCGAGATCTCGATGCCCCCGCCGAGGGCCTCGGTCACGCGCCTTGCAAACGCGAGCCCGAGGCCGACTCCCCCTTGCTCGCGGGTCACGGACCCGTCCACCTGGTAGAACGCCTCCATGATCCGCGCGATGTGCTCAGGCCGCACGCCGGGTCCGCTGTCGGCGACGTCGAACAGGAGCGTATCTCCCTCGGTTCGCACCTCGACAGCCACCTCGCCCCCGATCGGCGTGAACTTGGACGCATTGTCGAGCACGTGAATCATCGCCCTCAAGAGCTTGTCAGGATCGCCCTGCGCTGGAAGCGGCTCGTCCGGGATTCGTTCGATCAGGGTCACGTCACGTTCTTCGAACCTCGGACGCATGTGTTCGAGTGCGCTCGCGGCGACCCCACGAAAGTCGTAAGCGCGTGTGTAGTAATGCATCCTTCCCGTTTCCAAGGAGCTGACATCGAGCAAGGTGTCGACCACCGACCGAAGGCGTTGCGTCGACGTTTCGATCGAACCCAAGCACTTGCGCTGAAGATCGGTGAGAGGTCCGAGCTCCTCGTTGAGGAGCAGCCGCAAATAACCAACGACCGGGGTCATCGGCGTCGCGAGCTCGTGGCTCACGTTCTGGAGGAACTCGCGCCGTAGGCGAGCCACGTCTTCGAGGCGCTTGTTCGTGTCCGAAAGCTCGACGATCTTCTTTTCGAGCCGCTCGACGATCTTTTGCGTCCGTTCGCGAAGCAGGAACTCGCTTTCGTCGTCGGTCCACTCGCGATGGCCCTTGAGAAACCGGTCGATCGTTTCCGCGAAATGCGCAGCATCGATCGGCTTGGCGATGAACCCATCGCACCCCACCGCGAGGGTCGAGTCGCGATCGGCTTCCGCTGTGATCGCGACGATTGGGACGTCTTTCAGAGCGGGCATACCCCGCAGCCTCAGCGTCACCTCGTATCCGTCCAGGTCCGGAATGTTGATGTCCACGAGGACCAAGTCGGGCAGCATCTCACGCGCGAGGCGGATGCCTTCGACCCCGCCTTCGGCCTCGATCACCTCGTGCCCTGCGGCTCCGAGAAGCTTCTGGACGAGGCGCCGATTGTTGGGGTCGTCCTCGATCTGCAGGACCCGAGCCATTCGATCGAGAATGCTATCAGCCTCTCTTGCTTGCCGCACGCGGGGACGCTGGCTAGGGAATAGGTATGGAGAAGGGATGGGTTGCACAACTGCTCGACGTCGGGCTCGTGACCGAAGCGCAGGTGCGTTCGAGTCAGCCACCGGGCGACGACCTTCCGTCGCCCGAGCTCGTCCGCAATCTGATCGCCCAAGGTCTCGACGAGCGCATCCTCGCCGGTTTCTTCGTCTCTCTTGGTTTTGGACCAATGCTTCAGGCTCAAGACCTCGCTCGAGCCGACCTGGATCTAGTTCGTCGTCTGCCCGGCTCGCAGGCGCACGAGCTGAGTGCATTGCCACTGCGACCCAGTCCGGCGGGCGCCATCGTGGCGATGGCCGATCCGACGGACGAGCGAGCCGTGCGCGCGTTGTCCGACGCTCTCGGAGGACCGATCTTGCCAACGGTGGCAAAGCTCTCCGATCTAACGGCTGCCATCGAGCGCGCGTATCCCGCCGATCGCCCGACTCTGGTCACCGATCCGTTTGCGTTGGGAGGCCAGCGTCACCCCAGCGGTGTCGTGCCTCTGGTCCACGGAAAACCAGGTGCACACAAGAGCTCGACGACCGGCCAAACGCTCCAATCCTTTGATCCGGCTCTACTTGCGGCGACAGCCAGTCCGGTCTGGGACGCCGCGTGGGATCGATCGGCCGGCGGGGGAGACAACGCAGCCTCGCCATCCTCGCTGGCCGTGCCTCGAGCCGTCGAGCCAGACCTCACCGAGCTCGGACGCGTCAACACACGCGACGATGTGGTCCGCGCAGGGTGCGAGGCGTGCTTGGCTGCGGCGCGCGGCGCGGCCTTTTTGGCGATTCGCAAAGGCGTCTTTCGGGGATGGGACGGCGCTGGCGACGGAATCACGAGCGCGAGCATCCGAAGCTTGTGG
>JBFICQ010000130.1:0-9788 GCA_041581895.1 Polyangiales bacterium | reverse complement strand
GCGGGCCTACTCGTGCGCTCGCGGAAATCGAAAAGGATGCTGCACAGGCGCGAAAGCCGCGCCACGAGCTCTGCATCTTCGAGGCTCAACGAGCCCCGCGGCGTGAGGCCTTCGAAGGGCTCAACCACGCCGGGCATCGATGCAAACCCCAAGAAGAGACGACCGAAGCCAGCTCGCCAGGTGTGAAGTGACTCTCCAGGGAAGCCGAGCTCCTCGCGATGGTTGGCGTCGATGCCCCATCGAACGCCCGCAGCCTGAAGCAAGTCCGCGAGCCGAGCACGCTCCTCGGAGGAGAAGCGGAAGTCTTCGCGCCACGACTGTGCGTCCATCAAACGCATGACATCGAGAACCGAGAACCGCGATTCGAGCACTTCCAGCACAGAAAGAAAGTCGTCGTAGAAGCCGGCGTCGTCGCGTGTTTTTCGATCGTGCACCTCATATGGAATGCGTGCGACGTCGTTCTGTCCAAAGACGGCGCGAAACGCTGGAGCATACGCTTCGAGGTCGCGGGCCATCACGACGATGTCCTCGGGACGAAGCGTGGGGTCGTCCTCGAGGGCGTCGCGAATGATGTCGTGCAGCACGAGAACCTCGCGCATCGGGCTCGTGCACGCGTGGACCGAGATTGAATCATCAGGCCGCGCGATTGAGCTCTTCTCCGAGGTCTCCGGAGGAGCTCGGAATTCCAGGATATCCGCCTGCAGAGAGCCGAGCAGCGTCGCGCGACTCGGCGCAGCGAACCGGTCTTCGTCACGTCGAACGTTCGAGTCGACCTCGAGCAACAGGTCTTGGAAATCCCGAGCGAGTGTTCCGAGAGACATCAGCAAGGGATGCCCGTCCGTCTCCAGGGGATCGATCGCAAACGAGAGCTGTCCGGTTTTGTCGACGTTCGAGAAATACTCGGTGGTTGGAGTGAGAAGGTAGAGACGAATCGGAATCGAGCTCGAAAGCGTTGCGAAGAAATCCAAAAACAATGGAGGAAGTGTTTCGAGTGAAAATAGATGCAGCCGCTTGAATCGAATCTTGTGCGACTCGTTGCCGCCCCGAAGTTCCGCGCTCGCGCGCGTGATTCGAGAGGCGAGATCGTAGGGTCCGAGTCGCTCTGCGATGCGCCGCCAAAGCCCAGCTTGCCAACGAGAATCCGAGCCGGCGACCCAGTCACGGAGCAATTCGGATCGGTAGACTGCGTATCGGTCGAACACGACCGACAGGTTCGACGAGAGTCTTAGGATCCGATCCGAATCGGCCGGCCGCTCGAGATAATGACGTAACGCCGGCGGAGTGTCTTGGTGGAGCAGCTCCGCAATCGTCCATTTCAACCTGGCCGGATCGTATGCGTTCGATTTCTCGCCCTCACCAAAGCCGAGATCGTCGAGGACCTGCTCTATTGCGGAACGAGGAAATGGAAACGCCGGGTTGCTCCAGACCCCGAGTCGGCTCGCCAATGCAAGGGTCAGCCAGCGCTCCATGCCTCGGCTCTGCACGACGATCGCTTCGGAATCGAATGGGCCGAGAGGCTTGCCTTTGACCAGGGACGCGAGTGCGTCGGTTAGCTCTTCGGTTCGATTACTACGAATGAGCTCCATTCGTTCCAGCCTCAAGACAAGCGATTGCGATAGTCCTCGTAGCCAAATTCCCGCTGAACTCGATACGAGTCGTCGCGGGGGTCGTACAGAGCGATGGAGGGCAGCCTCACCCCGTTGAAAGTGTTGGTCTTCACCATCGTGTAGTGCGCCATGTCTTCAAAAATCAATCGGTCACCGACTTCGAGAGGCGACTCGAAGGAGTACTCGCCGATAACGTCGCCCGCCACGCAAGTGAGGCCGCCGAGACGATATGTGTGGGCAAGCTCGCCGGGCGCGCCGGCGCCTCGAACCTGCGGGTTATATGGCATCTCGAGCACATCAGGCATGTGCGCGGTCGCAGAGGTATCGAGCATGGCGATGTCGCCATCGTTGTGAACGAAGTCGAGCACGGAGGTGACCAAGACACCGGCATCGAGCGCAATCGCCTCTCCGGGCTCGAGAAAAACCTCGACACCGTGGCTTCTTTTGAATGCTTTGAGCAGATCGACCAACAAGCCGACATCGTAGTCGGGTTTGGTGATGTGGTGCCCGCCCCCGAAGTTGACCCAATGCATGTCGTCGAGCCAAGGCAAGAACTTGTCTTCGACTGCAACGAGGGTGCGTCGTAGCGCGTCGGCACCTAGCTCGCAGAGGGTATGGAAGTGCAGCCCCTCGATGCCGGTGAGATTAACCTTGAGCAACTCGCTTTTGGTGGTTCCGAGTCGAGAGCCAGGGGCGCAAGGGTCATAAAAAGGGGTACGGACTTCAGAATGCTCTGGGTTGATTCGCAAGCCGAAGCTCGTGCCGGATTGATCCGCCGAGATGACCTGACGGAAGCGCTCCAGCTGGGAAGGCGAGTTGAAGATGACGTGATCGGAGAGTTGAATCACCTCGCGAAGGGAGGCTTCATCGAATGCAGGGCAATAGGTGTGCACTTGCTTTCCGAGCTCGCGACCGAGACGGGCTTCGTCGACGCCACTCGCGGACACCCCCGCTAGATACTTCCCGACGAGCGGGAACGTCGACCAAGCGGCGAAACCCTTGAGGGCAAGCAAGATTCCGCATCCCGCTGCTTTCTGCACGTGGCTGAGGAGCTCCAGGTTGTTTTCGAGCGCAGCAACGTCGATCACGAAGGCCGGTGTTTTCACTCGACGCAGGTCGAGTCCGTCGCATGCAACCACTAGACCTCCTTCACGTGCCAAGGTAGCCCCCGCACGGCCAGCTCCGAGAGGAAAGGGCGTGGGTCGAACTGCTCGACGTTGAACACTCCTTTGCCGCGCCATGCTCCCGAAAGCATCATCTTGGCTCCGACCATGGTCGGGACGCCCGTCGTGTACGACACCGCTTGCGCCCGGACTTCTTTCCATGACTCTTGGTGGTCGCAGACGTTGTAGATGAAGACTTTTCGTGGCCCGCCGTTCTTTCGACCTTCGATCAGGCAACCGATGCTGGTCTTGCCTTTGTAGTTCTCGCCCAAGGTCGAGGGATCGGGGAGCAAGGTCTTCAGAAACTTGATCGGAACGATTTCGTTACCCTCGAACGTGACCGCCTCGATGGACGTCAGTCCCACGTTCTGTAGGACCCTGAGGTGCGTGAGGTATTCGTCTCCAAACGTCATCCAGAAGCGAATGCGTTTGAGGCCTTTGATGTGCTTGACCAAGGATTCGAGCTCTTCGTGGTAGAGAAGGTAGGCTTTGCGTTCCCCTACCTCGGGGAAGTCGAACGTGCGCGATTGCGACATGGGGTCGATCTCGATCCACTCACCATTCTCCCAGTACTTGCCGCGCTGCGTGATCTCTCTAATGTTGATCTCGGGGTTGAAATTGGTGGCAAATGCGTGACCGTGATCACCCGCGTTGCAATCCAGGATGTCGATGGTGTCGATCTCGTCGAAGAGCTCTTCCTGGGCGTAAGCACAAAAGACGTTGGTGACACCTGGGTCGAAGCCGGATCCGAGGAGAGCCATGATCCCGTTGCGCTCGAAGCGATCGTGATATGCCCACTGCCATTTGTATTCGAATTTTGCTTCATCAGGCGGCTCGTAGTTGGCGGTATCGAGGTAGTCGACTCCGGTTTCGAGGCAGGCGTCCATGATGGGTAGATCTTGGTACGGTAGGGCGACGTTGATCACGAGCGCCGGCTCGACCTGCCTGATGAGCGCCACGGTCTGGGCGACGTCGTCCGCATCGATTTGCGCCACCCCGATTTCGCGTCCGCGAAGCTCCCGGACTTGCTTCTGAATCCTTTTACACCGGCCGAGCGTGCGACTCGCGAGCACGACGTGCGAGAAGGTCTTCGGGTCGTCCGCGCACTTGTGCGTGACCACTCCGCCAACGCCCCCTGCCCCGATGATCAAGACCCTGCTCATGGACCCCTTGCGGCGCTGTATACGATGTTCGCGAGTCCCGGGCGAGGCGTGACTTTTCAGTCGCGTTTCACCGCTTCAACTCGCGTGACATTCATCGGGGCATGTGTTTACCTCGGTTGCGCCAATGAGGAAGAGCGGTGCCGGTCTGATGCAGAGAGCGATCGTGGGGCTAGACGTGGGCTCGACGACCGTCAAGGCGGTCATCGTCGATCCGGAGACCAAAGAGATTCTCTGGAACGACTACCAGCGGCACCACACGAAGCAGGCAGAGTGCGTCCTCGACTTCATGGTTCGGATCGGCGACGTGCTGAATCAGCACGATTGCAAAGACATTCGCGTGTTCGTGACTGGGTCGGGCGCGGCGCCCTTGGAAGAGCCGCTCGGCGCGAAATTCGTTCAGGAGGTCAACTCGGTGACGTTGGCGGTCGAGACACTCCACCCGGATGCCGGGTCGGTCGTCGAGCTCGGCGGTCAAGACGCCAAGATCATCGTTTTCAAAGAGAACGCGCAGACCGGGGACAAGTCCGCAATCGCCTCGATGAACGACAAATGCGCCTCCGGGACCGGCGCCACCATCGACAAATGCATGATCAAAGTCGGGATGCCCTCTGAGGAGACGCTCGACTTGCACTTCAACGAAGAGAACCTTCACCACGTGGCAGCCAAGTGCGGCGTCTTCGCAGAGACCGACATCGTCAATCTGGTCAAGAGCGGCATTCCTTCCGATGAGATCATGTGCTCGTTGGCCGACGCGATTGTCATGCAAAACCTTTCTGTCCTCACCCGCGGCAATACGCTTCGACACAAGGTGCTGCTTCTAGGCGGTCCGAACACGTTTCTTCCGTTTCTCCAAGAGTGTTGGCGCAAACGCATCCCAGAGACGTGGAATGAGCGTGGATACGACTACCCGAAGGATGTGTCGATCGATGAGCTAATTCCGGTTCCCGACAATGCCGCGTTGTATGCGGCCTACGGTGCGGTCATGTACGGCATGCACGAGCCGCCAGACGTGGGTGTCTACAGCGGCCTCGACGGCTTAAAGCGATACATCAACGAGGGCCGCAAGGAACGACTTGGCGAAAGCGCAGGCCCGCCGCTTTCGAGTGACGAAGCCGAGCTGTCGCAGTTCCTCGATGCCTATCAAATTCCCAAATTCGTCGAGCCCGAGCTGCCCGCGGGGGGCACCGTGAAGGCAGTGATCGGCCTCGATGGCGGCAGCACGTCGTCAAAAGCCGTGCTCTTGGGTGAGGACGGCGAAGTCCTGATGAAATCGTACGCGCTTTCCAAGGGCAATCCCATTCAAGACGCGAAAGAGCTCCTCGAGGATCTGCGCACTCGTGTTCGTGCCCGAGGAGCCGAGCTCGACATTCTCGGCTTTGGGGCGACGGGTTATGCGGCCGATGTGCTCGAAGAGTGCGTGCGTGCGGATGTCAACGTCGTCGAAACCGTCGCTCACATGATGAGTGCCACACATTACTTTGGGGACATCGACGTCATTTGCGATATCGGTGGCCAAGACATCAAAGTTCTGTTCATGGAGAACGGAGACATCAAGACCTTTAAGCTGTCGAATCAGTGCTCGGCGGGCAACGGGATGTTGCTCCAGGCGATGGCCGACCAATTTGGCCTTCCCGTTCAAGAGTACGCCGAGAACGCCTTCCAAGCGGAGCTTGCTCCGAAATTCAGCTATGGCTGTGCGGTCTTTCTCGACACGGATCGCGTGAATTTTCAAAAGGAAGGGTTCGGTAAAGAGGAGCTTTTGGCGGGCCTCGCGCAAGTGCTTCCGAAAAACGTTTGGCAGTACGTCGTCGGGGTACCACGCATGGCGGCGCTAGGGCGCAAGTTCGTGCTGCAGGGCGGCACGCAATACAACCTCGCGGCCGTCAAGGCGCAGGTCGATTACATCAACGAGCGCGTGCCCAATGCGGAGGTGTTCGTTCACCCGCACAGCGGCGAGGCCGGTGCCATCGGGGCGGCGATGGAGACACTGCGCGTCGTAAAACGACGAGGGCACTCGACCTTCATCGGTTTGGATTCCGCGATCGACCTCAAGTACGAGACGAAGAACAACGAGACCACGACTTGCCACTTCTGTGCCAACGAGTGCTCACGTACCTTCATCGATGCCTACCGCCCCGACGGGACGACGAGCCGTTACATCAGCGGGTTCTCGTGCGAAAAGGGAATGGTCGAATCGAAAGAGGCGATGGAGGAGCTGGTCAAAGAGCGTCGCAAGATCATGAAGGAGTTTCCGAACCTCGTGACCTATGAGGGGCTCAAAGCGTTCAAGCGCATCTCCGGAGTGCAATCATTGCCCGAAGCTGGAACGGCGATCGAAGACGTCAAAGTCGATCGCAAGTTCTTCGGGTCGATCGAACGAACGAAGTACCGGCGCGGTTTCCGACGTTCGTCCGAGGCGGCTGCGGAGAAACGGGCGAGTTGGCGAGTGGGCATTCCGCGCGTCTTGAACATGTACTCGACCGCACCTTTCTTTCGAACGTACCTCGAGGTACTCGGCGTTCGGCCGAAGAACATCGTGTTCAGCGAGCCTAGCTCCGAAGAGATGTTTGCCGAAGGGGGCAAGTATGGCTCCGTCGACCCCTGCTACCCGTCGAAGGTGGCACAGGCGCACTTTCACCAGCTTTTCTTCCACAAGCACGTCAAGACACCGCTCGACGCGATCTTCTTCCCAATTCTGACCCACGTTCCTTCCTTCGTAACCGGTGCGGTCGACGAGGCGAGCTGCCCCATCGTGGCGGGCACACCGGATGTCATGAAGGCAGCCTTCACCAAGGAGCAAGACTACTTCGGGACACGAGGGATCACTTACATGGCACCGGCATTCAGCTTTGCCGAGCCGACCCTTTTGAAGCGCGACATGTTCGGGGCTTTTCGCGACGTGCTCGAAGTCACCGAAGACGAAAGCGACTTCGCAGTCACCGAGGGGCTCGCGGCGCTCGAGCGATTCGACCAGGACGTCCAAGCCAAGGGCAAGGCCATCCTTGAACAGGTCGAATACGACAACAAGGTCGCGATCTTGGTAGTGGGTCGTCCGTACCACCTCGACCCCGGCCTTCACCACAACATTCCCGACGAGTTTCAGGTGCTCGGCTATCCAATCCTCAGCGTTCGCTCGATTCCGAAAGATCCCCAATGGCTAGCTCGGTTTTACGAGGACGGTGAAGAACCGCTGAGCGTCAACGACGTCTGGCCAGAGAACTACTCCGCCAACTCGGCGCAAAAAGTGTGGGCCGTGAAGTTCGCTGCGCGGCATCCCAACGTTGCCATTCTGGACCTCAGCAGTTTCAAATGTGGGCACGATGCTCCAACCTACGGGATCATCGACAGCATCGTAGCGAGCAGTGGCTTGCCGGCGGCTTCCCTGCACGACATCGACGCCAACAAGCCCGGCGGCTCGATCAAGATCCGCGTCAAAACCTACGCGCATTCGCTCCGGCTGCGCGAAGAGGGCCTCGAAGACGTCGCCGCACGCAAAGCCGAGCTCGAACGTCGCATCGACGAAAAGCGTCTCGAGCTTCTCCGCATGAAACAGGCGCAGTTGTCACAGCACCGTCGTGCTGACCTGCAGCTCGAGCGGCAGATCAACGAGCTCACACAGAAAGTGATGAACTATCGCGCCGAAGCCGCAAAGTCCGCGGAGGGCGAGGTCGCAGAAGCGGTGTCCAAGAGTCTGGTTCGCCTAGGAAAGAAAACCAAGGACGGGAGCATCGTCCGAGTCTAAGGGGCTAAACAATGGCTGACGGTTTTGGAATCGACATTGAGAAAGAGCTAGCCGAATTCGAAGCGGAAGAACGCGCGAAGCTCGGGCTCCAAGACAAGCGCGAGCAGTGGACCGATTCGATGATCGATCCGTTCTTCTCGGCGACCGAGCGTCCACGAACGACGATCCTCAACGGAGGGCTGACGATGGCGCACGACGAGTTCGTCGCTTCAGCCCTGAAGGGGATTGGTTACAAGACACGCGCCATGGAATGCGCCGATACCGACGCGCTTCGATATGGCAAAGAGTTCGGCAACAAAGCGCAGTGCAACCCGACCTACTTCACGGTTGGCAACCTCGTAAAGGAGCTCTGCCGACTTCGAGACGAAGAAGGGATGACCCCCCAGGAGATCATCGATAGCTACGTCTTTTTGACCGCTGGCGCATGTGGCCCCTGCCGGTTCGGCATGTATGTCACCGAGTATCGGAAGGCGCTTCGTGATGCGGGCTTCGATGGATTTCGGGTGGTCCTCTTTCAGCAGCAGTCCGGCTTCAAGCAGGCGACGGGCGAAGAGATCGGCTTGGTACTGAACCCCCAGTTCTTCATGGCCCTGGCGCGTGGGCTCTTCGCCGGCGACGTGCTCAACGTTCTCAGTTACCGAATTCGACCCTACGAGCTCGAAGAAGGTGCGACCGATCGAGCGATCGCTGCCGTAAAGGAAGAGGTGTGCCACGCGCTCGAGAACGATGGGAGCGTGTTGAAGGCTCTGTGGCGGGGGCGTCGTCACTTGGCGGCGGTCGAGGTCGATCGCCTGCGTGCAAAGCCCAAGGTCGCGATCATCGGCGAGTTTTGGGCAATGACCACCGAAGGCGATGGCAACTACCACCTTCAACGCTTCATCGAATCGGAGGGTGGCGAGAACGACATTCAGACGCTGGTCAACTGGTTGCTCTACACGCTGTGGGAGATGCGACACGACACCGAGCGGCGCATGACCCTACGCGCCGAGGATGAGTCGTACTACGGGCTCGCCGGCTCGGACGTCGGCTACAAGATGGCTGGTGTTTGGCTCGGGGAGCTCGCGCTTCGCGCCACATTCGCCGCGTTTTGTACTGCCTCTGGCCTCAAGGGACACAAGCTCCCCGACATGGACGAGATCGCAAAGATCGGCCACAGCTTCTATAACAACGAGCTCCGTGGTGGCGAGGGTCACATGGAGGTCGCCAAGCTGGTGCTCAACGTCGCCAAGCAGAAGGCGAACATGACTCTGAGCGTCAAGCCGTTTGGCTGCATGCCGAGCTCCGGTGTTTCCGATGGCATTCAAACCGTGATAACCGAGCTTCACCCCGATGCGATCTACTGTCCCGTCGAAACCAGTGGCGACGGAGCAGTCAACTTCTACTCTCGGGTACAAATGTACATGTTCAAGGCTCGCGAGCGGGCACGGAAGGAGCACCAGGAAGCACTCGCGCAATATGGCATCACCGAAGCGCAGGCTCGCGACTTCTTGCAAGGCTCGCGGTATGGCAACGCACTCTACAAGGCGCCACACGTCGTGGCAGGCACGAGCGCCGACGTCATTCACCACATCGGCCCGCTCGTTGGAAAAAGCCGATTCGGCCGCGCAAAGGTGCACGCGAGTCGCGCCGTCATGCGAACCAAGACGTTCTTCACGAAAGACCTCGTCGCTGCGAAGGCAACCTTCGAAAAGATGGCGCCCTACCTACCCTCGCTCGGACGTTTGGTTTACACGGAGCTGAAAGAGAAGGTTCCTGCCCCCAAAGAGGCATGGGGACAGCTCATCGAGCGTGTGGTTCCAAAAGCCGAAGAAGGCCCCGACATCCCGACGAGCTTCGAGTACATCTCGGCGCCAACTGTGCCGACCTCAGCGTCGGTTCGACTCCAAGTCGTCAGCTGAGAGAACGGCGCTGTCGCCTCTTAGTTGCTCGGCAGGCGCGCGTGCGCTGGCAGCTCCCCTGTGAGACTCTTCAGAAAGGCGATAATGCTGCTCACTTGGGCTTCCGAGAGATCTCGCCCGAGCTGATACTTACCCATGATTCGGACGGTTTCTTCGAGCGTCGCGCGCGAGCCGTCGTGCAGGTACGGCGGTGTCAGCTCGACGTTGCGAAGGGT
>JBFICQ010000129.1:0-9841 GCA_041581895.1 Polyangiales bacterium | reverse complement strand
ACGTGGCCTGCTCTGGAGGCAGAATTTACCGTGCCTTGCTCGAACGCTACGACGGAATCGAGCCGGATGGCACCCCTGCTGAGCCCCAAATGGACCGCGTCGCCGAGCTTGCGGATGGCCGCGAGATCGACGCGCTCTTCGTGTCGATCGGCGGCAACGACATCAACTTCTCCACCGTGGTCAAGGCCTGCGTCCTCGGTACGGACTGTCATTTGGGCAGTCCGGCGATCGATTCGCTCCTCGAGAGCACGGCCTCGTTGGCGTGTGGTTTTCTGGGATCGTTCGAAGAAGACTGCAGGACCTATTTGGATCCAGACACGATCGACCTGGACCTTCTCGACGCGCGGACGATCTTCGAGATCGGTTCCAAGGACGAGTACGTCGAGGTAGTCGAAGGCGAAGGAAAAGTGGACGTGCACCGCGACGGTCTCGACGACCTTCCGCGCAACTATGATGCCCTCGCTCTCGCGATCGTGGATACGCTTGGGATGGATCCGACGCGGGTCTACCTGACCGAGATCCCTGACGTGACCCGCGACGAGTTCGGCGACCTTTGTGCATGGCCGACCGAGCTTCCCGGCTATCAGGAGACTCTGCGTATCGCCGCGCAACAGGTGCCCGGCGTGACCGAAGCGGAGATGGAATGGGCGAGCACCTACGTGTTGACCGAGCTCCGTGCCGCGATGCGGGCTTCTGCCAACAAACATGGCTGGCAGTTCGTGGACAGCGTGGACGCGCGCTTCGCAGGCCACGGCTACTGCTCCGACGTGCCTTGGCTGATTCGTCTTCAGAACACCTTTTCATTTCAGGGCGACCCGAATGGCGCGCTCCATCCGAACCCCGCAGGGTATGGCGCGTATGCGGACGCGATTTTCGAGGCGTTCGTCGCCGCTCAGTAGTGAATTCCGAGACCGATGATGAAGTGGTTCGTCCAGACAGAGGTATCCACGTTTCGGCCTTTGAGCTTCCAGGTGGGTTTGAAGTAGGTAGCGCGGTATTCGAGGACGACCGAGATCCAGCTCGACGCGACTAGCCGGATCCCGACGCGCCCGTCGAAGCCGGGATCGGCCGTGGTGTCGGTTTCGACGCGCGCGGTGCCGGTGGCAGCCAGGCCCTCGGCAAGCTTTGCCCTCGAGATGACGAGGGACGGACCTACGGCGAGGTAGGGTTGGGCGCGGCCGTTTGGATGCACCGGGCTTCGGACCAGGGGTGCGCGAAACATGAGGAGCGCCGAGATTGGGATCACACTGACCTCGTAAGGGCTTTGGATGCCCCACGACTGGATGAAGACAGAGAAGTCCCCCGAAACACCAAGCCACGGAAACCGCCCGACGAACCAACCGACCCTGAGCCCACCGACCGGTGATTTTGTGCTCGAGCATTCCGCTCCGCACAACAGGCTCTCCTCCTGCACGACGCCGTCGAGCGTGACCTTGGCGTCGGTCGTGACTGCGGCGCCGATGTAGATGTCCGAAAACACCTCTCCTCGACGGGTTCGTGAGCGAGGTTCTTCTGGGACAGGCGTGACTTCGGATGCTGACTCAGCCTGAGTAGCCTCCGGGCTGACGGAGGCATTCTCCTCGCCTTGCCTGCTCGGGCTGCTGACAGAGTCTTCCTCACTGGGCTGCGCGCCCACGCCAAGAGACCACGTCGCGGCAGAGACTGCGACGGTCGCGGCGAGATACGTCAGGCTTCGTGTCGTGAAGGAGGGGCGGATACGCCTAGCATACCTTGCGCGCTGATTTAGTCTGAAAAACCGAGTTCGGCGACTTCGGTCTGGCTTTAGTGCTTCGTCAGCAAGCACCTGTGATGCTTTGGGAGCATGAGGTCGCTGGTTCGAATCCAGTCGCCCCGACTAAGGTTTTCCGTGGTTTGCGTCGTTAGCGCGTCGTCGTCACTTGCCGTCGATCTGACGTTGACGCGGGGATCTGAAACTCGCAAGATCCGGAACCCGGCGGCTCGATGAGCGGCATCGAGGGGAGGCACATCATGGCACGCACGGCGCACTCGGTATTCCTGTTGGTAGTGGTCATCGGCGCATTGGTCTGGCCGGGCAAGGGACTGGCACAGAGATTTGGTGAATCCGTGGTTGTGCGCGAGGCCACCGACGATTTGTATGCCGCCGGAGGTGAAGTCGAGGTTCTGGCGCCGGTCAACGGCGATGCCGTGCTGGCTGGCGGAACCGTCTCGGTGTCCGGAGACGTGCGCGACGACCTAATCGCAGCCGGTGGGGACGTGAGCGTCACCGGGAAGGTCGGCGATGACGCGCGACTCGCGGGCGGTTCGGTAGACGTGACCGGTGCGGTAACGGGCCATGCGGTCATGTCCGGCGGTGAGGTCCGTGTCGGTACAGGCAGCAGCATCGGTGAATGGGCCTGGCTGGCGGGAGGCCAGGTGGTCGTGGCAGGCAGTGTTGGTGGCGAGCTGAAAGTGATGGCCGGCACCGTCGAGCTGCGCGGTCAAGTGAACGGCAACGCGGAGCTGGCTGGCGAGGAAATCCGGATTGCCGACGGCGCAGTGATCAACGGCGACCTCACTTGGCGCAGCAACAACGAGCCGGAAATCAGCGAAGGTGCGGTGATCAAAGGCGAGGTTCGTCAGGGCGAACCCCTGCCCGAGTTTCGCCGCGAAACCGGGTTTCTCGAAAGCCTGTTTATCATGATTAGCCTCATCGTGGCCGCGGGCTTGCTCTACACGCTGATGCGGCCGGCTTGCGAGGCCTGTATCGCCGCGTTTCAGGCTCGGCCATGGGTCTCACTTCTCACGGGCTTGGCCGTCTTCGCGGTTACACCGGTGGTGATCGTGCTGCTATTCGTGACCGGCATTGGCTGGCTGCTGGCGTTGGTACTGATGGCCACCTATGGGTTGGCGCTGTTGCTCGGAGGACTCACCGGCCTGGTGCTGGTCGGCCGTCAGGCGTTGGCCTGGGTCAGCCCGGATCCTGAGCCGTCCCTGGCCAAAACCTGGCTGGCGATCGCGTTGGCGGCATTGGTCCTGTCATTGCTCTACCTGATTCCGCCGATCGGAATTTTGGCTGGCACGCTCCTACTGTTCCTCGGCCTCGGCGCCGTCGCGCGTGAGGCCTATTCACGGGTGAGGGCGTAAAGACGCTTTTCTTCAGAGGTCGTAGCCGCGCTCGGTGTGCTGTGTCAGGTCGAGACCGGTCTCCTCGTCGTCCGCGTCTACTCGTAGGCCCACGATGCTGGCCACTTTGAGGGCGACGTAGGTTCCGATCACGGTCCAGACGATGGTGATGACCGCCGCAACGGACTGCACCCGAAGCTGCGATCCGATCGCGAGGTCTACTTGATTGCCACCCAATGCGTCTGACGCGAAGGCGGCCACCAGCAGAATTCCGACCAACCCGCCAACGCCGTGAACTCCAAGCACGTCGAGTGAGTCGTCATAGCCGAGCTTGATCTTCAGCTGCGTGGCGGCCCACCAGCATAGAGACCCGGATGCCACTCCGATCACCAGTCCGCCCAGGGGACCGATGAAGCCCGAGGCCGGGGTCACCGCTGCCAAACCTGCGATGGCCCCCGTGGCAAACCCCAAGGCGCTCGGTTTCCCGAGCTTGACCCATTCGATTGCAATCCAGGTCAACGCGGCCACCGACGCAGAAGTTTGGGTCACGAGAATGGCCATCGCCGCGTCTCCGTTTGCCGCCAACGCGCTTCCGCCATTGAAGCCAAACCAGCCGACCCACAGCATCCCCGTGCCGGTGAGGCACATCGTCATGTTGTGCGGGGTCATAGGTGTGTCGGGGTAACCCTTTCGAGCACCGACCACGACCGCGGCAACGAGAGCTGCCGTGCCTGCGGTGAGGTGAACGACGATGCCTCCTGCAAAATCGAAAACGCCCATGTCGGCGAAGTAACCGCCGTCTCCGCCCCACGTCATGTGGCAGATAGGAAGATAAACGAGCAGCAGCCAAACCGCTGAGAACAACATCATGGCCGAAAACTTCATGCGCTCTGCGAACGCACCGACGATCAGGGCGGGCGTGATGATTGCGAACGTGAGCTGAAACATGACGAACAGCACTTCAGGGATCGAGCCCGACAGCGCGCCAGGGGACACCCCACGCAAGAATCCCTTCTCGAGTGATCCAATGAAGGAATGGATGTTGGTTTCGTTCGCTGACATCCCGGTCGTATCGAATGCGAGGCTGTAGCCGGCGAGCAGCCAGATTACGGTTATCAGCGCGGTCAGGGCGAAGCACTGCATCAACACCGAAAGCACGTTCTTGGTTCGCACTAGCCCACCGTAGAAAAGCGCGAGACCGGGAATCGTCATGAACAGCACCAGGGCCGTCGAGATGAGGATCCACGCGGTATCGCCGCTATCGAGGCCGTCTTGCGCCCAGGCCTTCGAGGGGAGCATCGTTGCGCCGGCGACGAGCCATGCGCACCACCTTGGCTTTCGTAACGCTCTCGTCATGTGTCCTCCAAATCGCGTCGGAGGGTAACGACTCAGACCAAAAAAACCAATGGGTGGCAGTCTGCCAAGGCGTTCGCGCCTCGAGCCGCGGACCCAACGGTCAAACCCGTGCCCAAATGGGCTAGCAAGGAGCCGGCTGACGGACGAGTCCGTGGTAGCCTGGGTGCTCGGGACCCGGCTGCTCGAGGGCAACCTCGACGATCACGTCATTAGATGCTTGAGAGCATGAAACCATGCTGACGATCGACGGCTCGAGTGGAGAAGGCGGTGGACAGGTCCTGCGCTCCTCGTTGGCTCTCTCGCTTGTGACGGGAGCCCCGTTTCGGATCGTCAACATCCGTAAGCGGCGCAGTCGCCCGGGCCTTCGGAAGCAGCACCTGACCGCAGTCGGCGCCGCAGCAGCGGTCGGCAGAGCAACGGTCACCGAAGTCGAGGTCGGCTCACAGGAGCTGACCTTTGCGCCCAAAGCGACGACCGGGGCCGATTACACATTCTCGATCGGCACTGCGGGAAGCACCGGCCTCGTTCTGCAGACCATTCTGCCTGCGCTCATGGTGGCCCCCGAAGCCTCGACGGTGATTCTCGAAGGGGGTACCCACAACCCTCAATCTCCGACATTCGAGTTTCTCGAACGCGCCTACTTACCGCTGATTCGGCGGATGGGCCCCAAGGTCTCGGCCACGTTGGAGCGGCCTGGTTTCTATCCCGCCGGCGGAGGGCGTATCGTCGTCTCGATCGAGCCCGCTTCCACCCTTAGACCGTTCGACTTGCTCGATCGCGGTCCCATTCGCGAGCACCGGATAACGGCGCGCGTCGCCAATCTCCCGAGACACATCGCCGAGCGGGAGGTCGAGACGTTGCACCGAAAGCTTCGTTGGGATCGGTCTTGCTTTGCGATCGAAGAGCTGACCGACGTCGACGGCCCCGGGAACGTGATCATCGCCGAGCTGGTCGCCGAGCACGTCACCGAGGTGTTCACAGGCTTCGGACAAAAAGGTGTTCCGGCTGAAGCCGTTGCCAGGCGCCTGGGAAACGAGGTGAAAGAGTACCTCCGGGCCGATGTGCCGGTCGGTCGACACCTTGGCGACCAGTTGGTGCTGCTATACGCGGTCGCGGGAGGCGGCGCGTTTCGTACGCTTTCGCCAACGACCCATCTGACCACGCAGCTCACCATCATACGAGCGTTCTTGGGAGTCGAAGTGGTTTTGGCCGAGGAGGGCGCCGGGGCGTGGCTCGTCGAAGTTACCCCTCGCGCCAACCCCGGCGCTAGTGGCTAGGCTTGCGCGCCATGATCGCCCAAGTGCGACGAAGCCCAGGTTGTCGGCGGCGATTTGGCTCATCTTCAGGCTACCCTCGATTGTGCGCCCGCGACGTGTTCACTGTCTAGCGTTGCCCGTTTCCGGAGGATCTACGCGGCTTTGCAGTGCAAAAATTTCGCTTTCGGCGTGGGAAAGCGCGGGTGTAGATTCGGGGTTCGGCGTGCGTGCCGCCAGAGCTTGGCGGCGATGGGACGCAGGAAGGAACGCCATGACTCAGATGGTCGGAGGAGAAGCGCTGGCTCGGATGTTGGCAGCCGAGGGCGTCGAGGTCGTGTTCGGCATCGTCGATGGCACGTACATGGGTTTTTTCGGTAGCTTCGAGAAGCACGGCATCCGGTTGATCTCGCCACGTCACGAAACGAGCGCGGCGCACATGGCTGGCGCGTACGCACGGCTCACCGGAAAGCTCGGCGTGTGTATGGCGTCGAATGGGCCCGGTGTCGCAAACATCCTGCCCGGCGTCGCCGTCGAAAATGGCGAGGGCAATCGGGTTTTGCTGATCACGTCGAGCCGACGCACGCCGATCGCATATCCCGATCGCGGTGGCACGTATCAGTACTTCGATCAAGCCGGAGTGACCCGCGCGATGACCAAGTGGAGCGGAGCTGTGCCTTCGTTCGAACGCCTGCCCGAGCTGTTCCGACGCGCGGCCCGCATCAGCTGGCGCGGGCGCCCGGGAGTGGTCCATTTGGATGTTCCAGAAACCGTGATGAACGGCGTCTTCGACGTTGGTGAGATCGACCTTCGGCCACCACGAGCATACCGACGAACCGAGGTCATCGAGCCCTCAGCAAGCCAGGTCGCGCGAGCCGCAGAGCTACTTCGAAACGCGGAACGCCCACACATTCACGCGGGTAGCGGGGTGCTGCACGCGCACGCCTCCAACGCGCTCAAAGATGTCGCGGAAGCCATGGGCTCGCCGGTCACCACGAGCTGGGCCGGCCGCGGGGCCCTCCCTGACAGCCATCAGCAGGTGCTCCCGATTTGGGCGATGGAGCCCATCAACAAGGCGCGTAGCGAGGCAGACGTCGTATTGGTGATCGGCTCGCGTCTCGGCGAAACCGATTGGTGGGGGAAGCCGCCGTATTGGGGCAAGCCCGACCAACAAAAGACGATTCAAGTCGACATCGACGAGGAGATCCTAGGCCTCAACAAAGCTACCGAGCTCGCCATCATTGCCGATGCGGGCGCCTTTCTATCCGCCCTCGCGAGTGAGCTTCGGCAATCGCCGCTGACGGACGAGCGCCTACAAGCCAATCGTGCACGAACGGCGGGCTTTGCGGAGGGTCGGGCGAAGGTTCGGGCCGAGCTCGACGCAGCCCTGCAGAATACCGCGAGCCCCATGCACAGCTCCCAGGTGCCCGCGGCGTGCCAGCGGTTTTTCGGAGACGACACCATTTACGTTTTCGACGGCGGCAACGCGACCGTGTGGGCGAGCTTCTTCTCCGAACTCAAGCAACCGAACACCCTTTTGTCGACGTTCAAGTTCGGGATGCTGGGTGCCGGAGTAGCGCAGGCGCTTGGCGGACAGGTCGCAAAGCCTGACACCAGAGTCGTGTGCATAACCGGCGATGGGGCGATGGGCTTTCACGTCCAAGAGCTCGAAGCAGCGCTGCGTCACGAGCTTCCGGTCATCTACCTCGTGCTCTGCGACAAGCAGTGGGGCATGGTGAAGCTCACGCAATCGATCGGGCTCGGCATGCTGCGCCCCATCATCGGGACCGAGCAACAGGGCACCATCAACGCCGACTTCGAAGAGATCGCCTTCGACAAGGTTGCCGAGGCCATGGGATGCCACGGCGAGCGGGTTTCGGATCCAGCTGAGCTCGAAGCTGCACTCCAGCGGTGCGTGGACTCAGGTAAGCCGTCGGTCGTGCACGTCGACGTCGACCCGAACATGCACCTATTCGCGCCAGGGCTTCAGGAGTTCAAAGCGATGCATCAGGAGCCTGGGGCCTGATGAGAGCGGGCCCCGCGGTCTTGGTGACCGGGGCGGCCGGCTACGTCGGTCGCCTTTGCGTTGCGGCCCTTGCCAAGCGCTTTGACGAGCTTTCGGCTCTGGTCGCATTGGACTGGGCCGAGGTCGACCCTTCGGAGCTCCTCGAGGGCGTCGTCTACGAGCAGGGCGACATCTGCGACCCGGCGCTCAAGGACCTCTTCCGCGAGCACGGCATCGACACGGTCGTTCACTTGGCGTCGATCGTTCGCACACCAAAACACGCGCCGGCAGACCTTGCGTATCGCGTCGACGTTCTCGGAACGAAAAACCTCCTCGAGGCTTGTGACGCGTCGGGTGCCACCAGGCTGATCGTCACCTCGAGCGGCGCCGCCTACGGCTACCACCCCGACAACCCCGAGTGGCTCGATGAGGACGATCCTTTGCGAGGCAATGACGAGTTCGAGTATTCCAAGAACAAACGGTTGGTCGAAGACATGCTGGCCCGCTGGCGGGAAGAGCACCCCGAGCTCCGGCAGGTCGTATTTCGACCTGGCACGATCGTTGGGGAAAACACGCACAGCCCAGTCACGGACCTCTTCGAGAAGCCGGTGATCCTAGGCATTGCTGGCTCGGATTCGCCCTTTGTCTTCATCTGGGATCAGGACTTGGTCACCTGCCTGGTCGATGCGGTCTTCTCAGACAAAGTCGGCATCTACAACCAGGCCGGCGATGGCACGCTCACGCCACGCGAAATTGCACGGCTGCTCCACAAGCCCTACCTGCCGCTGCCGGCCTGGCTGGTGAAGGCGATCCTACTGGCGCTCAAGAAGCTCGGCTTGACCGAAAACGGACCGGAACGCGTCGATTTTCTCCGCTACCGACCGGTGCTTTCGAATCGCCGTCTCAAAGAGGAGTACGGTTACATCCCACAGCTAACTAGCCGCGAAGCTTTCGAGCTTTACGCCCGATCGCGAGGTCTCTTTGCCTCGCCGTGACTTCCGCGGGTGCACGGTCGTCGTTACAGGAGGCGCCGGTGGGATCGGACGCGCGCTCGCCCGAAGCTTTGGAGGCGTGGGCGCCAAGGTCGCCATAGTCGATCTACCGACGAGTCCGCTGAGCACCGCGCGCCAAGAGCTCGAGGATTCTGGGATCAAATCTCTCGCCGTGCCCTGCGACATCACCGACATGGCGCAAGTAGAGGCCGCGATGACGTCGATTCGCGAAAGGTTCGAAAAGATCGATGTGCTCATCAACAACGCTGGCATCGTGCACCGAAGCGCATTTGCCGACACCCGACCCGAGGTCTTTCGCCGCGTGATGGAGGTGAATTTCTTCGGCGCGGTGCATTGCACGAAGGCCTGCATGGTCGATTTGATGGAAAATCGAGGACTCATCATCGTCATCTCGAGCATCGCTGGCGTGGCACCCCTCTACGGGCGCAGCGGATACGCCGCCTCGAAGCACGCGATACACGGTCTGTTCGAAAGCCTTGGCGCCGAAGTGGCCAACCAGGGCGTCGGCGTGCTGATGGTGTGCCCTTCCTTCGTCGAGACGAATTTGGAGGCCTCCACGCTCGGTGGTGATGGAGAACGCATCACGCGACCACGCTCCAAAGTCGGGCGAATCTCGAGTCCCAATGACGTGGCTGCCGAGGTGCTGAGGGCTGCACGGGCCGGACGCAGCCGTCTCGTGCTCACGCCGGTCGGCAAGACCAGCGCTCTTCTGTCGCGCCTCGCGCCCCGGCTTTACCAGCGTCTGATGATCCGAAGCCTGAAGTCCGAGCTCGACGAGAACTGACCGTTACTTACTTCACCGAGGAGCGCGGAGCCTCCATACCCTTGACGGGGTGCGGCCGATACGGCTGCTCGAGAATTGCGACCTCGTCCGGAGTGAGCTCGATCTCGGTTGCGGCTATAGCGTCGTCCAGATGCTCGAGCTTGGTGGCCCCTACGATCGGAGCCGTCACGGCTGGCTTTGACAGAAGCCACGCCAGCGCGATTCGAGCCGGCGGCTCGCCCCGGTTTGCCGCCACCTTCTTGACTGCCTCGACGACGTCCCAATCGGAGGGCTGATCGTAGAAGATCTTGTCCAGCGCGTCGCTCGAAGAGCGGCTGGTGGAGCCGTCACCCAGCTTGCTCCGCGT
>JBFICQ010000128.1:0-9913 GCA_041581895.1 Polyangiales bacterium | reverse complement strand
GTGAACTTGGCCTTTTCCCCACCAAACCCTGACACCAATGTCGCTTGCTTTCGAGCGTAGTCGGATAGCACGCCAAAGCCCTTGATCGGGTGATTGAAGATTCCCTGCATAGTCTCCCTAAGCTCTTGCAGCTGACTCGCTACGTCGTTCATCGCGGTGAGCGCGATGAAAAGACGCAATATCTCGTTGGTGCCCTCAAAGATCCGGTAGATCCGGCAATCGCGCATGATTCGCTCATATTGGAACTCACGCATATAGCCGTTGCCCCCGGCGATCTGCAGCGCCTCGTCCGCCGTGCGCCACAGAGCCTCACTCGCGAAGACTTTGCTGATCGCTGCCTCGACCGCGTACTCCTCGCATCCTTGGTCAATGAAGCCAGCAACCATGTGAACGACGGACTCCGACGCGTAGCAGTCCACGACCATCTGGGCGACTTTTCTCTTGACTAGCCCGAACTCCGAGATCGTCCTTCCGAACTGCTTGCGTTCATTGGCATGTTGTGTCGCGAGGCGGATCAATTGCTTCATTAATCCAACCGACCCGCCGCCGAGACCGGTCCGACCGTTGTTGAGGATCGTCATGGCGACTTTGAAACCCTGACCAACCTCGCCAAGCACATTCTGTTGGGGCACAACTACGCCATCCAGGTGAACCATGGTTGTGGGATTGGACCTGAGACCCATCTTGTCCTCGTGCGGTCCAATGCCGACGCCTTTCATGTCGCGCGTGACGAGGAAGGCCGTCATCTTCCCACCCCCGTCCTCCTCTTTGGTCTTGGCGAATATCGTAAAGAAGTCTGCAATGCCCCCGTTGGTAATCCATAACTTACTGCCGTTGAGCACCCATTGATCGCCCTCTCGAACCGCGGTGGTCTTGATCGAAGCCGCGTCTGATCCGGCACCGGGCTCGGTCAGGCAAAATGCCGCGATCGTCTCGCCGGTCGCAAGCTTTGGATAAAAGCGCTTTCGTTGCTCGTCGGTGCCGAAAAGCAGAAGCCCTCGCATGCCGATCGAGCAGTGAGCCCCGATGGTGACCGAGAGGGTGGCATCATATTTCGCTACTTCCTGAAGCGTGCGGGAGTAGGCCATGCTTTTCAGTCCCATCCCGCCGTGTTCCTCTGGAATCACCAGGCCAAACATTCCGAACTCCCCAAGTTCTTGGAGAAATGCACGGGGTAAATCGCCTTCGCGATCCCACGTTCGAAAATCCTCTCGTCGTGGGCCCAAGAGACCTTCAAGAGCGCCTTCTACATCGCGCAAGGTATCCCTTTCGCTGTCCGTCATTTGGGGGAAGGGAAAGATCAGATCTTCCTCGATCTGACCCATACATAGCGATCGCATAAAGCTCTTGGTGGTGAGGTCGTCCATGCCCAGGCATCATGCAAGAGGGATGCCCGACTGCAGAGCGCGTCTGGACGCTGCTTGTTTGGCGACGATCCGTTGAGAAGAGTCGCAAAGATTGCGACGCCACCAGCCACTCCGCGCACCTTTTGCGCGACGCCAACGCCTGACCATGCGGCGCTCTGGCGCCGCACCACCCGCATCGCAGCGCGCTCGGGACGCCCGGAGCAGGCCGCGTTTCACCTGCCGATAGCCGGTGATTGGGCTCAAACTAGACAGGCAGAAAGACAATAGGTACTCGTTAATGCCGAACCCGATGGCACGGGAGGAGCTCGAATGATCAAGCAAGTGGGGTTGATACTCGTGGTCGGACTGGCCTTCACCGAGGCGGCACCGCTCTCGGCGCAACAGGATGCAACGGAGCCCACGCAAGGGCCGAGGCAGGCCAAGCGTCAGGCGAAGTCCGCTGAGCGTGACGCGGAGCGCGCGGAACGCGACGCGCGCAAGGCTCGCGAAAGGGCCGAGGAGGCGGAGGAAGACGCACGCGATGCACGCGAGGAGCTGCGCGAGACAGCAAAGGAGCAGCGTGAGGAGGTTCGCCAAGCTCGGAAGGGCGGGGACCCCGAAGAAATCCGCGAGGCACAGCGAGAAGCACGTGAGGAGCTGCGGGAGAAGCGTGAAGAGGCCCGCGAAGAGCAGCGAGAAGCACGTGAGGCGCGCGGCGAGTTGAGCGAGAAGGAACGAGAAGCGAGGCAGGCTGAGCGCCTCGCGGCAAGCAAACGGCAAGGCGCGCGAGAGGCGCGGGCCGATAGGAAACGCGAACAGCAATGGAAGGACCTATCCAAGCAGGCCGGAAAGCCGGACGCCCGACCCAGTGACCTGCCGCCGCCTGTACGCAACGAGATCCGTTCGCACGCGCGTAGATCGGCCAAGCTCGATCGCATCGAGGCTATCGCAAGGGAGAAAGACAACGATGAGCTCGTCGATCGGGTGAAGGAGCTTCGAAAGAAAGAAAACGAGAGGCACGAAGCTCGACTCGAGAAGCTGGTCGAAAACTGGAAAGGAAAGCCATGAACCGTTCGATACTTTGCGTGCTCGTCGCGATCGGCCTCGCGGTATCTGCCTGCAAGAAGGACGAGACTTCTGCTCCCGAACCCGCGCAGGCCACGTCGCATTCAAAAACGATGAGCCCAGAGCAACCGAGCCCGACGCAGCTGCCCGTCCCGGAAGACTTCGAGGCCGAAGTGGAACGACAAATCACCGAGGACAACTACGAAGCTGCCCTCGACTCCCTCGCCAAAGAGATCGAAGCGCCCGAATAGCCGCCATCGAAGGCCAGCAAGCCGCATCTATGCGGGAATGCTGTCCAAAAATAGGCACCTCAGCATTTCGGCGGTTGGTGGTCGCTGATTCATGAATCAGCGCTTCGCGCGTGCGACCGCGACAAAAGCCCCTTGGTGAGCTCCAAGACAGGCGAAATGGTCAGGGCTGGGAAGATGGCGAGCAGCCAGTCCGTCCGCGACAAAACGTAGGTGCCGAATGGCTCGTGCAGGGGTGGAAAGGACACGATGAATATCAGCAGCGCGATTTCCCACGTGATGGCCAGATTGAGCCATTTGTTGGCGAACGGCCGATGGAAGATCGACTGGCGATCAGAGCGGAAGTTGTAGGCCTTGAAGAACTGGATCAACACCAGGGACACAAAGGTCATCGTCATGGCTTGTGCGACATTGTGGCCCGACCGTAGAGCCCATACGAAGAGGCCGAGATTCACTACTGTCGACCACAGGCCACCGACGACCATCAGCATCACGACCGGGGTCGTGAAGACTCCGGTGCGCGCGTTGCGCGGTGGTCGCTGCATGAGATCGTCTTCAGGGGGGTCGACCGAGAGCGCCAGCGCTGGCAGGCCATCGGTGGCAAGATTGACGTAGAGGATCTGCACGGCAGTCAAGGGCAGCGGCAGACCAGCGATCGTGGCGCCGGCCATGAGACCGATCTCCCCGATGTTCGAGGAGAGCAGATACATCAGATACTTCTTGATGTTCTCGAAAATCCCGCGCCCTTCTTCCACCGCCGCAACAATCGACGCGAAGTTATCGTCGGTCAGAGTCATCGCGGCGGCCTCTTTGCTGACGTCGGTGCCGGTAATACCCATGGCGATGCCGATATCGGCTTTCTTGAGAGCGGGCGCGTCGTTCACGCCGTCGCCTGTCATGGCGACGATATGACCGCGCTCTTGAAGAGCGGTGACCACTCGAAGCTTATCAGCCGGGGAGACACGGGAATAGACTTCGATGTTCTCGACGTCGCGCAGGAGCTTCTCGTCGTTCATGTTCTCGAGCTCAGCGCCCGTCACCGTGTGCCCCTCCCTGAACAGACCGAGCTCGCGAGCTACGGCTCGAGCGGTGAGCGGGTGGTCCCCCGTGATCATGACCACTCGAATGCCGGCTCGCTCGCATTCTTCGACGGCGGCTTTGGCTTCCGGACGTGGGGGATCGATCATGCCCACCAAGCCGAGAAAGGTCATATTGCGCTCAGCATCTCCGAGCGTGGCGTTCCCTTTGCTCGCAACCGCCAGCACGCGTAAGGCCTCGCTGGCCATCTGTCGAACCGCTTCGACAATCGCCTCTCGATCGGCGTCCCTGAGCGCGACGTCGCCTTCGCTCGTCAACTGCCGAGAGCACGAATCGAGGATCGTTTCCGGGGCGCCCTTGGCGTACGCAATTTGTTCGTCCCCAACGGAATGCAGGGTCGTCATGCGCTTGGCTTCGGAGGTGAAAGGGATCTCTCCGATGCGTGGGAACTGCAGGTCGAGGTCGTCCTTTTGTAGTCCGGCTTTCGCGGCGGCTACGATCATCGCCCCTTCGGTGGGGTCTCCCTTGATTTCCCAACCACCGTGCGCGTCGTCGCGGAAGACGTGAGCGTCCGAGACTAGCGCCGCCGCAAGCAACAGCTCCATCTCCTCCTGGGAGAGCTCGATGACCGAACCGCTCACCAAGAACTCTCCTTCGGGCTCGTAGCCGCTACCGGCAACCGTGACGGTTCGTCTGTGCGTATAAAGCTGCCGGGCCGTCATCTCGTCCTTGGTCAGCGTGCCGGTCTTGTCGGAGCAAATGACAGACGTACTACCCAAGGTTTCCACCGCTGGCAGGCGTCGCACGAGCGCGTTTCGCTTCACCATCCGTTGCACGCCGATCGCCAAAGAGATGGTGACGACGGCCGGCAGGGCCTCTGGCACGGCGGCCACCGCGAGCGCGATCCCGAAGAGGAGCATCTCCAGTAAAGGTTGGCCGCGGAGCACGCCCACAGCGACGATTGCAGCTACCACGATGAGAGCTGCTTGGGCCAGAACGCGACCGACTTTGTCGAGGTTCTGTTGCAGGGGTGTCTTGCCGGTTTCCACGGTTTGCAGCATCTGGGCGATCCGGCCGAACTGGGTCTTCATGCCGGTGGCGACCACGACGGCACGGCCCCGGCCATAGGTTGCAATGGTGCCGCCAAAAACCATGTTGCCGAGGTCACCGAGGGCCAGATCCTCCCCGCGAAGCGGCTCGACATGTTTGTCGACAGGGACCGACTCGCCGGTGAGCGCGGCTTCGTCGACTTGCAGGTTGACCGACTCGACGAGCCGGGCATCCGCCGCCACCTTGTCTCCAGCGTGCAACAACATGAGGTCGCCCGGCACGAGCTCGCGGGCTGGGATCTCGACCTCGTGGCCCGCGCGAATCACGGTCACCGTGGGCGCAGCCATTTTTCTCAACGCTTCGATTGCGCGTTCCGCCCGGTACTCCTGTATGAAGCCGAGCAGCACGGCAAAGAGCACGATGACCGCGATGGCGACGGTCTCGACACCGTGCCCAAGGAATGCAGAGATCACGGTGGCGATCAGCAGGATGATGATCAGGACGTTCTTGAACTGTTGAAAGAGAATGGCCCACGGGGAGACACGATCCGCGGCCTGGAGCTCGTTCGGGCCGTATTGATCGAATCGGCGCTCCACTTCGACCTCGCTTAGGCCGTGCGGCGAGGAGGACAGACGCGACCTGACGGCGTCCACGGCCAACGCGTGCCAGACGGGCGGGATCTCGTTGATGGATGCCTTAATCTCCGGTGACAATTTTGGCCGACCTATGCGAGGTGCTCGGAAAGAGGGGTCCTAGGACTTCGTCTTTGTGGCGCCGAGTGTAGCTCAATCGCGCAGCCGTTGCGTTCGATGCAGAATCGCCCGTAAGAAACGAAACGCCCCATGGCAACCGACGACTTAAGTCGGTATAGTCTCGCGCGGTAGCGAATCACGTGAAGCTTCACCGTCGAACCTTTGCGAAGCTGAGTCTTTTGTCTGGAGCGGGGGCCCTGGTGTTGCCGTCGTGCAAGGGCTCCCCGCCACCGGCTCTCTCCGAGGCGGCACGCCTTTCGCCGAACGAACGGGTGATGTTCGAGCGCTTCGCAGAGGTATACATTCCAACCGAGGGAACGAACCTGAAGCCCCTGTCCGAAGTCCCTTACCTCGACAATATCGACCGGATTCTCGCCTTTCTCGACGCCCCAACGCTCGATGAGTTCCACACCGGAGTGAAACTGTTCGACTACGGGTCGATCGTCGTCGGCCTCTACTTCGCGCGCTTCATCAATCTGAGTGAGGAAAACAGACTGGAGTACATAGGGCGCTGGCACGATGGCGTCGAAACGCAACGCGCGGTCGTCGGGTTGATCGAAAAGCTCGTCGCCCTTGGATACTGGCAAGACGTCGAGGCCGCGCGTCGGGTCGGCTATCAAGGCCCAGTCTCGGACGAAGCTAGGATTTTGAAGCTCGGAAACGCGCCGATGCCCCGGGCAACGGTTGAGGCGATCGAGGCACCCTGATGGAAACCTCCTCCGACACCGCCGCTCCACTCCCAGTGCTCCGGGTCCAGCAACCGAGCGAGATGCCGGAGAGTGGCCTCAAGCTAAAGGCCGATGCGGTGGTGATTGGCTCGGGAGCCGGTGGTGCAGTTGCGGCTTACGAGCTCAGCCGCGCTGGCGCCAAGGTGGTCGTCCTCGAGGCGGGCCCCTACGTGAAGTCGCAGCAATTCACCGAGCGTCTGATCGAAGCGTTTCATACCCTCTACGAAGAGGGCGGAAACCAAGTCAACAAGAGCGGCGACCTCGTGGTTCTCCAGGGCAAGTGCATCGGGGGATCAACCGTCGTCAACGCCGCCGTGTGTTTTCGTGCGCCTGACAAGGTGCTGGAAGCTTGGGGCGCGGACCACGGCCTCGACAACTTGTCTCCTGAAGCGATGGCACCGTACTTCGAACGAGTCGAGAAGAACCTCCGTATCCATCCAAACGGTCCGCACGAGATCAATCTCAACGGACGACTCATCATGGAAGGCGCCAAGAGGGTCGGCATTCACGCCGCCCCTGTCTCGCGAAACATCGAGCATTGCGCGCTGACGGGTCATTGTCTTTCGGGTTGCAAGACCGATCGCAAGCAATCGATGCTGGTGACGTATCTCCCATGGGCAAGCGAGCTCGGCGCTAGGATCTTGAGCGGCACCCGCGCCGAGGCTTTCGAGGTGACCCATGGCCGCGTCACTCAGGTCAACGCCGTCGCAACCGACGCCCAAGGCAACACCAAGCCGGTCGAAGTCAAAGCCGGGTTGGTGGTCGTAGCCGCGGGCGCGGTGCAAACACCGCTGCTATTTCAGAAGAATGCGATCGGAAACAGCAGCGGATTGGTCGGGGGCAACTTCGCATGCCACCCGTCGACCGCCATGATCGGCGTGCACAAGGACGACGTCTATGGATGGATGGGCGCCACCATCACCACCTACGCAGGGAACATCGACGACCCAAAGGAGGGAAGCTTCCTGCTCGAAGCGGGCTTCCTCGGTCCAATGTCGCTCACCACGGGCTCGGGCGGGGGAGTTGGGCGCGAGTACACCGACTTCATCCAAACGAGCAACAGGTTCTTGGCTGCGGTGACCCTCATCCACGACCACAATGTCGGCCGCGTCTACATGGAAAACGGGCGCAAACGCATCGATTACGACCTCGATGATCGCGACTTTACCAGCATGCAGGAAGCCTTTCGGAACGCCGCGAAGATCTACTTCGCCGCGGGCGCCGAGCGCGTGTTCTTACCAACGACTCGCCGCACGGTGATCGAAAGCCCCGACCAGATCGACTCCGTCATCAACTCACTTGAAAACGGAAAGCACCGTTACAAACTCGCCTCGTATCACCCGCAGGGAACGATGCGAATGGGCAAGGACCCCGAGAAAAGCGTCGTCGCCCCTGACGGCCGTGTCCACGACCTCGACAACGTTTATGTCGTGGACGCCAGCCTATTCCCGACGACGCTTCTGGTGAATCCCCAGGAGACGATCTACGCCCTCGCCAGCTATCTGTCCGACAGAATGCTGGCAAGAGCATAGTCATCGACCGGTGTGGCGGCGCTGGCGGCCGCGGCGTTCACTGGGTGTCTTTGACTCGCTTGAAGCACCAAAAACCGCCGTCGGACTTCGACAGTCGCCAACCGTCTTCACCGAGCACGTTGAACCGCGCGGTCATGGCTTGAGCAGCCTTCTTGCTGCTTCGTTCGCTTTGGTGAACGCACTTGTATTCGTATTTGTGCGCGTGATGCCAGCCATGGCCTTTGGCGGCACAATGCGGACACCCTTTGGCCTGGCCGCAAGCGGTGCACTGCGAAGGCTTGGCCTCGGTCTGTGATTGCACGGACGCACCACCGAGTGCGAACCACATGACGCCAGCGGTCAAAACAGAAGCGAGAATAGCGAGACGCATGATTCCTCCTTTAGCGAATGAGGAGGCTAACACGGAGAATCAGCGCGCGGAAAAAGCCGTCTTGGCCGCGTCGATGAACGCCCGAACCAGGTCTGGGTCTTTTTTCCCGGGCTCCGACTCGACGCCCGACGCGACGTCGACGCGGAAGGGGTTCACCGTCGCGATCGCCTCGGCGACATTCCGTGGGTGGAGCCCCCCGGCCAGGGTCAGCTTCCGCTCTTGGGCTATCTCGGCCGCAATGGCCCAGTCGAAGGTGCGTCCCGTGCCACCGGGAAGCCCCGGGACGCTGGCATCGAGCAGCAGATGCTCACCGGGGTAGGTTCGGGCGAGCGCAATCGTGGAGCGGTCTTTCACGCCGATCGCCTTGTACGCACGCGGCAAGAGCTCCGCGACTTGCTCGGGGGTCTCATTTCCGTGCAGCTGAGCCCATTCAAGCCCCGTTTCCGTCAGGATCTCGCGGATCTGCGAAACGCTGAAATCGACGAAAACCCCGACCATCTGGACGCCATCCCCAGCGGTCTCTACGATCGCCCTGGCGGTGGCAAGATTGATGCTTCTCGGCGACTGGGACCAGAAATTGAGACCGATGGCGTCGGCACCTGCTTCGATGCAGCGCAGGGTGTCGGCTACTGTAGTCAACCCGCAGATCTTGACCTCGGCCATGGTCCAACATGGGCCGAGAAAGCAGGGTCGCGCAACGTGCCGAGAGCCCTTGCGGATCGGCGCCGACCGCCTTAGAACCCGTCCCACGCGACCCCGAGACCATGAGCGTTTGGGGCGCTGCGGGACTAGACTCGACGATCGAGCATGGAAACATCTGCCGCGGCGCGCGTGCACCCGACCCCGCGCGAGACCTTAGACTCCGTCGTGATTCGCTTTGCCGGCGACTCTGGCGATGGAATGCAATTGACGGGCAGTCAGTTCACGACCGCGACCGCCGCGGCGGGGAACGACCTTGCGACGTTCCCCGACTTTCCTGCGGAGATTCGTGCGCCTGCAGGAACGACGTACGGGGTTTCGGGATTCCAGATCCACTTCGCCGCACACGACATCCGCACGCCGGGTGACGCGCCCGACGTGCTGGTGGCCATGAACCCAGCGGCGCTCAAAGTAAACATCGACGCGCTGAAGCGAGGCGGTTTACTGGTGGTCAACACCGGCGCCTTCAACAAGAACAATCTGGCGAAAGCCGGTTACGAAGAAAGCCCGCTCGATGATGGCTCGCTCGATCCGTTTCGGATCTTGGCGATCGACATCACGAAGATGACGCTCGAATCCGTCAAGGGGCTCGGGCTCGGCTCGAAAGATGCACAGCGTTGCAAGAACATGTGGACGCTGGGGCTCATGTACTGGCTCTACGGCCGCGACCGGCGGTCGACTGTCGAGTGGCTCGAAGAGAAGTTTGCCAAGAATCCGAAAGTCGCGGAAGCCAACGTCGCCGCCCTCAATGCAGGACACATCTACGGCGAAAACGCAGAGCTGCCGAGCGGCATTGGGGCCTACGAAGTGCCGGCTGCAAAGCTCGAGCCGGGCGAGTACCGCAACATCAGCGGCAACGAGGCGACCGCCTGGGGTCTGGTGACGGGCGCCAAGCTCGCGGGGATCGAGATCGTTTACGGGTCTTATCCGATCACCCCAGCGTCGAATCTGTTGCACAACCTGGCTCGTCTCAAGCAGTTCGGCGTCACGACGTTCCAGGCCGAAGACGAAATCGCCGCTGTGTCGGCGGCGGTCGGTGCTAGCTTTGGCGGCGCGATCGGCATTACGGGAACTTCGGGTCCCGG
>JBFICQ010000127.1:0-9939 GCA_041581895.1 Polyangiales bacterium | reverse complement strand
GGTGGTCGGTGACGACCGAGTTGCGTTCGTAGATGACGTTTGCCTCGATGTCGAAAGTCTCGTTCTTCATCGGGTCATCCGTCGGGTCGTCGTCGTCGAGGCTTGCGCGAGGCGCCGTCCGATGGGCGTATCGAATGCCGAAGGTCACCCATATTGGCCGCGGCGCCCGATACCTGACCGAGCCGCGTGCCTCGCCCAAGGGGGACTGGGCCACGGTCGTGCCGCTCGCCTTTACATCGTCATCCCATCGGACACCGGCCATCAAGTCGAGCCTGTCGTGGGGAATGAAATGAACCGAGCCGACGACCCGAGGAAGGAACCAGTCGTTGACCTTCGCAGTCGTCGGCTGGTCGCCCACCATGTCTTCGCCCTGTTGAGCGAAGCGCGTGTAGTTGGTGAATCGGATCTTCGAAAAACCCCACCCAAACCCGGCACCGACCTGAAACCAATCGGCCAGCTTCACGCCGATCCCGTACGTGACGTGGAGCACCACCACATCATCGGTGACCAACATATACCGAGCCGGCGAAGGCACGAGACCGTCGTCGGTCGTCACCCCGGCCGGTGCGGGGTAGAAGCCGGGTACAGCCGTGCCGTCTTCTTCGATTCGCCGGGCTGTCTCCCAACGCATCGCACGAGTCGCATAGGGCGCGTCCAACCCCAGACTCATCCCGACGCGTTTGCCGAATCGCTTGGTGAAGGCGACAAACGGCATGAGCGTCATCCGATCCGCGGGGTCTTTGCCGTTGCAAACCTCGGGATGCTCGACCCCCGTTTGGCCACCCACGTAGCCCGGGTCATACGTGCCTGTTCGATCGAAGCAGGCTTTTTGCCACATCAAGTGGGTGCCCAACATGAACTGGGTGGGCATCGAGCCAAGCGCCGCCGGGTTGAGGAACGCCATGATGGGGTCGTCGGCGCGCGCCAGGCCTGTAGAGCCTCGGCCGAGCGCACGCGCGCTGCCGCCGGGAATCTCGTACCCACCCGCGCTCGCCACGGCTGCAAACCCCGACCAGGAAAGCAGGATGGTGAAGAAGCCTATCGTGATTAAGCGGCTATGCATTGTGCCCTTGCCCCTCTCCCACACCTAGAACCTGACCCGGAACGTGAGGTTCATCGGACCGAAGCTGAGATCGAACTCCGGGCCCTGTTCTCCCGCATCGAAATACTGGTCACTGCATGCAAACCCTCGGTATTCCTCCCAGTACTCATAGGAATGCTTCGGATGGGTCACGGCCTGCGGAATGCTCAACGCGGGCGGAAGAAGATAGAGACCCGCCGCCCGAAAGCGCGCGAGCCTTCGATCATGTGCCGAGGGCAGCTCGTCGTTCTCGTCGCCGTACAGACCGACATAGACACTCCCCATCACCAAGCCATACACGACGCCGCCCCCTCCATAGTTGGGACCGCCTAGATACGCGTGCACCTTCGAGGCCTTCTCCAGAGTCCGCGTTGCGTACCGCAGCTTGGCGCGCTTTTCTTCGATCGTCGTGTCGCGCTTGCGTCGAATGCGCTTGGCACCCCAGACGTCCGGCATCGGAATAACCGCGAGTTGGGCGACTGTCGCAATGCCGCCGGCGAGGATCGCCCAATCGAAGAACCGCCGAGCACGCGGAGTGTTTTGGGCGGCTAGGGAGAAGGCCGGCAAGGTGAGCGAACCCGCCACGCCAAACATCCAGCCGAAGCGCCACGCAGCAGCGCGTTCTTGGCCGTCTTCGAAGTTTCTTTGAATCTTCCCGATGCGGTAGTCGAGCTGATCTTCCGAAAGTTCCTCGATGCAGCGATACGCGTTTTGGGCACGCGCCGGCGAAGCCGCGAACGAGGCGACCGCGAGGGCTGCTCCGAGAAGGAGGCTGATGTGCGACCCGGCGCGCCGCTGTCCAGGGGTACTCATCGACGGGGCTTTCGTAACGAGGGCGGATGCTACACGTTTGCCGGCCTAAGGGGTACAAGATTCCGCAGGCAGCAAATAAGTAACCGGTACATGGAAAACTCGCCGGAATTACCGAACTTCCTGGCTCCAAGCGCACCCCCGTGGGACAAGTTCCCGATGCGCCCGATCGGCGTCGGAACCAAGGTCGCGCACGGCATCGGAGCCATGGCGCTGTCGGCCAAGGACGCTGCATTCATCAACTTCGTCCCTTTCTTCTACACTCAAGTTGCCGGGCTCTCCGGCACCCTTTACGGCTGGGCGGCCTTCGTAGGCCAGCTCTCCGACGCGATCACCGATCCGATCGTCGGAACGATCTGCGACAACACGCGTTCGCGTTGGGGACGATACCACCCGTTCATGATCGCTTCGATCATTCCCTTGGTAATCTGCTTTCTTCTGCTCTTCAATCCTCCGGAGGGTTGGCACGGCATCGCCCTATTCTTGTGGCTTGCTGGTGTGGCGATCGCGCTGCGAACGTCACTCACCATTTTCGTCATCCCGCACATGGCGTTCGGAGCCGAGCTCTCTCAAGACTACGAGGAGCGCTCGCTGATCGTGAGCTACCGTACGTTGCTCGGGTGGCTTGGCGGAGTGGCAGTTCCCGCTTTGGCATTGGGGTTCATCTTCTCACGGGGAGCAGATGGCTCGGATGGACGCCTCATCGCCTCGAACTACAACCTCTACGCTTGGGCATCGGCGGTGGTCGTGATCGTCGTGATCCTGTGGACCGTCTTCTTCACTCGCAAAGAGATCCCGCACCTCCCGCCTGCGGGGGAGCGGCGGAAGCTCAAGTTGTTGGACCCGGTGCGAGACGTGCTCTCGGCCCTACGGAATCGCAACTTCCGCCGGCTATTCGTGGTCTTTTTGTTCATCGGCGCGACCACCGGCGTCGTCGTTACCCTTGGCTATTACGCAAATACCTATTTCTGGGAGTTCAGCGCGCCTCAGGTGGGGCTCATCCTGTCGAGCTCTGTGATCGGCGTGAGCCTTGGCTTCGCCATCTTGCGACCGGTCGCGAGTCGATTTGAAAAGAAGCACATCTTCATCGGGGCGATGGTGGTGTTGGTGATCAACGGATTGTGGTGGTACGGCGCGCGCCTGATCGACATCTTGCCCCCGAATGGGGCGCCGCTCTTGTTCTATCTAGCGCTGCTCCATCAAATCATCTTGTCCTGCGCGGTGATGATGCAGCAGACCATAAGCGGCTCGATGGTGGCTGACATCGTGGACGAGCACGAAGTCGAAACCGGCGGCCGACGAGACGGTGTCTTCTTCGCGGCCCTCGGATTCTCGGCCAAGATTCCTACGGGGCTCGGTCAGCTGGTCGGCGGAGTTTTGATCGACGTGCTCGGGCTCGAAACCGGACTGCAACCCGGCGAGGTGCCAGAGGACGTGCTTTGGAACCTGGGACTCGTCACCGGTCCGCTCGTGTCGTTGAGTCTGGTGGTACCGATCTGGCTGCTGATTGCCTACAACCTGGATCGACGCCGTCATGCTGAGCTTCGGGCGATACTCGGGAGGACCGACCTTCCCGCTCAGCCGTCGGCGTGATATGGCACAGGCGTTGAATCGATATCTCTACGAGCAAGAAGAGCACACCGCACTTCGCGAGCAGATCCGTCGTTTCGCCGCTGCTGAAATAGCTCCGTACGCCTTGCAATGGGAAGAGGCGAACGAGTTTCCGCGCAAGCTCTACAAGCGAGCGGCAGAAGTCGGGCACATCGGCGTCAACTACCCGGTCCAGTGGGGAGGTGGAGGCGGAAACCTCGGCCACCTTCTCGTCAGTGCCGAAGAGATGGTCTTGGCCGGTAAATCGGTCGGAACCTGCGTCGGGCTCGGCAGCCACGACATTGCCATTCCTCCCATTTTACGCTTCGGTAACGACGAACAAAAGGAGCGCTTCGTCCGGCCGACGCTCGCTGGCGATAAGATTGCCGCCTTGGGCATCACCGAGCCTGGCGGGGGAAGCGACGTGGCTGCACTACGAACGAAAGCCATCCGCGACGGAGACGACTACATCGTCAACGGTGCCAAGACATTCATTACCTCAGGGTGCCGAGCAGACTTCCTCACGACGGCCGTGCGGACGGGTGGCGAAAAGCACAAAGGCATTTCGCTCCTCATCATCGAGGCCGACACCCCTGGCTACAGCGTGGCCAACAAGCTCCACAAGATGGGCTGGTGGGCAAGCGATACCGCCGAAATCGTGTTCGAAGACTGCCGGGTGCCCGCGGAAAACCTGATTGGAGAGGAAAACGGCGGCTTTCCGCTGATCATGAAGAACTTCGTGACGGAACGCCTCATGATCGCCGGCCAATGCAACGCCATCGCACAGCTCGCCTACAACGAGTCGGTCACCTATGCCAAAGACCGTCACGCATTCGGCAAGTCCCTCAGCGGTTTCCAAGTCATACGTCACAAGCTTGCCGACATGGCAACGCGTCTGGCGGCCTCGCGCGCCCTCACATCCGAGTGCGTCACTCGCTACCTGTCGGGGGAAGAGACCCCTTCGCTTGCGGCGATGGCCAAGAACACGGCTACCGACATGTGTATGTTCGTCTGTGACCAAGCGGTGCAGATTCATGGCGGCTATGGGTACATGCGGGAATACGTGGTCGAACGACTGCTTCGTGACGCGCGGCTCTACCCGATCGGTGGGGGCACTCGCGAGATCATGAACGAGATCATCAGCAAAGCAGAAGGCTACGCCACCGGAGTCGAATCATGACGGTCGTCGATGCATGCCCTCGACCTGCTGCCGGAGACGTCGCCGATGCGATTCAGTCCGCCCTAGCGAGTCGGATGGTCTATTCGATCGTAGTCTCTTGGTAGCTCGTGTTACGCCACTTGCCCTTCTTGCGGACATAGATCGACGTAGACTGAACCGTTGGAGGCAGCTTGGTGTCGCCGCAGGCCGCATCTTGAGTCGCCCTATAGGACAAGATCGCGACGTTGGGAGCCAACCGTCGCACCTTCACGTCTTGGAACTCGAAGCTCTTCAGCTCACACGAGCTTTCGCTAACCTCAGCGGCGATGGCGTCCCTGCCCACGAGCATCCCCGAGCCAGCCACGATCTGAACGGCATCTTTGGTCAGAAGCTTTTCAAACGTCTTTCCGTCGGCCTTGCCCCAAGCCGTCCACATGGCCTTGTCGAGGGAGACGAGGTGCTGCTGGAGATCTCCAGCCGCGTGGAGCGGGGTGGCGGTTGCGAGAATCAAGAACACGGATGCAAATGCAATAGAAGTCTTCATGGCGAGCTCCTTTCCGAGTCAGGTTATGCTGGAGCCGTCCAAACCGCCGGTCAAGGCCGTTCAATGGCATCTCGAATGACGGTGGGCTCGCTTGATTCCACCCGCGCGCGCGTCATCGACATTCTCGCCTCGTGGAATCGAAGCTCGGTCGCGTTGCCGGCTATCGTCCGCGCGTAAAGTTGGACCACCAGGTGACTGGACGCGGTCGGCGCACCAAAGGAATAGCTCAGTCGCCAGCGGTCGCCGCCCCCGAGCCGAACGCCCTCCCGCTCGAACACTAGATGCCCGTTCATGAAGACGTCCTGGTGCAAGTCGACTACGGCCGTTGGTTCGCCGAGCGCCTCCAGATCGAAGTCGACTCGGACCACCGTTCCAGCCGGTACCCGCAGGTACTGCCCGCCGACGATCAGTTTCTTCCGATCTTCGGCGGGAACACCGACTCGCTCGTCACTTAAAAGGGCCATTCCTGACGAATGAGTCATGTCCGGGCGCCCGGAGCGCGTCAGCCGAGCGACCTCGGCAACGAGCGCGCGCGTTCTCGCCGATGGGATCTCCGTATCGATCACGGGTCCAAAGGGCCTTTCGGTGATCGCGCGGGTGCACTCGCTAAAGGCTTCATCGCAATGGACCGCACTTCCAGTGGGTTCCCACATGATCACTTTGCGGGCATAGGTATTGCCCCCAAACAATCGTCGCGGGGTGTCGTATCGACGAAACATGCTCCGCCCGAGAAAGCCCTTTGCGCGAGCCTCCATTCCAAGCAGGTCCGCCAAGGAGAGCGCCAAGTCGACGTGCCCGTAAAGCGTGTCGACCCGCTTTGCCTGTGGCTTCGGAAGCATGACCACAGCAAACGACCAGCTTTGCGACAGGAGCCGCTCCGAATGGTTCGTGGCGTTTTGGGTACCGGCCGATTCGTCCGAAGTGATGACCACCACCGTATCTTCGAGGACGCCTTCGTGCTCGATCCGTGCGAGGAAGTCGGCGACCGCTTTATCCGCCCACAAGAACGCCCTCGCCGCACGACCATCTGAACTGCGGGCCTCATACCAGTCGGGGAAGGTGTATGGGTGGTGAGTGCCCACCGTCAGAAGAGTCGCGAAGAACGGCTGCTCTGCGCGGTGGAGCTCGAGGACGCGATCCACCGCCTGCTCGAAGAACGCCTTGTCGTCGACTCCCCAGTCGGTTCGGGCGTAGCTCCGTCGAAACCAGGGGTCGCCGACCAGCTCGTCGAAGCCCGCTTTTCGCATGAACTGGTCTTTGAGCATGAAGGCGAGCGGCGCCGACTGTATGTACGCTGTCCGGTAGCCTGCTCCCTTGAAGAGAGAGGGTAGGCATCGACGCGCGGCCCCGTAGACTTGCTCGGTCATCTTGGATTGATCGGTGACGAGCTTTGGATAATCCCCACACAGGATCGCGTACTCGCCGCGATTGGTCTGGCGTTGATGCGCGACGATGTGGCTGAACACGATATGATCCCTCGCGAGCGCATCGAGCTTCGCCATCGTGACGTCGCTCTCGACAGCGCCGGCGGCGATCGATGGAAGGTAAGCGCCCGAGGCTGCTTCGATCATCACGAGCAGCACATTCGGACGGTCGTCGAGCGGACCGACCCAGCGGTCTGCGTCGAGGTTGGGACGAAAGACCTCCCGGACGTCTCTGCTGACCGTCCGCGGAGCGCTCGTGGCATTGGAAAACCGCAGGACTAACAAGTTGGCCTGGAGCGCGTGTCGCTGCCGCCATTCATCGTGTTCGTGCGAAAAAGGTAGCGCGACTTGTCCTAGGACCGACCCCGCAAATACCACACCAAGACCGCTCCACCACGACCGGTCGGTTGGCATCCGGGCCAACGCCACCCCAATCACGGCCAATGTGATCATGAAAACGAAAAGAACGGGGTGCTGTAGGTAGCGAACCGAGCCCCCGAGGAAGGTGACGTCCGCGAGGTACGCCGAATGATGGAGCGCATACAACGAATCGAAGAGCGATACGAACTCGAACATCGCAAAGCTGACCAGCACCGAACCCAACAAAATCGCGAGGGCGACGACACGCCCCCACAATCGACCAATGGACAGGAGCGCGCCCACAACAGCGAGAGTCAGCGAAGCAACCGAGACGTCCGCCAGCACGCCGCGAGCGTCGGCGAGCTGTACCCCCGCACCCTTGTCGATCATGAGAATCAGACGATTGACCAAAGGCGCCGCCGCACAGACCAGCACGACGAGCGTCCAGCCCACCGTTCCGCCCACATCCCTGCGCTTCGTTTCGATGAGGGGAGTTATGGGCTATGAACCGCGGAGACAGCAAGTTCACGGGCATGGAATGACCAAAGCTTTCGCACCTGCCGCCGAGCGCAACCAACGACCGATTCTCGACGTTCTTCGGCGCACGCTGCCGTCGGAGGGCTTGGTGCTCGAGATCGCGAGCGGAACGGGCCAGCATGCGAGCTTCTTTTCGAGAAACATGGCCAAGATTCGATGGCAGCCGAGCGACGCTTCTCCGGACGCTCTCGAGAGCATCACGGCTCGGGTGCGTGAAGCCAAACGAGACAACCTCCTGCTGCCACTTGAGTTGGATGTCAGAGCAATCCCATGGCCGCTCGTCGATGCTGACGCGATCGTCTGCATCAACATGATCCACATCGCCCCCTGGGAAGCGACCGTTTCTCTCTTTGAGGGCGCTGCGCGGATCCTCGGCGAAGCTCAGCCTCTCATCACATACGGCCCGTATCGGCTTCACGGAACACACACCGCGCAAAGCAACGCTGCGTTCGACCAGAGCTTGCGCGTCCGCAATTCCGAGTGGGGCGTACGCGATATCGATGACTTACAGAAGCTGGGCGAACGAACCGGATTCGAGCTCGGGGAACGGGTCGCAATGCCCGTGAACAACATGACGTTGATATGGAAAAAGCGCGTGCGCTGACCCGAGCTATGACGGCTGAATGAACAGCGTCACGAAGTAGATTACGAAGAGGCTCACGAGCACGAAGCCTGTCCTTCGACCGACGTGGTTGTGTTTCTTCGCGACGGCAGTTGCGATCAACACCACGGTCACGCCCACCATGATCGGAAAATCTCGAGTAACGAGAGCGTGATCGACGACCGCGTCCGGCGCGATCACGCCAGGGAGACCGAGAACGCCGAGCAGGTTGAACATGTTCGAGCCCACGACGTTGCCAACTGCGATGTCTTGCTCATCCCGCCTCGCCGCAGCGATCGATGCCGCGAGTTCCGGGAGGCTCGTTCCGAGGGCCACCAACGTCAACCCGATCACCAACTCGCTGACGCCAACACCCCGCGCGACACCGACGGCCCCCCATACGAGCGCGCGGGAACCGACCAGCAACACCGCCAGCCCCGCGGTGAACAACAGCGCGGCTTTCCAGGCCGGCACCGCCTCGGGTATCTCGCCTTCGAAGGCCGCGGCAAGCGGTTCCATGTCTCGGCTCTCGCGACGCCCTTGAACACCGATCCAGCTCACCAAAGCGAACATACCGAGGAGCAGAATCACTCCCTCCACGCGGCTCAAGCTGTCATCGGAAAGAAAGATCCAGGCGATTACCATGATCCCCAGGAGCACGGGGAGCTCGCGGATCAACAGTCGCGAGTGAACCCGAAGGGGTCGTACCAACGCAGCTGCTCCCAATGCCAACGTGACGTTGGTGATGTTGGATCCGATCGCGTTCCCGATACCCATCTGGGGGCTTCCAGCCCATGCAGCGATTCCCGAGACGAGCATCTCGGGTGCAGAGGTCCCGAAGGCGACAATCGTCAAGCCGATGACGAGCCGACTGACCCCCAAGCCCGTGGCCAAGCTGGCGGCCCCGTCGACGAAGCGGTTCGCGCCCCAGACGACTGCAGCGAAGCCGACGAGGAGCGCAACGATTGCATAGAGGAGCGTCAGAGCGACCTCGCGAAGCAGTCGGTCAAGGCCGGAGTCTTACGCATGACGCAAAGCGCGCAAGTAGGGTGAAGATCGCACTGGTAATACCACCCCACGGAGAGCTATACCCTTTCACACACAACACAGGGAGACACCATGGGCAAGCGACTCGAGGGCAAGGTTGCAATCATCACGGGATCGAGCCGTGGAATCGGCGAAGCCATCGCAAAGAAGATGGCCGAAGAGGGAGCCAAGGTTGTCCTCGTCTCGCGCAAGATCGAAGGCCTTCAGGCGGTCGCCGACAAGATCCGTGGAAGCGGAGGTGAAGCGACCCCGATCGCCTGCCACGTGGGTCACGAGGACGCGCGCGAAGCCATGTTGAAAGAGGCCGTCGACGCCTACGGCAAGGTGGACATCCTCGTGAACAACGCGGCCACCAATCCGCACTTCGGCCCGATGCTCACCATCGATTGGGGAGCTTGGGACAAGACCTTCGAGGTGAATCTCAAAGGCTACTTTGGAATGACCAAGCTCGTGGTGAATCATCTGCAACAGCGCAAAGCAAAAGGCTCGATCGTCAACGTCGCGAGCGTGATGGGACAGATGGCCGCCCCCTTGCAGGGCGTCTACGGAATGACCAAGGCAGCCGTGATCTCCATGACCCGAACGCTCGCCATGGAGCTCGGGCCCGCGGGGATTCGAGTGTATGCCATCGCGCCCGGCTTGGTCGAAACCAAGTTTGCGCAGGTGCTCGTCGAAAGCGACACCTTTCGTTCGATGGTCGTCGATCGCACGGCCCTCAAACGCGTCGGGCAACCAGAAGACATTGCCGGGGCTGCGGTATACTTGGCCTCGGACGAATCGGACTAT
>JBFICQ010000126.1:0-10054 GCA_041581895.1 Polyangiales bacterium | reverse complement strand
GCGGCTGAGTCAGGCGCACAACGGGCCTCGAAGGAAACCCGCTCGAGGCAACGGAACGTGGTTCGGATTGGTTCGTTTCCTGCAACTTGGGTCCGTTTAGGTCTTACGGCGAGCACGTCTGAGTGCCATCACCAGAATCCCGAGCACCATCCCCAGACCCACCGAAACCAGAATCACGAGGCTTGCGGGTGCTTCGAAGATCTGCATGCCCACCATGCTGACGCGGACGGTGTCCCAATTGGAAAGAACGAAGAGCAGGATGACCACGACGACGGTCCAGATACCAATCACACGAAGCTGGCGCATCGTTTACCCTCCAGCGGGGCCCTTGCCTTGTGGCCCCCGCGATTCGAGTGTAGTTCATACATGGTTCGGCGTGGGACGTATTCTTTTCGGTGTCATAACACATTCGGACAACGATGCCGGCCAGTCCCGCCAACGCCGAGCGGGCGACTCTGGAAGACGCGTGCCCTCCAACCCCCCCCTGCCCCGGTCGGAAAAAGGGCGTCGAGCTCACCACGTGACGCTTTTCGCGGCGTCGAAGATCCTGTACTACTCCCGGCGAAAGGACTGGCTTCAGGGTGGACCAAGCACATGCTTCTCTTGATGCTTTCGGCATCGCCTGGCGACTCGGTGCGACGCTCTTCTTCGTCGTGCTGAACGGCTTCTTCGTGGCGGCGGAATTCGCTTTGGTGAAGGTCCGGATGACGCGCATCGATACCCTGGCCAAGGGGGGAAGCCGTCGCGCGCGGGCGGTCAAACACATCCTGAGTCACCTCGACCGTTATCTGTCTTCATGCCAGCTGGGCATCACCTTTGCGAGCCTGATTCTCGGTGCTTTGGGGGAGCCAGCTGTCTCGGTGTTGATCCTTGCGGGGCTCGGCGGACTCGGGCTCGAGGTCGACGCAGATGCAGCGTGGGTGCCCATCGTGTCGATCGGTCTGGCGTTCACGGTGATCACCGTGCTCCACATGACGTTGGGCGAGCAAGCACCCAAGATGTGGGCGCTTCGGCGTGCTGAGGCCACGGCTCTGCGCACCGCGTTTTCGCTCCGGGCGTTCACGTGGATCTTCCGGCCCTTCATTGCGGCGGTCAATAGCATCTCCAACTGGATGCTGCGGCTCGTTGGCCTCCAGGCGCACCATGGCCATGAAGTTACGCACACCTCGGAGGAAATCCGCTCGATGTTGGCGCTTTCATGGGCAGCAGGCCACATCTCGAAGCTCGAGCACGAAGTCACCGAAAACGTGTTTCGAATCATGGAGCTCGAGGTGCGGCACATCGTGGTTCCGCGTGTCGACGTCGATTACTTGTCCCTTGGCCGAACCGACGAGGAGAACATGGCAGTCATTCGCGAGAGCGGGCATAGCCGACTGCCGCTATGCGACGTGAGCTTGGATGCGATCACAGGGTTCATCCACACGAAGGACGTATTGCGGCAAGTTTTCGAAGGCGAGCCATTCGATCTCAAGTCACTTGCCAGGGATGCGGTCGTCGTCCCCGATACGATGTCTCTTTCCGACTTCCTCATCGAACTGCAATCGGCCAAACAGCATTGCGCGGCGGTCGTGGACGAGCGCGGTACGATGATCGGCCTGGCATTTCGCGAAGACGCCCTCGAGGAAATCGTGGGGCCGCTCGGTGACGAGTTCGATGAGCACGAGCGAGAGTTCGAAGAGCTAGAAGAGGGTGTCTACGAGATCGCGGGGCGTATGTCAGTCCCAGAAACTTGCGATCGGCTGGACTTCGAGCTGAACCCGGAAGAGCATGAAGACGAGGACACGATCGGCGGCCATGTCACCGCGCGCCTGGGACGGTTGGCAAAACCGGGCGATCAGGTGCTCGTCGGCCCCTACCTGGCGACCGTGCTGGAGGTGGGTCGGCGTCGCGTTCGACGTGTCCGCTTCGAGCGCGCGCCGGATGATGAGAAAGGCGGCGCTGCGGCATGAAGAAACGCACCTCACTGAAACGCAAGAAACGTCGACCTACCAGAGAAAAAGACGTGATTGGCTGGCGTGAATGGGTGGGGCTGCCGGACCTTCACATCAAGCGAATCAAAGCGAAGGTGGACACCGGGGCGCGAAGCTCTAGCTTACACGCCTACGATCTCCTAATCGTCCGGAGGGGCCAAACTGAATTCGTCCGTTTCAAAGTGCACCCGATCCAGCGGCAAACCCATACCACGGTGCGATGTGAGGCACCTCTTCACGAGGAGCGCTGGGTGCGAAGCTCGAACGGCAAACGGGAGCTGCGACCCGTGATCCGCACTACCCTTTTTTTTTGCGGCGACACCTGGCCAATTGACATCACGCTCACATCCCGTGACATGATGGGCTTCAGGATGCTTTTGGGCCGCGAAGCAACGAGGAGTCGGTATGTGATCGATCCCGCTCGTTCGTTCTTGATCAAAGACCTCAAACCGAGAAGCTAGAAGGAGCTGCGACATGAGGATCGGCATACTTTCAAGAAAATCGAGTCTGTACTCGACTCGTCGTCTCAAAGAAGCCGCGGAGCAACGGGGGCACGAGACACGCGTGGTGGACTACTCCCGCTGCTACATGAACATCACCTCACACAAGCCGCAGGTGTTGATTCGTGGAGAGGGGCTTCATTTCGATGCGATCATCCCGCGAATTGGTGCTTCGCTGACATTTTACGGAACCGCGGTCGTCCGCCAATTCGAAATGATGCATGTGTACTCGGTCAATTCGTCTCAGGCGATCTCTAGGTCGAGAGACAAACTGCGTGCTCTTCAGCTCTTGGCGCGCAAGGGCATTGGGCTGCCGGTAACGAGCTTTGCGCGCTCGACGAAAGACATCCAAGGGCTGATCGACATCGTGGGTGGCGCGCCACTGATCATCAAGCTGCTCGAAGGCACGCAAGGGGTTGGCGTGGTCCTTGCGGAGACCGGCAAAGCTGCAGAATCCGTCATCGCCGCATTTAACCAACTCGATGCCAATATCTTGGTTCAGGAGTTCATCAAGGAAGCCGGTGGAGCCGACATCCGCGCATTCGTCGTCGGTGACAAAGTCGTCGCCTCGATGATGCGGCAAGGGCCGAAAGGAGAATTCCGCTCAAATATCCACCGAGGCGGAACGGCGTCACCCGTGAAACTGACCCCCGAGGAACGCAGCACCGCCGTGCGTTCCGCAAAGACTTTGGGCTTGCGCGTCGCTGGCGTGGATATGCTTCGGTCCAATCATGGTCCGGTCGTCATGGAGGTGAACTCTTCACCTGGCCTGGAAGGCATCGAAGGGGCAAGCGGAAAGGACGTCGCTGGCGCCGTTATCGAGTACATCGAAAAAGACGCTGAACCCGGCAAGACCAAGGATCGAATCGAACTCTGAGCAGGCCGATGAACGTGTCAGCAAGGTGGGCCCGACTTCTGTAGCAAGCGCTCACCTCTGCGATCGGCGCTTGATTTCGGGCGTGTCGAAGGCCGCTCCAAGCATGACGGTATGGTTGATGAAGTTTGTGCCCACGGGGTCCAGCCACTGCATTTGATAGCCCACCGAGATTTGAACCCAGCGTCCGAACGGTCGACTGAAGCCGCCGAACAAACGATTCTCGTGGTACCCCCTGTCGCCGACGATGGGCACCTGATTGAAGTTGACGAAGAACTCGTTGTTCAAGATGAACTCGATGTCGACCACCAAGGGCACCGCCATGCCCAACAGAAACCGGCCTCGAACCGACACCTCGCTCAAGTCGCTGAAGAAGCGCTGCTCGAGACGAAAGCGGGAATTCGCCTTGAAATGCTCCCATGCGTGGCGATGCGAGAGCTGCTCCCATATTCGGTGCTCGGTCCGTTGGCCCGGCTGAAAGAAGATCAACGCGTCGTATCCGAGACCGACACTGAACCCTTGAGGAATCGCGACCTCGAGCCAGGGTCGCACCAAAAGAATTCGAAAGTTGGTCACGTTGTTGATGAACCTCGGCTGCGTGAGCAACCGAAAAGCATACCGCTCCGCAAAAGGCACTCGAACGGCGGTGCCTATCCAGACTGCGGGCCCCTGTTCGGTGGCTGTCGCGACACGGGGGGCCGTCATCGCGCAAACAAGAGCGAGAGCGACCAGTAAAGTGCGCGCGCTTCGATTGACATTCGAGGGCACGAAGGCAAAGCGGACGGTCATGCTGGAAGCGGCTCCGAACCGCCAGCCACGGGCAGTGTGCGGTGAAGGATCGCCGGGGGACCGATGCGATGCTTCTCGAACGCACGCATCACCCGTAGGTTGACGTCGGTCTCGAACGATTTTTCGTACTGTGTGTCGAGCACGTAGGCCTTCAATTCGAGCCGAACCGCGACGTAGTTCTCTTGGATTACTTGCTTTACCAACACCACGACGGGTTTGGGAAGATGGACATAACGGCTCGTAAGCCCGGCTTCGGTCACGATGTCACGTGCCTTCGTAACGTCCTGATCGACGCCGATGTAGAAGTCCATGACTACCTGCATGTCGAGGGCGCCGTAGTTCCCGCAGGAGGTCAAGTCGGTCAAGAACTTGTTGTTGGGAATCGTCACCGTGTTGTCGTTCAAGGTTTGAAGCCGAACGGAGCGAAGCCCAATTGCGGTGATGTCGCCGTATTCCCCTCCAAATGCAACCCGGTCTCCCACCTGAAACGGCTGATCGATCATGATCATCACGCCTGCGATGAAAGAAGCAACGAGGTCGCGAACGGCGAATCCGACCGCCACGGCGGCAGTGCCGCCTATCAGCGCGAGCACCCTCGTATCAAAGCGAATGCTCAACGCAATCACCGCGGCGATGGTCACGATGTATACGAAGAACTGTACGACAGTGCCGATCCTTTGAAACAGCATCCGTCGGGCGGTGAACTGGTCCCCGAGATTCTCGATGAAGTTGTTGAAGAATCGAAGGGCGATCCAGACTCCTAGGATGACGAACAGCGAGGTGACCACGCCGCCCCAGCGAATCGATTGAGTAATCTGCGCGACGACATCTTCGTCGGTCGTCTCCTGCGCAAAAGCCACCGCCGGGACTAGGCATTGGCCGAGGACGACTGCGAACAGGTTGCTTGTTCTTCGTGCTTTCATGTCGGACACCTCAAAGCAGCAGCAGATGCTTTCTGCGCAGGATACTCGTGATCGCGCGATACCAGTGAATGTCGATCTCGAAAAGATGATCTCGCTCGCGGACGTAGCCATTCACCCGCGCTGCGCGAAGCGCGTCCGCGACTTCAGCCGCGGCCAGATCGGTACAGGTGACGATGTCCTCCTCGACGGCGAGCTCGAGCTGAACGACCGTTCGAAGCACGAAATAAAACGTGCTTGGAAGCTCATCGAGCTGGCCGGCTGTGGGTCCCGAAAACAGCCGGACGTGCACGGTCTCGTCCGGGGGCCGACGATAGAGAGATTCTCTCCAGAAGTGCAGTGCGACCTCGGGATTCCCATCGGAGTAGTCCCAGAGAATCCGGTAGAAGTCCCGCTTTGTGCGCTCTTCATCGGACACCGGCGACGTCTGCACCTGTCGCGGAACCACGAGGCGTTCAAAACTGGGAACGACCCCGGCGGCAGCCGTGCGCTGCTCGATCAGCGTTGCGATCTGGGCCTCCTCCCAACGGTCGAGCTCGATGATCTGATCGAACGCCGCCCTGTCCCCGCGGGCTCGACGAAGGTACTGCCAAGCTGGCATCCCGATGGCGATCAACCATGAGCTCTGCGGGCTGACGAGGCGCGTGAACCGGATGAGGTGATCGATGTCTTCAAGCCCGCCGATGAGCGGCCGAACGAGCCTCTGAGCATCGTCTACGCAGATCATGCTCGGAGCGCGCTCGCGGAGCGACGCGATGATCTGCTCTTCCGTCGCTGACTCCGAGAGCTCGAGCGCCCTCGCAAACTCGCGCAACAACCTCGAAAAGCCACCGGGTTGGCACTGGACCGAACAAAGGTCCCCGGGCTCTGCATCGCTGGTGACTCGTTTGAGGAAGGTGCTCTTTCCGAGCCCTCGCTCACCGACCACCGCCACGATGGCGTGCTTGTCGGACCGAACCAACGCACGCATTGCGTGGACCTGTTTGGTCATATAGGAGGTGACCAGCTCCGGGGGTACTGTGGGACGCGGGGCGAGGGCCTCGTAGAGCTCTGCCGGAAGGGGCTCGGTGCCATACTCCGCAGCCTTTGCCGACGCGCTCTTCTCGACGCCGCGCCGGAACAGGTACGCAAAAAACCGCCGCAGCGGCGCCAGGTCGCTCACCCGGCGAACCAAAAACCCAGTCACGCCTTCGATGAGAAGATAGACGCCGCCGATCGCTGCGGCCGGATACTTCAGCACCCCTTTTTCGTGCGCAGCAACCCACCGCAACAATCCGGAGGACTCGCGGACCTTGGCCCGTTCGAAGATCGTATCCTTCCACCAAAATACCAGCACCAGAAAGATCGGGATCGCGAGAAACCAAAACGTGCTCACGACCCAGGCGTAGATCGCCCCTTTGCCGACGGTCGCCACGGTAAGCGACAAGATCAAACCGACCGCGACGACGCTGACCCCCACCATGCGCAGCGACCGAAAGCGGAGCTTGGCTGAAGATTCTGTGGAAACCCCCTGACGGCTTGCGGTCGCATCGAGCAACTCGACCACGAACGCGCCCGCCAAGAGCCAGACAATGATGATCTCGAAGTATTCAGCCCCCGCGAGCTGGCCGGCCTTGGCGATCAACCAGATCAACAAGGTGAGAAAGGCAAACCACTCGAGTGGCTTACGCACCCGCCGCAGATACCAAGCAAAAGTCGAGACGCCTCTGGTGAATTGGGTTTGGGGGCGCTTTTGCAGCCAATTCCGTCGAACCTGCTCGAGCGTGGAATCCGCTCTCCTTCGCCACCACCGAAAGACCACCACCAATAGAACGAGTTGAAACAGGCCCGCGAAGGCTGGCCCCGGCGCCGATCGCAACAGCTGATATCGCCGTGTGGCTTCGCGTGGGAGCGAAAGCAACTGGAAGCGCACTTCGAGCATGATTTGTTTGATCTCTCGCTTGACCTGTGCGACGCCCTCGGGCCCAAACCCTTCGAGACGGTCGCGGCGGGGCTCACTCAGCATACTGAAGAGGCGAAGTCGCGACTTGTTCATGATGACGATTGCGTCTCGAAACGCAGTCGCCCGATCCCATCTGAGCTGGGTCTCGGCAGCTTCTAGCTTGAGAGCCGTGCTCGCGAGCTCGGTTCGGAGCTCGCGGATGGTCTCGTCGTCGACGTCGGCCGAGATGGGGTCACGCTCCGCCTCAGGCGGCCGAGGAACTCCGCTTGGCTCCGAGGTCACGGCATCGAGGGCAAGGCTCAGATTGCGTCGCGCTTCGCCGAGGTCTTGGATGAGCATTTTGTAGAGACCATCGGCCTCGTTCGCCCTTGCCACGCCCGGAGGCAACGCCTCCTCCAGCTCTCGCACTCGACGATTCCACGCGAGCGCCGCTTCCATCGCCGCCTCAATCTCCGACCGGCGACTTGCAAGCTCGGCCTCGAATCGGGCTTGCGCCTCCTTCAAGGTCAAGAGCCGGGCACGGCGGTCGGCGATGAGTCGAAGCGCTTCGGTCTGCGCGAGCTGCAGATCCGCGAGCGCTTGCTCGCGTTGTGCCGCGGCCTCTTGGGCTGCTTGCTCGGCCTCGGTAATCTGCTCCAGCAATTCTTCCGAAGTGGGGCGGCCACGCTCTACGTGGCTCTCGAAAAGCGCGCTACGGGTCTCCTCATCGAGCGCCAAGAACTGACGCCAGAGCGAGTCGCGCCTTTGCCTTGCAGCGTCGAGTTGGGCATCGAGGTTGCCCCCGGGAGGCTCGGCTGGCGTTTCCTTCGCAGCATCCGGGTCCAAGAAGCGCTGACGGCGTCTAGGGCTCGAGGCTAAGTCGCCGAGGTCTGCAAGGTCGATTTCGAGCAGTGGCCGCGGATCGGCCGAGGGGTCGAGCTCTCCTCGAAGAAATGCCTCCAGCTGATTGGCTTGCGACTGAAGCTCCGCAAGCAACTCGGTCTTGAGGCGTTTCGACGCCCTCTTGGCGGCAACCTCTCGGCGCCGAGCCTCATGGCTCGACAGAATTTCTTCTCGCTTTTCCGCTGGCAGCGCCAGGAATGCCGCTCTCGCCTCGACCAGCTCGCGGCGCGCCCGCTCGAGCGCGCTCTCGGAGTCTGCTGGGCGTCTACGCCCTTTTTGGCGGCCGCTCGGCTCCGCGCCGCGGTCTAGCTCTTGCAGCAAGCGATCGAGGTCAGAGCCCGCCCGAGAAACACTGAGGTCCACAGCCAAGAGCGTCGCCGGATCGACGGCGCCGTCCAACCGTCCGTCGATCAGGTCTTGGATCTGAGCGGTTCTCTTGCGTAGCTGCTCGATCGCGAGCGACTCTTCCGCCGGGGCTGGTGGCGCCCCCGCATTGGCCGCGGGCGCCTGGGCGGCCCCGGGGATGGCCAGGCATGACGCCATCAGGAACACACAGATCGACTGTCGGTCTCTGGCGGCGGTCATTTCATCCGGGCGCAGTATACGGCCCGCTTGGCTTTCGGTGAACTAGTTCTGCGAGTCGAATCCAGGTCGGGCTCACGAGAAGCGTCAAGGCGATCACGGCGATCGTCGTCTGATAGGCAAAGCCCTCGATGAGCCCCGTCTGGCGCCCCACCGCGGCCAAGATGAAGCTGAACTCGCCAATCTGAGCGAGATAGGCGGCTCCGCGCACGCTGTTGGGCCAAGTACGCCCCAAGAAGCGAAGAATGATTCCGTTGACGAGCGTGTTGGTGATAAGGACCGCGACCAGAAGCGCGAATAGAACGGGAAAGCGATCCCAGACGAATCTCGGATCGATCATCATCCCGATGGAGACGAAAAAGACGGCGAGGAAGAACACCTGAAACGGATAGAGAACGTCATGGATCCATTCCGTCTCGCGGGCTGCCCCAACCACGACGCCCCCTACGAATGCCCCCAACGCGACCGACAAGCCAGCGATACCGGTCAAAAACGCGAGTCCGAATGCCAATGCAAACGCCGTCAGGACCTGCAGCTCTTTGTCGCCGCGAAGCCATTTCGCCAGGGGAAGATGAATGCTCTCTCGAGAGGCAAGGAAGCCGAGCAGCGCGATGACACAAACCCCCGCAACGAGCTGAACGCCCAGTCTGCCCGGCGATGGTGAGCTCCCCGCCAAGAGCCCAATCACCATCAGCATCGGGATTATGGCCATGTCTTGCGCGAGCAGAATCCCTACGACATCACGACCGACGGGCCCATTGAGCTCGCCGCGATCGTGGAGCAGCTTGAGAACGACCGCGGTGCTGCTGAGGCTGATCACGAACCCAAGCAGGACCACTCGGCCCAACGGCCAGCTCATCCACCAACCAATGGCCGCTACAAAACCCACGCTCGCTGCGATCTGCATCAGGGTGCCAAGGATCGGGATGCGCCACTGCTTCTTGAGCTCGGGAAGCGAAACCTCCATGCCCGCAAAAAAGAGCAGGAGCACCACCCCGACTTCGCCCAGGCGGGCAACGGTAGTCGCGTCTGTGACGAAACCGAGCCCGCTTGGCCCTAGAAGCGCTCCGGTGATCAGGTAGGCAACCAATGACGGCTGCTCGAATCGCTGCAAGACGATGCTTGCCATCAAGACGACGAAAGCGACCCCGACGAGCTGGGGCATTAGTGGGTCCATGTGCATGAAGCAGTGCGTCCTCTATACTCCAACGCCTGTAGCATGAAACAAATGATCGTCAGCAAGGGGTGCGGGCTCATCGCCGTATTCGGGGCGGTGGTTTTCTTACCCGCACGCGCTGCGCTCTCTCAAGAGGGGGGCAAGGAAGCAGAGTTGGCTGAGGCCATCGAGAACGCGGGCGAGCGGATTGAAGTGGTCGAAGACAAGCTTGCGCAGCTCGGAGACCGCGCGTTCGAGATGCTCCCTCTGGCCGGCGTGGCGCTGGTCACGGTCGTCCTCTTTTGGATCCTGGCGAGCCTGTTGACCAAGAGAGACTGGCTATTCCGGTGGATCGACAACCGGTTCGTTCGAGACATGGTTCGCCAGCTCTCGCGCGTCGTGTTGATCGGAACTGGTGTGCTCATCGCGCTCGAGCTTC
>JBFICQ010000125.1:0-10133 GCA_041581895.1 Polyangiales bacterium | reverse complement strand
CCCAAACCATTTGGGCATGTCGATTGGGACAGCCAAGCACGTGTGGGAGTATCGCCACGAGGCAAACTCGACGATCTCGAAGCCGACGCAGGATATACCGTCGAGATGGCGATCCCGTGGCAAGCGTTCAGTCCGAAGGACCGGCGCGCATCGCCGCCGACGATCGGCGAGAAGTGGCGCGCGAACCTCTACGTCATGGATCTCACCGTTGATCGCCAGCAAGCTGCTGCCTGGTCGCCCCTGGGTATTGGCGATTTCCATGTGCCCGGTCGGTTCGGTATTCTCAGCTTCGATGCCCCCCCGGACGAGACGGTGGGGCAAAGCAAAGCCGTCCCAATGCCTTCGAATCGAGTCAAACGCTCTCCGAGTCGTGAAGACGCGTGGGAACCCGGCGCGAGAAATTCGCTGATCCGAAAACGGGCGCTGAACCGGCGGCATCCCGGCGATCCGCTCCCGGCTCGCATCGACCAGCGCTCGCAAAGGCTTGAATCCGAGGACGGCGATCACTAGGGTGCGCCTAGGCGGGCCCCTCCGCTCACGATGCTCCGCACACGCCTCATCGCTGGTCGCACCTCGGGCTTGATCATCAGCGCGGTGTTTGCGTCGATCATCACGCTCGCAAGTCAGGTCGAGGTGGTGCTGGAGCCGCTGCGCGTCGATCCCTCGCAACCCGCGCCGGTCACGCTTCGAGTTCCGAGCCACTATCTGCCGAACGCCGAGGCCGGTCGGATCCGCAGCCTCCCGGAGCCGCTGGTCATACAGCGAGGCGAGGTCGTCGACGATCTCAACCAACAGCGCGTGGTTCGCGCTTTTGAGCGTGAGCGGCGGCCTCCGGCCCGATCCACCTTGCTCGGCGCATGGGTCAGCTATTTTCTCGTCGCCTACATCTTTCTCGCGTTTCTGAGGATGTTCACCGGGGGGCGCGGCACGCTGCTGCGAACCCAGGCAGGGTTGTTGCTGCTGGTTTGCGCAACGTGTGTTGGCGCCAAGCTCTTGCTGTTGTTCACAGGGCTCTCTCCGTTGGTGCTCCCGCTCGCGACCGTGCCCTTGTGGGCTGCCCTCTATTTCGACCGCGGCACGGCCATGGCCTCGGGATTGGTAATCGCGCTGGTTGCTTCATCATTCGTGGACTTCGCGATGCCGATTGTCGTCGTGTACCTGGCAACCACGCTTGGCGTGGTGATCTTTTTCCGGGATCGAAAACATGCGACGCACATGTTGGTCGCGGGCACCGCGGCGGGGCTCTTTGCCGCGTTGGTCCTGATCAGCGTCGCGTTGTCGGTCGGTGACGAGCTCAACGTCCTCGGCGACCTGGCCAAGCTGAACGAATCGAGGTTGCTCTCGACGATCGCCGGAGGCATGCTCGCCGGGGTGCTGGGGGTGCTCTTGCAGCGGATCGCCACCGCAGCCCTCGGGGTCGTGACGCGTGGACGGCTGCAGGAGCTCACCGACGTCGACCACCCTCTTCTTCGTAAGATGGCCCGCGAGGCGCCTGGCTCGTGGCAGCATGCACGCGCCATGGCCAATCTGGCGGAAGGCGCGGCGGCGGCCATCGGCGCGGACGCCCTGCTGACCCGTGTCGGCGCCTACTACCATGACCTGGGCAAGACGATCCAAGCCAAATACTTCGTCGAGAATCTCTTGCCAGGCGAACCAACGCCCCACAACGACCTCGACCCTGACGTGAGCGCCGATGCGATCATGGCCCACGTCGTCGAAGGCGCCCGCATCTTGAGAGAGGGCGGCATTCCGGAGCCTGTCGTCGAGTTCGCCTACACCCATCACGGAACGAGCGTCATCGAGTACTTCTGGCACAAGTGCCTCGAGCAGGGGAATCCAAAGGGTCTATCCGACGCCGCGTTTCGCTACCCGGGAATGCGACCGCGCACCAAGGAGACCGCGATTCTGATGCTCATCGACGCCATCGAAGCCGCGGCGCGCACGGTCGACGAGCCGACGCGGGAGAAGTTCGAAGCGATAGTCCAGCGGGTGATGAATGTGAAGCTTCGCCAAGGCCAGCTCGATGAATGCGGGCTCACGATGGAGGATCTGCGTGTCCTGCAAACGACGCTGACCGACACCCTGTGCAACGCCTATCACAACCGCATCAAATACCCGTGGCAGGACAAGGAAGAAGAAGGAGAGGCCCAGCTTCCCGTGCCGGGGGTCGCGACAGAGCGAGACGTGGCGCGGGAGCGAAGTCGTGAGTCGACCTAGGGGGCTATTGGCCCTCGGCGCCCTCTCACTCGTCGTCGGCTGCGACCAACTCGGCAATCCCGAGCAGCTTACGACGGGGCCCACGGTTTGGAGGAGCGGTCAACACGAGCTCGTCACCACGACCCGCTCGTTTCGAAACCCGAATACCATTCGGCGTCTCGTTGCGGACGGTCTGGACGATCTCGACTATTCGGATCCATCCATCGGCCCTGACCAGACCCTCACCTTCGTCGTGGTCGCCCGGGGAAGGCTCAGGCCCTTCCGACCAGGCCCGATGACACTGGTCACCCGGTTCGAGATCCCCGGTCGAAGGCCCATTGCCCGCGGTTGGAACGCACCAGGAGGCCCCAGACAGTGGGCCGCGGCTTTCGCCTTGCCTGCTCCGCCATCCGCCGCTGTCACGTACGCGGTGCCATGAGCCCCGACTGCGTCTCGCTAACGTCGGGAAACTCCTCGAGCGAGCGTCCATCGCCGCGGAATTCGTCGATCGAATCGAGAAAGCCCTGCGCGATCTCCGGGTCGAACTGGCTGCCGCCGCAGCGATTGATCTCCGAGATCGCGAGGTCGTGGGAGAGCGCTTTGCGATATGCCCGGTCGCTGGTCATCGCGTCGTAGGTGTCGGCCACCGCGATGATGCGAGCGATCAGGGGCACCTGGTTGCCCTTGAGCCCTAGCGGATAACCAAGCCCGTCCCACCGCTCGTGATGCAGGTGCACTCCGGGAATCAAGGGATGCAAAAACTCGATTGGCTGTAAGATATCGCGCCCATGCTGCGGATGTTCTTTGAAGATTTCGTACTCTTGCTGCGAGAGCTTTCCGGGCTTGTTGAGGTTCATGACGCAGCCGATCTTGCCGATGTCGTGCATCAGAGCCGACTGTCGCACGATTTCGATCTCCTCGTCGCTGAGGCCGAGCTTGATGGCGAGGATCTGGGCGTACGCGGCCACTCGAGCGGAGTGCCCCGCGGTGTAGCGGTCCATCTTGTCGATCGCGCTCGCGAGGCCTCGAATGGTCTGTTTGAACGTGGACTGTAGGTCTTCGTAAAGGCGTGCGTTCTCGATCGCGGCCGAGGCACGGTCCGCGGTGGTGTGCAGAAGCTTTCGTTGTCCCTCGTCGAAGCGTTTGCCGGCGGTGTAGCTCACGGCGCAGAGGAAACCGACCGTATCACCGCGAGCCGTCAGCCGCGCGACCACCAGAGATTGGGGCTTTGGCTGTTCGCCGACTCGTTCGAAGAAGCGCCAGGCACGTTCGCCATGTTCGAGCAGGGCCGGCGCATGTCGAAAATGCTCGAGCAGAGCCGGAATGCTCAGCACGTCCGACTCGCGCCGGAGGCGGAAGTTGGGGCCGAGCTCGGTCGTGCGCCGATAGAAACCTCGATCTCCATCGCTCAAAAGCACGAACACCATGTCGGAGTCGACTTCGTCGATAGCAGCGCGACTCAGTGTGTGTACGACTTGCTCTAGCGATAGGCTCGCAGAAATCGCCTCGCTCACCTTGTACAGAGAGAGCGCCTCTTTCAGCCGGAAGTTCTCGGCTTGGAGCCGCTGCTTCTCGAGCCCCCGACGGATCGTATGCACCACCTCTTCGACCTTGAACGGCTTGAGGACGTAGTCGTATGCGCCTTGCTTCATCGCTTCGATGGCCGTCTCGACCGTTCCGAAACCCGTCATGATGATGGTCACTACGTGAGGCGTGTGTTTGCGGATCGCCCCGAGTAGCTCGAGCCCACCCATGTTGGGCATCTTCAGGTCGCTCAAGACGAGATCAAAACGGTCGCGCGACAGCTCCACCAGCGCGCCTCCCCCGTCCTCTGCGGTGCGCACGTAAAACCCTTCCATCGTTAGAAAATCCGCTAGGATCTCGCGGATCACGACCTCGTCGTCCACGACGAGGATCTTCGCGACGTCTTCGCCATGCTGACCGCTCATCGACGTATGACCTCGGCTAGTACTCCGCCGCTCACCGGCATGTCAATTGAGTGACCGCTTCCCATTGCCGCCCGATTGTCACTTTGATACATCCCGCTCGGCCTTGCCATCATCCGTTCGCATTACTGCTCTCGCTTCCGCCGTTTATCTTCCCTTGAGCGCGATCGCCTTGGTTTGGGCCTGGTTGGGGGGCAACCGACATGCCTGGGAGCTCGACGCGGCCTGGATGACCGAGCCCTACCCGACGCGGCTCGTCGTCTCGCTCGGGCTCGGCCTCATGCTCGGCCTTGCAGTCGTTGCGGCCACGCGCGTGCTCGTGACCCACACGCAATGGGCCCGCGAGCTTCATCACGAGCTCCGCGCGATCGTCGGTGACCTCTCGGCAAGAGAGATCCTCTGGCTTGCGCTCCTGTCCGGGTTGGCAGAAGAGCTGTTCTTTCGTGGCGCGATGCAACCGGTGCTCGGGTTGTGGCTTACCTCGCTAATTTTTGGCGCAGTGCACACGGGCCCCAAGCGCGTGTTCTTGGCTTGGTCGGTCTGGGCCTTCGTAATGGGTGTCCTTCTTGGCGCCATCTTCGAGCTGACCGGTGTGCTCTGGGGTGCGGTGCTCGCCCACGCGTGGATCAATCAGCGCAACATGCGGTTCATTCAGCGCTATTGACTCCGAATGAGCCCCTTTTTACCCTGAAGGATAGGCCGGAACGTCCCCCAAGTCGGCCTTTCGACTTCCATGCGCGGTGAAATCGAAACCAGGGTTACCCCTTATCCCGACGTCCGCATCAAGACCGGGGTTGGGCAGGACTGCCTGGTCATCATCTACACGGTGAACTCGAGGGAGCTCGGAAAGCGCTTTTCGCTTGCAGGCGGACCGGTGAGGCTCGGTCGCGGCCCCGACAACACGATTGTCCTCGAGAACGATGCCGTTTCCCGGCGACACGCAGTGGTGGAAGCGCGGGACGGGAAGTACTTCCTGGTCGACATGAACTCGACGAACGGGACATACGTCAACGACGAGATTGTGCATGACCACCCCCTTCGTCGGGGGGATCAGATCAAGATCGGCGACACCATCTTGAAGTTTCTGAGCGGAGGCGACCTCGAGTCCCAGTACCACGAGACCATCTATCGGATGACGATCATGGACGGACTCACGAGCGTCCACAATAAACGTTACCTCCTCGAGCAGCTCGAACGCGAGATTTCGCGCGCAGCCCGGCATCGTCGCCCTCTCGCGTTGGTGATGCTCGACATCGATCACTTCAAAGACGTGAACGACATCTTCGGCCATTTGGCTGGAGATCAGGTACTCAAAGAAGTGGCGCAACTCGCGAAGAGCCGACTGCGGCCGGACGACGTCATCGCGCGATACGGCGGCGAGGAATTCGCCGTCGTCCTCCCAGAGACCAAGCTCGACGGCGGGATTCTGATCGCGGACCAGCTTCGGCAAATGGTCGCGGACGAAGTGTTCGCGTTCGAGGACGAGGAGATCCAGGTGACGGTATCTTGCGGTGTGTCAGAGCTCGCCATCGATTGGCGGTGCCACGATTTTCTGAAGGACGCTGACCGCAACCTCTACGAGGCAAAGCGTTCCGGCCGAAACCGGGTTTACCCGGCCTGAGCTCAGCCAGGGGCGGCCCATGCTACCCTCGAGTCGATGCGTACGATCGCCGAGGCCCTCCGATCGATGCTCCCCGCTTTCCAGACTTTGGGCGACGAGGAGATCCCGCTGACTCGAGCCGCCGGTCGCTACCTCGCCTCGGACGTCGTCGCCGTGCTCGATTCACCGCCCTTCGACAACAGCGCCATGGATGGTTACGCCGTGCGTGCACGAGACGTCGCGACGGCTTCGTCCAATAACCCCATGCAGCTACCGGTCCGCGGTGAATCGCGCGCAGGCGGAGAGATGCCGGCGATGCTCGAGCCCGGAACCGCCTGCCGGATTTTCACCGGCGCGCCCATGCCGAAAGGCGCCGACGCGGTCGTCATGCAAGAAGACACCAAGCAAGACCAGGCGACAGTCCAGGTTTTCGAGGCCTCGACCGTCGGCCGACACGTGCGAGCCCGGGGTAGCGACCTCAAAAGCGGAGATACGATTCTCAGCCGGGGAGATCGGCTCTGGCCTGGCGAGATCGGATTGCTCGCGAGTCAGAACATCGCGCGCGTGCGCGTCTACCGTCAGCCCCGGGTAGCGCTGGTCTCGACCGGGGACGAGCTCAAGGCTCTGGGCGAAGAGCTCGCTCCGGGGACCATCGTCAACTCAAACGTGTATGTGCTTACCGAAATGCTTGGCCTTCTCGGCGCGATTCCCGACGCGCTTCCTGCCGCGAGCGACGACCTGACGTCGATCGAGACGGCTCTTCGTCGGGCTCTGAAAGCCGATGTCGTCATCACGATGGGCGGGGTGTCGGTCGGCGCTTACGATCTCGTTCAGGAAGCCTTTCGACGCGTCGGTATTCGCCCCGAGTTCTGGAAAGTCCGGATCAAGCCCGGAAAACCTCTCACCTTTGGGCAGCATCGAGGCACGCCCGTCATCGGTCTTCCGGGCAACCCGATCAGCGCGATGGTGACGTTTGAGATTCTGGTCGCACCGTGTTTGCGGCAGATGGTCGGGGACCGAGAGCCGCACCCGCAGCCCGTCGTGGCACGCCTCCAGCATCCCTATCGTCGACGGCCGGGGCGCGTCGAAATTGCGCGCGGGGTCGCAACCCGCCATGGGGACGAGATCCAGGTGGCGCTCCACGAGCGGCAAGGCTCGGGATCGCTGCCCTCCTTCGTCGGGGTCAATGCGCTGGTCATCTTGCCGAGCGATCGGGCCGAGCTCGAGGCCGGGGAGCCGGTCGATACGATCCTCTGGGGGTCGGGGTTGCGCGGGTCGCAGTCGTTTTTCGACGCGGTGCGCTAAGAGAATTCCCGGGCAATTCCGGTTTCTTGCACCTGCCTTATTGACTCCTGAAGCGCGGTCATTATGCTCCGGCTCCCTCCAAGGGGGGCACGACCATGAAGAAGAGCGAGCTCAAGCGGTTTCGCGCCATCCTCGAAGAAAAGCGAGACGCCGTCGTCCGGCGAGCGCGGGAAACCATGGCGCAAGATATGACCCTCGACGCGTCCGAGCTGCCGGACGAAATGGACCTCGCCTCGAGCGAGTACATGCAGTCGTTCACCTTTCGGCTCCGCGGTCGCGAGCGCGTGTTTCTTCAGAAGATCGAGAAGGCTCTCAAGAAGCTCGACGAGGATACCTTCGGGATTTGCGAGGATTGTGAGGAGCCGATCAGCATCAAGCGCCTCGAGGCCCGCCCCGAGACCGAGCTCTGCATCCGCTGCAAAGAGGATGAAGAGCGACTGGAACGCGACTTCGCGTGATGCCCATACACCAGGCCCTTTACCCGCAGACGGGCCCCTGTGAGGGTTCTTGCGATTCGGGCTGTTGCGGGCGCTCGATCGGGTCTACCATCGCTAGGCGATGACCTCGCACCAGCCCTCCGAGACCACCGTTCTCGTCACCGGGGCCTCGGGCTTCATCGGCTTGCAGTGCGTACGCGAGCTTCTTCAAAACGGGTATCGCGTGCGTGGAACCGTCCGCTCGCTAGACCGCGAACCACGGCTTCGCGCTGCCCTCGCAAAGCATACCGATACGACCGACTTCGAGCTCGTGTCCGCAGACCTCACGAGCGACGACGGGTGGGCAGAGGCTGCACGCGGCTGCCGTTACGTGTGGCACGTGGCCTCTCCAGTGCCAAACGCGCCTCCAAAGCACGAGGATGAGCTCATCGTCCCTGCACGCGACGGTACGCTGCGGTTGCTTCGAGCTGCTTCTGAAGCTGGCGTGGAACGGGTGGTGCTCACCTCGTCCATCGCGGCCGTGTGCGAGGGCTATCCCCGGGATCCCACTAGGGTCTTCACCGAGGATGACTGGTCGCGCCTCGAAGGCGACGTGTCCGCATACGACAAGAGCAAGACCCTCGCCGAACGCGCCGCCTGGGATTTCGTCACGGGCCTCCCAGCCGAAAAGAAGATCGAGCTCACGACGATCAATCCGGGGTTGGTCCTCGGCCCGGTGCTCGAACAGGACTACGGGGTGTCCGCCGAAGCGATCAGAAAGCTGATGCGCCGGGACTATCCGGGATGTCCGCGCCTCGGATGGCCGAGCGTCGACGTGCGCGACGTCGCCAGCGCACATCTTGCTGCCATGACCACGCCCGAGGCCAACGGGCAGCGATTCTGCTGCTGCGTCGAGTTCGTGTGGATGAAAGAGATGGCAGCCATCCTGACCGAGCACTTCGGCGAGCGCGGCTACAAGGTGCCGACGCGCGAGCTTCCCGACTTCGTCGTGCGAATCGCAGGGCTCTTCGACAAGGTCACGCGGGTGGTCACGCCCCGACTCGGCCTAGAGCTGAACGTGTCGAATGAGCGCATCAAGCGCGTGCTCGGCTGGAAGCCGAGAGGCACGGAAGAGCAGGTCGTCGCCATGGGCGAAAGCTTGATCGAGCTCGGCCTGGTGTAGGCGCGCGACTCATCTAGTGGCTACTCCGGTCTGGCTCGAGCCAAGATCCAGTCGAACCAGAGGTCTCGTGCAGCGTCGGTGAAGTCCGGAACGTGAGGAGCTTCCTGGACTGCCCAAAGCGCAACTTGCGCCTGCTGGTCGCAACCGGTGTACGAACGCACTCGGGTTTCGGCGACGGGCGTGGGCGGGACCAGATCGATGTTCGGCGGCATTTCGAAAGGCCCGCAGCCGCTTCGCTCCGCGAATCCGCCGACTAGGTTCACCGCCGACAAGATCGTGATGCCGCTCTCTCGCACCCCGCCGCCGAACGCCACAACCCCGTCCTCGGTACCGTGCACCGAGAGCAAGCTGACCGCCCCGTCGGCACATGGGACGTCGGCCGGTATTGCCCCGGCTTGACTGAGGACCGCTGTGACGCTCGTCGGATCCTCGCAGATGATGTCGAGCGCCAAGTGTCCCCCGTTGGACGTTCCCAACAAATAGACACGGTTCCCGTCCAAACGATAGGTCTTCTGCGCCTCCTCGATCAGGCTAAGCACGTAACCAATGTCGTCCGGGGCCTCCGGCTCGAACACGGAGTCGACCGCTCCAGCATTCCATGCGAGTCTGCCTTCGGTGTCTTGGGTGCCGTCTGGAGCTACCAACACGAACTGACGCTCTTCGACACGCGGCGCCGCGCCGAGATAGATCGCGTTCGCAGCACCCGTCGCACCGCGTCCATGGAGCACGACAATCAACGGATAGCGCGTCGAGGTAGTGTAGTCCAAAGGCACCACGACTTGTGCTGGGCGCTCGGCGTCAATCGTGCTCGGGGGTGTTTCGGGACAGTTGGTGGGCTCCGCTTGGTCGCAGTCGAATGCCGGACCGCCGCTTCCGCCCGCCGCGCCTCCCTCCCCGCCTCCGCCGGTTTCGGAGCCGACACTCGAGCCACAGCCGGCGAGCGCCGCCAAACACACCCAAGCCAAGATCGGACTGCGCATCTTCACCGGCGCCGAGTGTAGCCGATTCCGAGGTTACCCGGTGAGCGTGCTCGCCGAGGCGCCAGCAGCGTGGTCGACGTGTAGAATCGGGTCTAGGCCTTGGAAAACCGGCTCGAGCTCCACGCCGAGGGCATCCCCGAACTTGCTGATCGCGATGTACTGCGTGATCGTAAATACCGCCTCGACGATTTGCGGCTCCGTGTAGTGCTCGTGCAACCGATCCCAGAGCTCTTTGGGCACCCGATTTGCATCGACTCCGATCTGCACGGTCAGATCGAGCAACGCCTTTTCGCCATCGGTGAAGTGCGGGCTGGTTTTGTAAGCTTCGTCGCCGATGTCGTTGATCTTCTCCTCGGAGATGCCCAAACGCTTGGAGACGGCCTCGTGCTGAACCACGCAATACTGGCATGCATTTCGATGCGTGGCTTTGAGGATCAATAGCTCTTTGGTGGTCCACGGGAGCTCGCCGTCCTTGAGGATTGCCATCACGGTGTCGGTAAAGACAGT
>JBFICQ010000124.1:0-10141 GCA_041581895.1 Polyangiales bacterium | reverse complement strand
GCGCGATCGGCAACTTCTTCGGCGAGGACCTCGAGCGAGGTGATCAATGCCTCCGAGGCCTGCTGAATCGTGTAGTCGTTGTCGAAGGGGCGGAACTCGTCTTCGTTCAGCAGGCGCGAGGCGGGCGCCGTGTCTTCGCCCAACAGATCTTTCAGCGTGTTGTCGAGCTCGGCTTGGGAGAGCCGGCGCACCCCGCTCTCGACGGCCAAGATCGGATCCACCGCCGGCGGGCCATCAGGGCCGGGCCCACCCGACTGGCTTATTTTTCCGGTGCATGCCGCAAAGCACACGCAGAGGCTCAGCGCGCAGTATCGCCACAACACACCCCAAATATTTCAAGGATTCTGCGCTCCGTCGAGGAAATTTCACCCTAAAGTATGATAACCTGCAAAATGCATCCTTTAATGTCCTTTCCAAATCCAAAGGGCGCGGAGGTGCATGCTGGCGGGGGATGGGTTGCCGCGAAGCCAGGCGATCGCGCCTTTCTTGAAGCGGATCCACGTGCCCTCGGGGTCGCCGGTGGTGAGAAGCGCGAGCGTGTCGCTCATCCAGGGCTCGTGCCCGACACAGGCGATCGTTTCTCCCCGAAGGCTTTCGAAGAAGGCGGGGTCAGGGGCCTGCGCCAACCCCTCGGTTGCGATGAGCTCGCCGTCGGTCACCGGCGCGAGGAGCTCGGCGGTTTGCACGGCGCGTGTCCATGGGCTCGTGTAGACACGGTCGAACCGAATCGCGCCGCGGTCGAGGCCTTCGACCATTTGCTTGAAGCGTCGGCGACCGGTGTCGGTGAGCTGGCGGTCGGCGTCGGGAAGCCCCGTCCTCCTCTCTTCTGCAATCGCGTGGCGAATCAAGAACAAATCCATGGTCGATCAATCCAGCTCGAAGCCGTCGAGCCGGAACCCGATCGGCTTGAGTTGTCTTTGCTCCCGCTCCAAATCTGCGTGCACGAGTGGATGCGCTTCGAGCCATTCTCGGTCGAAGGTGAGCCGGAGGCTGTTGTCGTTGGCCTCGAGCTCGGGGACGGGAACGTTTTCGGGATCGCGGTTACGGTTGAGAAGGACCGACAGCCGCAACAACAACGTCAGGCGCTTTGCATCGAGCTGGAGCTCGGAGGGCAGCGCGTCGAAGTACGAGTTGTCGAGCTTGCGGCGATGACCCCGTACGAGAGTCGCCACCAGAAGCTGCTCGTCGCGGGAAAAGCCCGGCAAGTCGGATGAGGCAACCAGATACGACCCGTGCTTGTGATGGCCGGTGTAGTTCACCGCGAGGCCGATCTCGTGAAGCTGGGCGGCCCAGATCAGAGCATGCGCATCGTCTGGCGATTTCAAATCCCAGGCATCGGCAACCTGGCGGAGAAGCCCAAGAGCGGTTTCCTGTACACGGTCGGCGTGGGCTTGATCGATCGAGTAGCGCGTCGCGAGCGTGACGATGGTGCGGTCGCGGGGGTCTTCGTCGTGGATACGGCCGATCATGTCGTAGATGAGCCCTTCGCGAAGCGCGGTCGGTGATGCCCACATTTCGTCGATCTTCAGTCGATCGAAGAAGGCGCTCAGAATTGCGACGCCGCCTGGAAACACCGCGCGCCGATCGGGCTCGAGACCAGGTAGCGCGAGTTGCTCCAACCGACCCGCCGTGATCATCGCCTGCTCGAGCTTGGCGAGAGCTTCGGCGGTGATGGTGCCGTGCGCCCAACCGGCTTCGTTCGAAATATCGGCGACTGCGCGAATCGTACCAGAGGCGCCGATCGCTCTTTCCCAGCCGCTCTTCCTCAGGGTTGCCCGGACCGGCTGAAGCTCGAGGCTCGCGGCGAGCTTGGCGTTGTTCATGCGCTTGCGGCTGATTTTGCCGTCGCGGAAGAACTGCTTGGTGAAACCCACGCAACCCATATAGAGGCTGTGCACCGCAAGAGCCTCGAAGCTGTCCCCGACGATGCACTCGGTGCTGCCGCCCCCGATGTCGACGACGAGACGACGCGCCGGTGCGCCCGCTACGCCGTGCGACACCCCGAGATAGATCAGCCGAGCCTCTTCACGCCCGGGGATGATTTCGATGTGGTGGCCGAGCGCGTTGCTGGCTTCATTCAAGAAGGGACGCGACTTTTTCGCCTTTCTCAGGGTATTCGTTCCGACCACCCGAACCTGCTCGGCGCCGAAGTCGCGAAGGCGCTGGCCAAACCGAGCGAGGGCCTCGAGCGCGCGGGCGCGGGACGCCTCGTCGAGCGAGCCATCGGCCTGAAGACCCGCAGCCAAACGCACCGGCTCGCGAATTCGATCGACGATTTGAAGCGCGTCGCCGTCCAGCCGCGCGATCACCATGTGAAAGCTATTGGACCCGAGGTCGACGGCCGCGAGCGACTCCATGGCATACTCTAGCCTAGTTTGCGGCGGAGGCTCCGGCCTTTTGAAGCCATTTGCCGGTAGCTTCATCGGCGGGGAAGTACGACTCGATCCGTAGCTCTTGCGCCGTGACGTCCATCGGAGTGCCAAGCGTCGTGAGCGTCGTAAAGAACTCGAGCTCGACGTCATCTTTCTCGAGCTTGACGGTGATGCAAACCTCCGGGGTCGCGGCAAGGTCGACCTCGCGCAGACGCGACGACACACCGGGATAGGCGAGCAGGGCTTCCATGAGCTTGCGGCTCTCACTGGTCTCGAGCTCGAGGATCGACTCGCGATAGAGGCGGTCGAGCAAGATGCCGGCCACTTCTTCCCAGTTGACCACGTACGGGCGCACGCCTCCCGGATGAAACAACGAATGCATTACGTTCTTGGTCACGATTGGATCAGTGGGCGGTGTCTCGAAAAAGAGTGAGAACAGACGCGCAAAAGCGTCGTTCATCTCGACGAGGTCCCAGGTGCGGGTGAGCACGATTGCGGGATACGGCTCGTGATGCGAGAGGATGGTCTGAAACGCTTGGCGCACCGGCCGCATCTCGGGCGCACCGAGGTTGGTCTCGCGATAGACGGGCGCAAAGCCGGCTGCCGACAGCAGGGAGTTGCGCTCGCGCAGCGGAAGGTCGAGCGCGCTCGCGAGGATCAGGACCATCTCACGGCTCGGCGAGGACTTACCGTTTTCGACGTAGCTGATGTGGCGGGTGGAGACTTCGGACTCGACGGCGAGCTGCTGCTGACTCATGCGGCGAGCGGTACGCCACTGGCGAAGCAGCGGCCCGAAGCCGGCGGGGGCGACGGACGCGGAGGCGGAGGACATGGAGAGACTCTACCGCCTGCTTTCATGTTGCCCATGACCTCGGAGGTAATGGCCTAACATCCAGGGAGGCCTCAGACTGGGCCTCACAAGGAGGTCGGCATGAAATTACGACTCTTTTCACTGGTCGCCGTGCTTGCGGTGTTCTCGATCTATTCGACGATGGTCGTGCTCGGCCACGGGTACACCGGCTTCATGGAGCTTGCGATGAGCGGAGGCTGGGCGACTCAGGTCTTCCTCGACCTGTGTATTGCGCTGATCCTGTTCGCCTTCTGGATGTTCGGCGACGCCAAAGAGCACGGCATCCCTGCCTGGCCCTACCTGATCGTCATTCTGTTTACGGGATCGATCGGCGCCCTCGGCTATCTGATCCACCGCACCCTCCGAGGCGGCAGCCAGGCCGCCGCCCCTCACCACGCCACCGTCTGACGGGGGCCGCCCCCCCTCAGCGCTCCATGTAGCCGATGGCTTCCAGGTGTGCGGCGACGTCTTCGTCGAGCTCCACGGAGTCGGCGGAGACGGCGTCTTCCCGGGCGATGGCGCGCTGCTTGACCAACGTCTTGGTGGTCGCGACGACGTCTTCGGTTCGGGCGTGGGCGAGGTTTTCGGTTTCGCCAGGGTCGAGGTCGACACGGTAGAGCTCCACCGGCTCGAGCCCACGCGGGTTGCCGGGGTTGGCCGTGATGAGCTTGTACTCGTCGGTACCACGGAGCTCACGAACCGATTCGAGCACATTGCCTTCGTGACTCTCTTCGGCGTAGATCACATCGGTTCCGACGAACGCGTCGCCCCCCTGCACACCTTCGGGCACCTCGGCGTCGACCAAACCGAGCACGGTTGGCATCAAGTCGATGCTCTGCACCCAGTGCCGCACCACGGTCCCACCGCGCTTGCTGTTGGCTAGCTTGATCAGCAACGGGACCCGCAACTGCTCGTCGTAAAGGGTCGTCCCGTGCCAGAACCCGCCGTGGTCGTCGAACTCCTCGCCGTGGTCACTGGTGACCACGATCGTGAGGTCATCGTAAAGGCCGCGCTGCTCGAGCGCGTCGAGGAGCTTTCCGAGCTCGGCATCCCAGTAGCTGATCTCTCCGTCGTAAAGAGCGCGTAAGGCGGGCGCCTCCGAGGGGTCGGGCTTTTGGTGCGCTGCGCGGGCGTAGCCGCTTCCGTCGTAGGGGTGCGCGAAGTAGGGGTCGTGCGGGTCCATGTACCCGACGAACAGGAACCAGGGAGCTCTCGGTTTCGCGTCGATCCAGGCGAGCAAGGCGCGATTGACGGTTTCGGCATCTTGGTAGGCGGTGCCCGGAAGCACATCACCTTTGCTCGCCCGAAAGCGTTCGATGCGTTGGCGAACGAACTGCATCAACAAGAGCTTTGCGCTTGCATCGTCGGCGCCCAGGACGAATGCGGGCTCGAGGTAGTAGTAGTCGTCGAAGCCCTGCTGGAAATTGAAGTACGGCGCGACGTTGAAATTGGTCGCGTACCCCGCCGTGCGATACCCGTGAGGCTTGAGCGCCTCAGGGAGAGTCGTGAGCGAGTCGGGAAGCGCGTCGCTCTTCGCCATGACCCCATGGCTCGAAGGAAGCCGACCGGTGAGAATCGACGCAAAGCTCGGGCGAGTCCAGCTCGAGTTGGTGAACGCCTGATCGAAGCGAACCGAGTCCTCCGCCAATCGATCGAGGTTTGGGGTCGAGCCCGCATCGTAGCCGTAGCTGGGCAAGTGGTCGGCTCGCAGGGTATCGACGACGATGAACAAGATGTTGTTGGCGGTCCCGGCCGGGGTTGCTCCCTCCCGAGCGGTTCCAGCGCGAGAGATGCGATCGCCGAGAGCGATGTTCGCGACGAGCCCAAGCCCGAGGAGGGCCAACAACGCCAAAGCCGTCGGCGCCCGAACCAGCCGCGCGAACGGAGCTCTTTGCACGAGCCACCGAATGGCTCGCGCCAGGACGGCGCTCACTCCAGAAACGACGAAGGCGCAGCCGAGCAAGACCGCCAACCCGATCGCGCTCTTCCAGACCAGCTCTTCGTGGAAAAAGTCGCGTCGGAGACGAAACGCACCGAGCGCGAACACGAAGAGCCCAAAGATCGCGGCGACGAAATATCCAAAGGCCTCTTTTTCCGGCAGGGCGTGGCGCTTCATCCACCGACCGCTCACGGCGGTGAAACACCCGAGCCCCGCACCGAAGACCGCGCAGAACATGCCATACGCAAAAGGCCCGTAGAGAAACACCCTCGCACCGGTCGCGCCGGCCGACGAAATCGAGATCGCAAACGCCTCGGCGAGGCCGATGAACAGCCCCGCCAGCACGCCCGCGCTGAGCCCGACCAAAAGCCCACGCCAGGGCCTGGGCCAGGCTTCGGGCGGCGCTTGAACGATCGCTTCGGCTGCCAGCTTCTCGCGCTCGGCGTCTTCGACGCGGATCCTTGGATCGTAGCCCGACCTTCGCAGGAGAAAGATGACGCCGCCGAACGCCGAGACGAACATCTCGCACGCAAAGCCGAGGGTTGGGATCAGAACGGCGACCGCCAGCGGCAAACCCACGGCAGGCGACGTATAGAGCGCGACTGCAGCCGCCTCGCGGAGTCCGATGCCGTTGATCGAGGCCGGTATCAAAGTCGCGAGGATCTGAAGCGACGACGCGAAGAACACCTCGCCGAGGCCCAGCTCGACCCCGAGCCCGCGCGCCGCACATACGTAGATGAGATTGTTGAAGGCATGCGTGCCGACGCCGAGCGCAGCGGCTTGCAGCAGAAGCCCCGCCTTGCCGCGATAGGCTGCCACCGCATCGATTAAGGTTTGAATACGCGCGCGGATGCCATCGGGGACGAAGCGAGCAAAGAACAAAAAGAGCTGGGGCTGCGCCAGGAACACCAGGCCGACCACGATGATCGCCAAGAACACGGCATTGACGAGCAACACCCCATCGGTGCCGATGAACCGCATCCCGAAAATGCTTCCAAGCATCACGACGACCCCGAACGCGAGCTGCCCGAGGATCATCTCGACGCCGATGGTGGCGGTTGCACGCGCGGTCTTTCCGGTGTGCTTGGCGACGTCGTAAATGCGCCAGCCGCCGAACCCGGTGAACCCGCCGGGCGTGAACGCTCCCCAGAACCGGGCGATCATGATCGAGCCGGCCAGAAAGCGCCACCGTGCGAAAATCCCCTGCCCAACCAACAGACGCTGCCAGCGGACCGTGCTGAACCCGATCGCGATGAGCTGCATGCCCACCGCCGCGGCAACCCATCCCCAGTGCAAATCGCTCAGCCGGCCCAGGAGGTCCTCAGCCCCCTCTCGCTGGATCACCTTGCGGAAGATGAAGACCAGCATCCCGACCGAGAAGGCGAGCTTCAGCAGAAACAGGGCGATTTTCTTGGGACTCGAGCGCACGGACCCCCGTCCGGCTGCCGTAACCGGTGCACGCTAAAGGGTCAAATTGGCGGCGGGCCACGCGGCCGATGGCGCCTAGTTGCGTCCGAGGGCAGCGATTGGTAGCGACGCACCATGCGAGAGTACGCCGCGATTGGAGTCGGGCTTTGGGCCGTGGTTTTCCTCCTGGCTTGCGAGGGCAAGAAGGCTCCGCCGACCGAAGCGCCCCCCGCGTCGGCAGAGGCCCCCAAGGCGCCTGACAACACTCCCGAGGAGAAGCCGCCCGCCAAACCCCCGACAACGGGAACGTTGGCAGATGCGCTTCCAAACGGATTGCTCCTGGCGTATTCGCAGTTCGAGGTCGTCGACGGCAAGGCGACCGCCAAGCCCGGGCCAGCGCGTTTGGAGATCCTCACGCGCGCAGGTGGGGAGTGGTCGGTCCACGTGATCGAAGACCCAGAAAGCAACGTCTTTCACAAGGCGATGCTCCTGAAGCCTCGCGGCCAACCGGCGGGCATTCTCACGTTGGGCGGCTCGAGCGCGTCGGTGAAGCTTTGGCGCTCAAAGAAGGGCAACTTCGTGCCGGCCACGCTCTGGCAAGCGAAGTTTGGGGGCAAGTTCAATCGCATGCGCGATGCAGAGGTGGCCGACCTCTATGGAGACGGCACGCCGGACATCGCGGTGGCGACCCACGATCAAGGCGTCGTTGCCGTCCTTCGTCAGCGCCCGAACGACGAGTGGGAAGTCGCGCGCATCGATGAGAAGAAGGACACATTCGTGCACGAGATCGAGATCGGCGACCTCGACGCAGACGGCGTGCTCGAGGTGTACGCGACCCCGAGCGATCCGAACATTCTCGACGCCGAGGCGCAACACGGCGAGGTCGTCCGCTACATCCCGAAAAAGAAAGCGAGCCGCGCTTTGGTAGCAGACCTCGGCAACCGACATGCCAAAGAGATCTACGTCGGTGATGTCGATGGAGACGGCACCGATGAGCTCTACGTCGCCGTCGAAGCGCTCACCAAAGGACGCGGGGCCAGCCTCGAGATCGTCGAGCCGGTCGAGATTCGCCGGTACGACGCAGACACGGCGCCCGACGCCAAGATCATCATCGCCACGATTCCGGATCGGTTGTCACGCTTTTTGACGGTTGGCGACGTCGATGGAGACGGCAAGAAGGAAATGGTCGCCGCCTCGTTCAGTAAGGGGCTTTGGTTGCTCCGGCCCGGCAAGGACCCAAAATCCGAGTGGGGCCTCGAAAGCATCGACCGCGACTCGGGTGGGTTCGAGCACGCCGCGTTGCTTACCGACCTCGATGGCGACGGCACCGACGAGCTCTACGTCGCAGCCGACAATCAGGGCGAGCTTCGGCGTTATGTGTGGGTGCGGGGCCGACCCAAGCGCGAAGTGATTCAGAAACGCGACATCGCGATGTCCCAAATGACTTGGAATATCATGCCGATCCCGGCCGATGCGGTCGCCCTCCCGTAGCGGCTAAGGCTCTTTGAGCCGCGGGAGAAGCTCGGCGAAGTTGCAAGGGCGGAAGCGGATGTCGAGCTGGTAGCGAAGGATGCCGTCCCAGGCATCTTTGCAGGCGCCCGTCGACCCGGGAAGCGCGAACATGTACGTGCCTCGCGCAACTCCGGCGACGGCGCGCGTCTGAATCGTCGCGGTGCCGATGTGCTCGTAGCTCAGTGACCGAAAGAGCTCGCCGAAGCCTGGAATCTCTTTTTCCCAAACCGCCTCGAAGGCCTCTGGCGTCACGTCGCGACCGGTCACCCCGGTGCCGCCTGTTGCAAGAACGACTTCGACGTTGGGCTCGTTGATCCAACGGCGGAGCTGAACCTCGATGCGCTTACGGTCGTCGGGAATGATGACTTTGTCCATCACCTGATGACCTGCTTCGAGTGCGCGCTCCACCAAAAGCGCGCCGGACTTGTCGGTCTCTTCGGTGCGCGTGTCGGAGACCGTCATGACGGCGATGCGGAGCGCCCTGAAGGGAATCGACTCGTCGAAGCTCGGACCGGACATGCTACCCCCCAATCTCCTTGCTGAGCGCCGCTGCGAGCTTTGCGGCTTCTTCGGGGTCCGCCTTGCCCGCCGGCCATTCGATGCCGAGCCCCTGATCGACGCTTGGCTTGGGGATGATGTGGAAGTGCACGTGAAATACCGCCTGGTGCGCCATCGGGCCGTTGTTTTGCAGCACGTTGAACTGCTCGACCCCGGTGACTGTCTTGATGGCGCGGCACAGCCTCGGGAGAACCCGCCCGATCGCGGCGGAAGCCTCGTCGGAAAGCTGGTCGAGGGTCGCGGCCGGCTCCTTTGGAATGACGAGGGTATGGCCGTAGCTCAGGGGCCCGATATCGAGGAAGGCCAGGACGTGCTCGTCCTCGTAGACCTTGTGACAGGGGATGTCCCCGCGGAGAATCTTGGTGAAGATCGTGTCCGCCATGGCGCTGAGCTTATACGGTCGGCCCGGCGACGCCTAGGGGTTTGGGCTTTACCGCAGGCCTCAAAGGCCCTAGGGTCCCCGCCATGAAAAACCTAGCTTCGCTCCTTCTTCTGGCCCTCCCGTTGACCCTCGGCTGCGGCGGTGACGACGGCAGCAGCGGCGTAGGCGGCACGCCAGGCACAGGCGGCGCGGGCGGCGCGGGGCAGGTCTTTTCGGCGAACCCGCCCCTGGTGCTCGCTGAAGACGAGCGGCCCGCGATGGTGGCGATCCCATCCGACTACGACCCGGAGACTTCGTACCCGCTCCTGATCCTGCTTCATGGAGCGGGCGCCTGGGGCGAGCTTCAGGCAAATTTTTTCCGGATGTTCGACGTCATCGACGACAAGCAATTCGTGTTCGTCTATCCGGACGGGATCAACAATGTCTGGAATGCCACCGAAGCCTGCTGCGACCCGACCGGTGAGGTCGACGATGTCGGCTACATCAGTGGTCTCATCGAAGAGGCGCAAGCGGTCTACAACATCGACGCGGATCGCGTCTATCTCATGGGCCACTCGAACGGCGGCTTCATGTCGTTTCGGATGGCCTGCGAGCGCTCCGACCTGATCACAGCCATCGTCAGCCTTGCGGGCTCGACCTTCGACGACCCTGCCGACTGCCAGCCGGCCACACTCCCCGTCAGTGTCCTCGCCGTCCATGCAGTCGACGATCCGACGATTCCCTACGAAGGCAGCATGAACGGTGCATTCAGCTTCCCAGGGGCTGTGGAAACAGTGGAACGATTCGCCGCTCGAGCCGGATGCGACGTCGGGTCTACGACGATGCTCGAAAGCATCGATCTGACCAATGACTACGACGGCGCGGAAACCGACCGAGTCGCGTATACGACCGGTTGCAACGAGGGCCTCGACGCGGAGCTCTGGACCCTCCTGCCGCTAGAGTGCGCCGCAGCCTTGTGCAACCCGCACATCCCGGTGTTCACGGAGGTCTGGGCGGACGTCACGACCGACTGGCTGTTCCGCCACAGCCGCTAGCGGTTTGCCGCCCTGCGACTAGCCGGCTGGCACCGCGCCGAGCTTCGATTGCTTCGACCAATAGAGGCGGCTGAGAAGAGGCATGCG
>JBFICQ010000123.1:0-10215 GCA_041581895.1 Polyangiales bacterium | reverse complement strand
TCAAAAAGGTCGGCGTAGCGATCCTCTGGCGCCACACGGAGCTTGCCGGCTTTGTGAAGTGACCCAAACAAAGTTCTTTCTTCGATTGTGTGCGCATACGCCGATACGTGCCGCACTCCAGTTGCGACGACTCGGTCGATGTCCGCGCGAAATTCAGCGAGCCGTTGATCGGGCATTCCGAACATCAAATCCGCACTTACCCGCGGCACTTCGGCGGACGCGTCCTCCAAGGCGACGAGCGCCTGATTCGCATCGTGGAGCCGTCCCAAAAACTGCAAATGAACATCGCGCAACGATTGGACACCGACCGACAATCGACCGACGCCGGCCTCGCGAAGTTGGTGCGCATGCTCCCGCGTGAGTGAGCTCGGGTTGCACTCGACGGTGATCTCGGTGTCGTTGCTGACGTGGTCGAAGGACCCCTCGATCCCCGCCAGGGTCCGTTTCAAGGCCTCGACATCCCAGAGTGAGGGAGTCCCGCCTCCAAAAAACACCGACGTCAGCTCGCGTCCCTGCAGATCGACGAATCGAGATTCCAATTCGCGCAGGAGCGCGTCGGCGTAGGCCTTGTGCGGTATCGTGTTCGTGTTGATGGGCTCGGTCGCGAAGTCGCAATAGGGACACTTCCGCGCGCACCAAGGAAAGTGAACGTAGACCGATGTCGGTACCGGCCGGTCTGCTTCGCTTGACACGAGGGGCATCTGGCAGGAGGTATACTCTGATATAGGTGCTCGTCGCAGATGACCTCCCCAGCATTCCCTTCCCTTCGAATTACAGCCGATGCCCTGATTCCCCAGGGCGCGTTTGCCGAGGCTCAGGCGGCGTTCCTGCGGCCCGACGCGGAGCTGGTTTCGAAGCTCAACAGCCTCCTTCGAGAGAAAAACGTCGGGCTGGTCGCCCACTTCTACATGGACCCGGAGCTTCAGGGGGTGTTCTCGGCGTGCGATTGGCCTCACGTTCACGTGTCGGATTCGCTCGCGATGGCCGACCGCGCGATTGCGATGGCCGAGCAGGGGGTGCGTACGGTCGTCGTTCTCGGCGTAGACTTCATGAGCGAAAACGTCCGCGCCATGCTCGATGCCTCCGGCTTCGGGCACATTCCGGTGTACCGCGTTGCCACCGAGCCGATTGGGTGCTCCCTCGCCGAGTCTGCTGAGGCACAGGCGTACGGAGCCTACCTCATGGAGGCGGCGGAGACGCCGAACTCGCTGCACGTCATCTACATCAACACCAGTTTGATCACCAAGGCCAAGGCTCATGCTCTCGTGCCGACGATCACGTGCACGTCGTCGAACGTCGTGCAGACCGTGCTTCAGGCTGCAGCCCAAGTTCCCGACATTCACATATGGTTTGGCCCCGACACCTACATGGGCGAGAACCTCGCCGAAATGTTCCGGGCCATGTCGGAGATGACCGACGGACAGATCCGCGGAGTGCACCCCGAGCACGATCGAGCCTCGATTCGAGCCTTGTTGTCTCGCTTTCACTATTTCGAGCAAGGGACTTGCATCGTCCACGCGATGTTCGGCCGCGAGGTCGTCGACACCGTCCGCGAGCAGTACCCCGATGTTTTCGTGACGGCGCATCTCGAAGTGCCCGGTGAGATGTTCGTGCTCGCGCTGCAGGCGCAGCGGCGCAGAGAGGGCGTGGTTGGCTCCACCTCCAACATCCTCTCCTTCATCCTCGGCAAAGTCGACCAGGCGATCGCACGAGGAGAGGGCGGCGAGCTCCGGTTCATTCTCGGCACCGAAGCTGGCATGATCACCCCGATCGTGCGCCAAGTGCAGGAGAAGCTTCGAGACTATGCATCGGAGGGCGGTCCGAGAATCGCCGCTGAGATCATCTTCCCGGTTGCAAGCGAGGCGATCGCGCAAGAGCCCGATAGCGGCCTTGGGATCGTTCCAGGAGTGGCGGCAGGCGAGGGATGCTCCACCGCTGGCGGCTGCGCGACCTGTCCGTACATGAAGATGAACTCGCTTCGCGCACTCATGGCCTTGCTCGAGCGAGTGGACACCGAGCCCGGCTCGAACTTGATTCCGTTCGAGCCGCGAAAATACGTCCAAGAGATCGCAGGGCGTACCGCTGCCGACCTCGGCGGTGAGCCCATCCTTCACATGCGAGCCTTCCAACGGGAGGGCCGTCTTCCCGATGCGCTGATCGACGATGTGCTGACCCGCGCGCAAGCACCCGCAGGCTCGGGGACGAACTGAGCACGAAGGACGACTTCCCTGGGCTTTGCGAGAAAACCGGACCTTGACCGGGTCGTGGGCGTGTTTATGTTGCGAGCGCGGGTTTAGGCACGTCATCGATGGACAAACCGGACTATTACGAGTTGCTCGGGGTCTCGCGCGAGGTGAGCGCATCGGAGCTCAAGAAGGCATATCGAAACAAGGCGCTGGAGCTACATCCCGACCGAAACCCGGACGACCCCCAAGCCGAAGAGCGTTTCAAGATGTGCGCCGAGGCATACGCGGTCCTCAGCGACCCGAATAAACGGCAGCTCTACGACCGGTTCGGGCATGCAGGCTTGTCGGGCGGAGGCGCGCCTGGGTTTGGTGACATCGGCGACGTGTTCAGTCAGTTCCAAGACATCTTCGGCGACATCTTCGGCGGCGGGTTTGGTTTTGGCGGTTTCGGTCGACGGCGGCGCGATCCGAACGCCCCCGCCAGGGGTGCCGACATCCAAACCGATGTGACCCTCTCGCTTCGAGACGCTGCGTTCGGCACGAAGACCGAAATCGATCTGTCCCATCCGTCTCCTTGCGACGCATGCCGTGCTACTGGCGCCGAGGGGGGCATCGTCGAGGGCTGCACCACCTGTGGCGGACGAGGCCAGGTGGCGCGCGCCCAAGGCGCCTTCGTGATGACCACGACCTGCCCGACCTGTCGTGGGCGGGGCACCCAAGCAAAGTCCGCCTGCAGCCAGTGCAAAGGCAGTGGGCAGGTCGACACCGAGCGCGTCGTGAAGGTCACCGTTCCGGGGGGCGTCGACAGCGGGCAAAGCCTGCGCTTGACGGGGCAGGGGCAGGCCGGAGCACGCGGGGGTCCGCCTGGAGACCTCTACGTGACCGTGCACGTCGAGCCGGACGAAGACTTCCAGCGGGAGGGCTTCGACCTGATTCACACCCTTTCGGTGACTTATCCGCAGGCAGCGCTCGGGGCCAAGATCGAGGTTCCGCTCCTCGATGAAGACGTGGACGCTACCACCACGCTGAAGGTCCCAGCGGGCACCCAGCCGGGCGAAACCCTGGTGATCCGCGGCGCCGGCGTTCCGAGGCTCCACGGCCGCGGCCGGGGTAACCTGATTTGCGTCGTCGAAGTCGAGGTTCCGAAAAAGCTCACGCGGGAGCAAAAACGGCTCTTGAACGAGCTCGACGGGACTTTTGACGAGTCCTGAGAGGGCTGTTGATCCAACCCACCAACGGTGTAGCCTAGGCGTCTATGCTCAAGCCGCTTTCTGGCCTCGATTCTTCGTTCCTCTTCCTCGAAACCCCGCGCCAACCGATGCACGTCGGCAGTGTTCTCGTGTTCGAAGGGACGATTCGCTTCGACGACTTCCGCGACGTGATGGCAGCTCGGCTGCACCTCGTGCCACGGATGCGAGAGAGACTCGTGATGGTGCCCTTCGGGATCGGCAAGCCGTACTGGGCCGAGGATCCGGATTTCAACGTCGACATGCACCTCCAACACGTGGCGTTGCCACGACCGGGAGCCTGGCGGGACTTGCGGAGCCTCGCCTCACGGATTTTCAGCGTTCCCCTCGACCGCACGCGTCCGCTTTGGGAGATGACATTCGTCGAGGGGCTCGACAACATTCCGCAGGTTCCGCCAGGGTCGGTGGCACTCATCAGCAAAGTGCACCACGCCGCGATCGACGGGATCTCGGGTGCGGACATGCTCGGCATTCTGCTTGACGTGACGCCGGAGTCTCGCGAGTTCGCACAGCCCACGCCTCGTCACGTGCCGCCGATTCCGAACGAGCTCGAGGTCTTGAGGTACACCGGGCGAAAGATCGCCGGAAAGCCGAGCGAGATCTTGCGCGTCGCCAAAGAGGCGATCGGGGCGGCGCGGGCGACCTCGGAGACACAAAAGAAGCAGGGCGACGACGCGCCTCCGGCACCGATGAGTGCGCCGATCACACCCTTGAACCACCTGATCTCGGGCCAACGAATCTGGAATACGGCCTTGCTCGAGCTCGATCGCGTCAAGGCGATCAAGACGGCCGCCCAGTGCACGTTGAACGATGTGGTCTTGGCGATCTGCGCGGGTGCATTACGCCGTTATCTGGTCGACCGAGGGGCGCTTCCACTGAAGCCCCTGGTCGCGATGGTGCCGGTGTCGACGCGACAAGAGGATCAGCGTGGCACGATGGGCAACATGGTCTCGGCAATGACGGTGGAGCTGGCTACCAACATCGAAGATCCGGTCGAGCGGCTCCGCGCGCTCAAGTTCCACACCCGCAGTGGAAAGGCCGTCGAAAAGGCCGGAGCGGCTCGAGCCATGTCGGACATCGCCGAGTTCATACCCTTTGGCTTGGCCAGCCAGATGACCCGGCTCTACTCGCGCTTCAAGGTGTCGGAGCTGCACAACCCCTTCTTCAATCTGGTGATCACCAACGTGCCCGGACCGCAGATCGACCTCTACATGGCCGGGCACAAGCTCTTGGCGACGATGGGCATGGCTCCGATCATGGACGGGATGGGGCTTTTGATCACTGTCCTCAGTTACAACGGCGTGCTCTCGATCAGCCCGGTCTCCTCGCCCGCGGTCATGCCCGATCTCGACAAGTTCGCCCGGTACCTGAGGGAGTCGGCCAACGAGCTCGAGGCCGCGGTCGTTCCGAAGCGCGACGAAGAGGCGGCGACCAATGGTGCGGTCGCCAAAGAGATGCAGGTTTTCGTCGATCGCATTCGGTCGATGCTGCGTGATGCACCCACGCAAGAGCCCATCGGAACGGGACGGTTTCAGCTTCGGATCACGGGAGCCGCAGAAAAGAATTGGATGGTCGACCTCGTCGACCGGAGTGTCACCGAGGGCCTGACCGATGGCGCCGACGCGACGCTGACCATCCGAGGGGACCATCTGAGCGAGATCCTCCACGGGAACCTCGACCCGCAGATCGCGTTTGTCCAGGGCAAACTTCGAGTCGAAGGCGACGTCAACAAGGCGATCGAGTTCGGCACATTGCTGCCGCAGGTTGCGCCCTAGTTGGTGCTATCGAAGCGCGCTATAGCGTTGGAGCTTCGGGCGCGGCAGCGACGTAGGCAGGGGCGGGAGCTGCTCGTCGGCGAGCCACTGGTAGACTCCGTACGTCTGCAGCACTCGCCGCGTATAGCGACGGGTTTCGTCGTACGGGATCTCCTCGATGAAAACGTCCAGCGAACGTGCGGAGCCCTCTTCGAGCCACCGGCGGACGGCGCCCTCACCCGCGTTGTACGCAGCCGGAACCAGCGCGAGGTTTTGCTCGAAGCGATCCCACAACCACGCCATATAGGCCGTGCCGATCTTGAGGTTGACATCGGGCTTTTTGAGAGTGCGTGGTGTAGCTTTGACGCCCGCTTCCTCGGAGAATCGCTTTGCGGTGGGCAGGATCAACTGGACCAATCCGTAGGCCTTGGCCCAGGACACCGCGTCCGGGTCGAAAGAGCTTTCCTCGCGAGCGATAGCTCTCACGAAGGAAGGCGGAAGTCCACGGTTGTCGGCGATCTTCTCAATCAACGGGGAAAACGCCTGCGGGTACGTTGCTTCCCAAATCAACTTGCCTTCGCCTTTTGGCAAAAGACCCTCGAAATCTTCGAAGTGCGAGCGAATCACGCGGCTGAGCTTGGTTTGAGCTCCGGCGTGTTGAAGGAGCACTGCCCCCACCACGGCCATCTCCGGGTCGATCTGATCGCCTAGCATGCCGAGCGCTGCCATCTCTCTTGAGGCGTAGGTCACTTCGCCGACGATCAGGAGCTCGAGCATGCGTTCGAATGACGGCTCATCGAACTCCTTTCGCCAAGCAAACACCATGCGCGAGGGACCGTTGCCTTCTCGCATTTCCCGCAAAATGTCATTTGCACGCTCAGGAAGGATCTCGTGCAGCCGCCAAAGAGCTTGCTGTGCGTAGTAACGTAGGGGCCAGCGCTTCGCGATCTCCGCGTATGCGTCAGCCGCGTCGATCCGGCGGCCCATCGAAAAGAGCGAGCGCGCTCGCCAGTAGTTGGCACGACCGGTGATGCCCTCCTCGCGTTCGTCGCCGCCTTTCTGGATCAATTCGTCGAAGTGGCGAAGGGCCTTTTCGAAGCGGCCGTCGCGAAACTGAATCCACCCCAGGTCGAAGATCGCCCGCGGCCACATGTCGCCATCGGGGTAACGCACCGGGATCGAAGCCAAGCGCTTTAGGGCTGCTTGGGTGCGGCCAGTTTCGAGCTCGGCCATGGCTGCGCGGTAACTAGCGTCGTCGGCGAGCCGGTGATCGGGAGTTTCTTTTTCGAGTTTTGCGAACTGGCGGATCGCCTCGTCCCAACGACCGATGCGGCCGTAGGCGCGGCCGGCGTAGTAGCGGGCCCACGCGCGTGTGTCGATCGCGATCTTGCTGCAGCGGTCGGCGACCTCTCTCATCACAGGTGCGCCACGCGTCCGCTCGCGATCCTGAAGCAGCGAGCGCCCCTGCTTGTAGCGCGCGTCACACCACAAAAACGAGCCTGCGCTCAGATTTCGGGCAAGCCTGCCAAAGATCCGCTCGGCTTCGCGGTATCGCTTTGCTTCGTAGAGCGCCTCGCCCCTCTCGAGGCTCTGCCTGGCTCGCCCGCTCACCTTGGGTGCGGGGTTCGTGGGCTTTCCGTCCACCCGACTTTGAAAGGCTTCGGTCTTTGCCGAAGGCCCCACGCGGGCCGCGATCGACTCCGCAGACTCGCGACCGGCCCACTCATCGGTGAGGCTTGCGACGATGGCTGCCGCAGCCTCTGGGTCACGGTGTTCGAGAAGTGCGGCGCGGCGAAGCTCTGCCCAGCGGGCCAACGGGTGTCGGAAGGTGCCGAGCGTGTCGAGGTGCGCGAGGGCGATGTGCGTGTAGCCCCCTTGGCTTGCCGCCTCGGCCGCCAACCAATGAAGTCGGCCCTTGTCCTCGGCGCTGGCTTGCGACAATGCTGCCTCGGCGATCTCGCGGGCTTTGTCGGCGTTCCCCTTCTCGAGCGCCCGGCGCGCTTGCATCACGGTCGATCGGTCGGACAGCTTGACGACCTTGGGGTCGAGCACCCGTGGCGGAGGCGCCGGACCTTCTGCGACGACTCGCTTCGGCCCCTCCAACGGCGGCCAGACCTCGCGGCGGACGTTCTGTTGCTGATGGCAACCCGCCAGCAACCCGAAGCAGCACGCCAGGGCCCAGATCCGCATCATTCTTAGGAACCCTAGTGAGTTCGCGCAAGTCAGGCAAGTTCGCGAACGAGGGCGGATCGCAGCCGCCCGAGGCGCGTGATAAGGGGAGCGAACGTGAGCTACAGCCTTCAGATCGGCCTTCGATACCTCCGCTCCAAGAAGCGCGCCACCGTCTCGATGATCACCTTGATTTCGATCGTCGGGGTGGCGCTCGGGGTTGCCGCCCTCTTGGCGGTGCTATCGATCACGACCGGTTTCGAGCAGTCGTTTCGCGACAAAGTGCTCGGGGTCAATGCGCACGTGCTCATTTTGAAGTACGGACGTGAGTTCACCGACTACCCCGAGGTCTTGGAATCGGTTGGCGAAATGCCCGAGGTCGCCGGCATCGCTCCCTTCTCGATCAACGAGATGATGCTGACCAAAGGCGACCGCCGCGCGGTCGTGCTCGTCAAAGGAGTCACACCGGAAGGCGTCCGCACCGTCCTCGACCTCCCGCAACAAATCATCGCGGGTGACTTGAAAGGTCTTCGTCGCGACGGCGCCGCGCCACCCCGGGACGCGCGGGTCGTGCCCGAGGACGATTGGGACTGGCTCCGCCGATTCAAAGAAGCCGAGTCTGAAAGAGCATCGGGCTCGCGTTTTCGAAAGCCGCCGACCGTTTGGGAGAAAGACCGAGCGCGCGAGCAAGCGCGCAAGCCAGTCGGCAAGGTGGCCGAGCCATCGGAAGTCGAAGCTCTCTTGGGAACGCTCGGTGAAGAGGAGCTCGAGCTTCCGGACGACCCTGCCTGGGAGGCCGGGCTTTCGATGGGTGCCGGCCAGGAGCCTCTCGCGACGCTTCCTGGCGTGGTCGTCGGAAAGACGCTCGCAAGCGACCTCGAGATCGAAGTGGGCGACCGGGTGCGAATGATCTCGCCGCTCGCCGCGCTTGGCGTGACGCTCTCCGGGGCTGGAGCAACCGCTACTCGGTCGCGGGAGTTTCGGGTGATCGGGGTGTTCGAGGCCGGCTTTCAGGAGTACGACTCGGGCTTGGTCTACACCGACCTCTACGAAGCCCAACAGCTCTTCGACGAAGGCGACAACGTCACCGGGGTGGAGCTTCGTGTCTTCGACCTGGACGAATCCCAGTCACTCGCTCGGCGGATCGAGCAAAACCTTGGCGGCGCGTTCCACACCCTCGATTGGTCCGAGCTCAACCGGAACCTCTTCACCGCGCTCGAGGTGCAGAAGATCGCCCTCACTTTGGTGATCGCGACGATCATTTTCGTCGCAGCCTTCAACGTGGTCGCGACCCTGATCATGATCGTGCTCGAAAAAAAGCGAGAGATCGCGATCCTCAAAGCAATGGGAGCTACGGATGCAACGGTGCTCGGGGTGTTCATGGTCCAAGGGGTGGTGGTTGGAATCGTGGGCACGGTGATCGGGGTGCTGGTGGGCGGGGGGATCGTCGCCTATCTCGATCGCGTTCGCTTCCCGCTCGACCCGAAGGTGTACCTGATCGACCACCTGCCAGTCGTGTTGAGCCCTAGCGTGTTCGTGGTGACGATCGGCATCGCGTTGCTGATCTGCACGATCTCGACGATCGCCCCGTCGTGGTGGGCGGCGCGCATGCTGCCGGTGGACGGCTTGCGCTACGAGTAAGCGTCGGTGGGGAGCGAGGCGAGGAGGTCCTCGGTCACCGACCAGAGCCGCTTTGCAGCCGCCATATCTTGGGCCTGCGGCGAGGGATCGGCTTGCTCGTCCTTTGAGAAGTACTTGCCGGTAACCGTTTGCAGGGCAGGGTCCGTGGCGAGAAGGCACACGGCTTCGGCGCTTTGCTCGGCCGTGAGAAGCGTCGGGCGCAACACGAAGAAGAGGAGCTTCACCGGCCACCCTGCGTCGGTCCTCAGGTTCGTCTTTACCGCCCCAGGATGAATGGAGTTGACGGTCACTCCGGTGTCTGCCAATCGCGCCGCGAGCTCACGGGTGAACAGCTCTAGGGCGAGCTTCGATTGCGCGTACGCTTTTCGACTGCTGTAGCTTTCTTCGAGCTGTAGATCGTCGAAGTCGATTCCGTTCGTTGCAAGGCGGTGAATCCGTGAGCTCACATTGATGATGCGGGCCGGGGCGCTTTGCCGGATTCGGTCGAGAAGAAGCGACGTGAGCAGGAACGGCCCGACGTAGTGGACCGCCATGGTCATTTCGAGCCGGTCGACCGTATCGCGTCGCTTCGCCTGAACGGTGCCGGCGTTGTTGATCAGCACGTGAAGATCCGATTGCTCCTCGAGGAAGCGGTTGCAGAAACCGCGAACCGACATCATCGAGGCCAGGTCGAGCTCCATCGGGTGGACCTGGTGTCCCGTTGCCCGCTCGATCTCATCGGCTGCGCTCCGAGCGCGTTCGAGGCTTCGCGCCGTGATCACGACCTCAGCACCTCCTGCGGACAGAGCACTTGCGGTCGCCCGGCCGACGCCGGAGGACCCGCCAGTGATGAGCACGGTTTTGCCTCCAATATCCCACATGGCTCGTCCCTCGGAGCCTAATAAGGGGCTCGAGGGAAAGCCACGCAACACCTGGCGGGGAGCTTGACGGGCTCGGCCCAGCGAGCTACCAAACCCGTCCTTTTGCGGGAGTAACTCAGTGGTAGAGTGCAACCTTGCCAAGGTTGAAGTCGTGGGTTCGAATCCCATTTCCCGCTCCGGCCCGCTTTGAGCGGGCCTTCGCGGGAACTGGTCCTCTCACCCACTTCGGGGTTTACTGCGCGCGGCCTTGGGCCGTGCTCGTAGCTCCCATCGAACGCCGGCCAGCTCCGTGGACGGGAGTCCACTGCGCGTTGGCCTCCTTCGATGGGAGTCGAATCCCATTTCCCGCTCCGGCCCG
>JBFICQ010000122.1:0-10232 GCA_041581895.1 Polyangiales bacterium | reverse complement strand
GGAATGCTGGCTCGAGGCGATCGACGGCTGAGCGAGGTCATTTACGGCGCATATAGGCGCGGCGCGCGTTTCGACTCGTGGGATGAGCGCCTCGATCTGGATGCTTGGTCGGCATCGCTGGCGGAGGCCGGCGTCGATCCCACGCTCTTCCTCGGCACAATCCCGATCGATGCACGGCTTCCCTGGGATCACATCGACGTGGGCCTCGAGCCGGGATTTCTGGCTCGCGAGTATCGCAAGTCGCTTCGCAATCGGTTGAGCCCCCCTTGCGGAAAGACCATCGGGCGTTTCGTGCACCACACCAATGCGCTGGAGGCTGAAGCCGACAAACGCCGTCTCGTTTGCTACGACTGCGGCGTCGCTTGCGACCTCACCCAAATGCGAGAAGAGCGACTCGTGTTCCTGAAGCGCATGGATGCGCTCGAGCCGCGTCTTCCGTCTCCCGATCGAGTGGAGCCTGAACGAGTGGTCGACCGGCGGCCGTTTCACGGCGTCGACCAAGGGCCTGCGATGCGAGTGCGGATCGGCTACCGAAAGCTCGGTCGTGCTGCCTACGCCTCGCACCTCGATCTCGTGCGGAGCTTCCCTCGTATGCTTCGAAGGGTCGGGCTTCCCCTCTACTATAGCGAGGGGTTTCGTCCTCTTCCGAAGTTGACCTTTGGCCCCGCGCTGCCAGTCGGGACCTCGAGTCTGTGTGAGCACGTCGACGTCCGACTGCGCGCCGCAGAGGACCCCTCGATCGATGATTTGTGCGGAGAGCTCAACCGAGTCGCAATCGACGGAATCGAATTCTTTGGCCATGCGGTGCTCGGGCCAAACGACGCATCGCTCAATCGTGTGCTCGATGAGGCGGAGTATGTCGTGGCGCTTTCGCGCAGCGACCTCAGCGATCTCGGCTTCCTCGACCCAAGCACCCTGGCTAAGCAGCTTGCCAAGCCTCACGATGCGCTCACGATCTGGCGCGATGTTCGCGGGATCGGCAAGCGGATCGACGTCGGGGCCGCGTTGGTGAGCACGGCTGTGGGCGACGGTCTCGATGCGCTCGAACGTGCCGGCTTCGTCGGTGACCTTCTTCCGATTCGGGTCACGCTTCGCCTGGGGGGAAAGACGACTCCACGACCGGCGGAGGTGCTTCGCGCGCTGACAGGGGTTTCAGATCTGGAGCCCAAGGTCGTGCGCACTGGCCTTTTCGCGCGCCGGACCTCGGGACGAGCCGAGCTGCTCGACCTCGCGGCGATTCGCCCAAAGCCCGAGTTGGAGGCTGCCGAATGAGCGATCGTTTCGACGTTCTTCGAAGCTGGGTTCGGACCGTTGCCGATCGCGCCGTTGGGAGAGCCGCCGAGAGTCGTCTGGCCACAGCGACGAGGCTGTTGTTGGAGCGACTCACGCAGCAGCTTTGGCGCTTGAGCGATGATGCCCTCACGACGGCAGCTGCACACGCCGAGGGCGTCGATTCGGCGATGGTGGCCTGCAGACGCGGCCGGATCTTCGTCGACGCATCACTGAGCAGCGGGCAGGAGGTCCAATTCAGCCTCGCGCCGTTGTCGGTTCGGTTTGCGCCGCGCGGTGCCAAGGAGATCTCGTTCGACGTCGAGCCTCCGGGCGCATTCGATCACTCGATCGTGGGAGCCCTTGCCGCCTGCATCGCGAGGGCAACCTGGCCGATGATCTTTCCTCAGGACACGCAAGAGGTGGGGAGCGCGATCGTGGAGCGGGAATCGGACGAACGTGTCCGCGTCGACCTGCGCACGGTCCCGGCGGTGCGCCGTTTTGCCTCGCGCGGCACCGCCGCCATGATCTTCGAGGTGTTGGAGCTGGAGTCGATCCGAGTGGAGCCCGGCGCGCTCGCGCTCAAACTGAAGCTTCCGCAGTTGGCTCCTTAGCGCGAGCCTCTCCAAGCTCGTCCCGCCATCGCCTCGAGAGGGCAACTTCCGCCCGGTATTCGTCGATTCGACGCTTCTTTTCCTCTGCGCTCCAACCGATGAGGGTCGCCATGCGTGTCGCGACTTTCTCGGCCGCACCGAGGCCCTGATCGTAGTCCCGAAAGAAGATCTGCGTTCGGCGGATCATGATGTCCGCGACGCTTGCAGCGAGCTCTTCTTCGACGCCCCAGTCGACCTGCGCCATGATCTCGCGCCGCCCTTCGATGATCGGCTCGCGTTGAGCAGGGTCTTCGGCGCAACGCTTGCCGATCTCCAGCGCGCGCATTCCGTAGTTGTCGACCAGATGCAGGCACACCTCATCGGGAAGAGTGCCCTCGGCCGCCTTACCGACGTCGGCCGCGACCTTCTGGTGGTCGTCGTCTTCTGGCCAACCAATTGCTCCAGGAAGCGGGAACTTGAAGGTCTGGCCGGAGCGGATGTCGGGTGGAAGCTTGTTGGTGAGCTTCAGCAGTTGAACGGCCGTATCGACGGTTTCTTTTGCCATCTTGCGATAGGTCGTCAGCTTGCCCCCAGCAATCGTGATGAGCCCATCCGCGCCCACGAGGATCTGATGCTCACGACTCACCTTCGACTCGGACACCTCTCCGACGTCCGGTTCGGGCGCAATCAAGGGGCGAATGCCAGCCCAGGTCGAGATGACGTCGTCGTGTGAGATCTGGTGGCTCGGAAAGTGTTCGTTCGCCGCGTCGATCAGGTAATCGACATCGGCAAGGGTCGCGTACTCCTTGCCGGGAGGGCCATCGTAGTCGGTGTCGGTGGTTCCAACGTAGGTGCGCTCGCCCCAAGGCAGCGCAAAGAGGACCCTCTCGTCGGTCGGATGGAACAACACGACCGCATGTCTGATGGGGAGCTTTTCTCTTTGAACGACGATGTGAATGCCCTTGGTGGGCCGAAGAAGCTTTCCGGTTTGAGGCCCACTCATCGCCAATACCTCATCCGTCCAGGGCCCAGTCGCATTGATGGTCGCATGGGCAGCAACCTCTTTCAGGCTTCCATCGCGACGGTTCTTCACGACTACACCGCAAACCCGACCGTGCTCGTCCTTCACGAACGCGTCGACACGGCCCCAGTTGATCACGATCGCGCCCTGCTCCACCGCATCGAGCGCGGTCTCGAGCGTCAGACGGGAGTCGTCGGTCGAGCAGTCGTAATAGACCGGTGCGCCCTGGAGATCCTCTTGCTTGAGAATGGGCTCCTCGTCAGCAACTTCATTCGGTTTCAACGTTCGATGGGTCTTCGGCGAACGAAACAACGACAGCCCGTCATACAGCCACATCCCAGCGTTGATCATCCACAGGTTTTTGCGGGCGCCCTGATAGACGGGAAAGATGAACGCGAGGGGATTGACGAGATGAGGCGCAAGCTCCATCACCACCCGGCGCTCGCTCACCGACTCGAAGACCAAGCTGAACTCGTAGCTCTCGAGGTATCGAAGGCCGCCATGAATGAGCTTGCTCGATCGCGAGCTCGTCCCGAAGGCAATGTCGTTCTGGTCGAAAAGTGCGACGCTCAGGCCGCGCCGCGCGGCGTCGCGAGCAATGCCCGTACCCGTAATCCCCCCACCGATCACCACGAGATCCACTTGTTCGGGAACTTTGTCCCACATCTGTTCGCGAGAGGGCATCAGGAGTCTCCTAGTATGTCTTGGGTAGCGAGATAGCGAACCACGGTCGCGGCCGCCTGGTCAACAGTGAGCTTGGTCGTTTTCAAGTGAACCTCGGGGGACTCGGGTGCCTCGTAGGGTGCGTCAATACCTGTGAAGTTCGAGATCTCCCCCGACCTGGCTTTCTTGTAGAGGCCTTTGGGATCGCGCGCCTCGCAGATCTCGAGCGGGGTGTCGACGTAGACTTCGACGAACTCGCCCGGCCCCAGCAACGCGCGGACCCGATCTCGATCACGGCGGTACGGGGAAATGAAAGCGGACAGGACCACCGCCCCCGCGTCCGCGAAGAGGCGGGCGACTTCCCCAATCCGACGAATGTTCTCTTCCCGCTCTTCCGGTGAGAAGCCGAGATCGCTGTTGAGCCCGTGTCGGATGTTGTCTCCGTCGAGCACGTACGCAAAGACGCCTCGATCGACCAGCATGCTCTCGACCCGATGCGCGATCGTGCTCTTGCCAGAGCCGGACAACCCGGTGAACCACAGCACGGCGCCACGGTGACCGTGCGCCGAAGCCCGCGCCTCGCGATCGACCTCGCCCGTATGCCAAGTGATGTTATCCGCCTTGGCCGCCGTCATGGCGCTTACCATAGCCGGGCTCCTGCCCCGGGCAAGCTACCGCGCGAGTAGCTCTGCCAGTGCCTGCACGGTCAACGGAGAAGAACCCTCCGCTTTGTTGTTGACGAGCACGTAGGCCTCCATGCCGGATTCGAGTGCGGTGGACACCAGTCGCTTGACGTCCTGGCGCATCACCGGTTGTGGTTCGACTAGCTTGTCGAAAGGCGCGTATGCGTCCTTGAGCTCGGCGTACTTTGCACCCTGCGGCAACAGCAGCCGCACGACAAGAAGCGACCCGCCCAGGATCCCTTCGATGCGCATCTGGTCGCCTAGACTCGGCATCCGCGACCAGTAGTTGAACACGTGTGCTGCACCATGCTCCTGAAGAGCTCTTGCGTACTCTGGGGTGAGCAACCGGCGATCCCGAAGCTCGACGGAGAACGGGAAATCCCGTGGCGCTGCGCGCAGAAACGCTCCGAGCTTCGTCAGAAACCAAGACGGCTTGATGGGAGACGGAGACGGCGCCACCTCGAGGATCCAGGGGCCCATGCATCGACTCAAACAGCGTCGAACTGGGGCGTTGACCTCGCTGGCGAAGAGGTCGGCATCGAGGAAGTCTGGGTTCCTCTTTCCGGCTTCCGCACCGTAACGCGGATGCATCGGATAAACCGGCATCGTGATCCTCTGCCAGACCTTCATCGCGCATCGAAAATCTTCTGGCAATTGACTTGCGTAGAGCGCGAGGTCGGCGTCTGGAACCGGAGCGTAGTAGCTGCGATCTATGCCGACCGTTCGCATCAACGGATGCTTTGCGTACTCCTCGAGAGATTCGCGTAGGAACGCGCGCTGGTTTGGATAACGACGATGGTAGACGAGACCAGCCCAGCCCGGAAAGGTCCAACTCGACGTGCCGAGACGCACCCCGCTCGGAAGCCGTGCTCGAATCGACTCGAGCTCACGCTGCTTCTCTACGGCGGGCGGAGCCGTGCGTTCCCCCGGCTCGTCGAACAGGCCAAGCTGAGGTTCGTCTCGCCCGAAAAGGGGACTCGGCGGATTCCGCTTCATCGCTGGTTGTTGCGTCGCACCGCGATGTTGTGCTGCCGCAGAGTTTTGCTGAAATGATGCTCCCCCTTGCCGCGCGCCACGAAGTAGTAGTAGTCGTGATTTTCCGGGTCGATGACCGCTACCAGGGACGCTTTCCCGGGATTGCTGATCGGCCCAGGCGGCAAGCCGGAATGACGGTACGTGTTGTAGGGATTGTCGGGGTCGTCGAGCATCGCTCGCGTGATTTCTCCATCGTAGTCTGAGCAGGAAGACGCCGCCTCGGGCTCGGCGATGCATCCGTACTGTACGGTGGGATCGGCTTGGAGCCTTCTGCGAGGCAAAAACCTCCGAGACCTCAAGCGGTTTCGGAAAACCCCGGCAATCCTGCGCCGCTCGGCGGCCACGGCTGCCTCTTTTTCGACGATCGAAGCCAAGGTGACGATTTCGTGAGTGGTCCAACCCTCGAGCTTGCCGAGCGCTCCTGCGTAGTCCCGCTGGATGTCTTCGTAGCGCCGGGTCCAGTTGGCGAGCATTCGCTCGACGACACGCCTCGGCTTCGTCTGGTCGTCGAATTCGTAGGTGTCCGGAAACAGGTATCCCTCCGCATCGTTGGCATCGACTCCGTAGCTCGCAAGAAGAGACTTGTCCTCGGTGGCATCGAGAAATTCTTCCGCGGAGCAGACTCCGAACTCTTCGAGCCGCGTCGCGATTTCAAACCGGTTGAAGCCTTCGGGAATCGTGATTCGGACTTGAATTCGGCCGAGCCGCGTCGTGGCATATCGCGCAACCTCCTCGGGTGTCATCGGTGTTCGTAGCCGAATCTTGCCCTGTCGCAGATGTCGATCGAGCCCACGAAGGCGCATATAGACGATCCATACTCGGGGGCTTCTGAGCACACCAACCGCTTCGAGCTCAGTTGCGAGCTGCCGAAGAGTCATGCCTTCAGGCACCTCGATCACGACTTCGTCGGAGTCAGTGCGCGGGCCATCGCTATCTGGATAAATCACGAACAACCAGCCGAGCGCCAGGAGTACGCCCATCACCGCGAGCAACGTCAAGACGCTCAACAGAGTTGCGAAGCTTCGGCGCACGCCGCCGTCGAGACTTATCCGCTTTGGTCTCTCCACTCTCCACCCTTTTTGGCGTCCAAATAGCCCTGGAGCAAGATCGTTGCAGCAGATTGGTCGACCACCTCCCGCTTTCGCGAACCCCGCCGGCCCATCTCGCGCAGAGACCTCTCGGCAGCAAGTGTCGTCATTCGTTCGTCCCAGTAGACCACTTCGATGTCGAGTGCCCGACGCAAGGCTTCGCCGAAGGCTCTCGCACGCCGAGCTGCCTCTCCTTCGGTGGCATCGAGCCTGAGCGGAAGTCCGACGACCAGTGTTTCGACTTCCTCGTCGGCAAGTGCATCTCGAACCCTTTGCGCCGCCTCTTCGATGCCCCCGCCGGCCGCTATCGTCTCTCGTGGAAACGCGATCGATTGTTCTTCATCGGAAATCGCAAGACCGATGCGAGCCTCGCCCGGGTCAATCCCTACGATCCGCGACACCTCAGCCTCCACTTGCAGCTGGTTGCGCGCCCGGGTCGGGGGTACGCGGCCGCGAGGATTGAAGCCGTTCGCTCAACAGCGGAAGTACATAGGGAAAACCGACCTGCACCTGATCGAGGTCGGGTGCGATTTGCCCCGCAAGCCAAAACATCATGACCGAAGCTCGCTCGACGTAGAACCAACCCTCCGGGTAGTGCACCGACCGCATCAGGGCGCGAAGCTCGCGCCGCTCTACCTCGGGATCGGCCAAAGCCTCGAGCTCCTTGGCGTTCGCGCTCATCAGCGCCGCGGGCGTGCGGGCTTCGAGCTTCAAGAGCTTCTTGAAGTATGTCTTCACCGTCTGCTCGAGCAGTCGGCGGTCGCCACCCTCGGCGACGAAACCCATCGCTCCGATGCCCTCGATCACCAACTGATCGTTCTGTTCGAAAAAGCCTCGAAGAACGTCGACCATCCCAAACACGGTGTCCTTGCTAACCTCGCTGATTGCGCCGAAATCGAGGACGACGATTCTCGCGTCATCGGAGCCCTCGACGGGCTGTACCAGGAAGTTTCCGGGGTGTGGGTCTGCGTGAAAGAACCGATCGACGAAAACCTGCTTGTAGAAGCTCTTGACTAGCCGTTCGGCCAACTTCCGCAGGTCGACCCCCTGGGCCCGGATCGCTTCGAGCCGCGTGATCTTGATGCCCTCCATGAAGGTCATTGTGAGCACGTCCCGTGTGGTCACCTCGTCGATGACTTCGGGAAAGAGCATGTGGTCATCGTCCGCGAAATTGGATGACATGCGGCGCATGCATTCGGCTTCGTGAATGTAGTCGGTCTCGCGCCTGAGCAGATCGACCAAGGACTCGTGTATCACTTCGATGTTCTGCACCGGGAAGAACCATTTGTAGACCCGGATCATCAGCGCCACGACCCGAAGATCCGTTCGCACGATGTCCCGAATTCCGGGGTAGAGAACCTTCACGGCGACCTTGCGGCCGTCGGGCATGTAGGCAACGTGGACTTGGCCGAGGGAGGCAGCTGCTACCGGCTCGGGGTCGATGCTTTCGAAGAACGCCTCGGGCCCAACTTCCAGGCTATCGATGAATACGCGCTCGATTTCGCGAAATGGGTGTGGGGGCACGGCGTCTTGAAGCGATTCGAGCTCCTTGGTGTAGACGGCGGGCAGGAAGCCTCCCATGATCGACAGCACCTGGCCCAGCTTGATGTAGACCCCGCGAAGCTTGAGCATCCCAGCCAAAAGCCGCTTGGCGTTCGTTTGATCGACGCGCTCCTGGCGTCGGATGAGCCAGGAAGGCATGACGGGCTCTTCCCGGTTCGTGTCGGGATTGTGACGCCAACGCCGAAAGGCCTTCACGAGGACCAGTTGGACCATGTAGCTGGCGAAAATCACGCCAAACGTGAACACGGCGCGAATGAGGCGAATGGAAAGACTCATGCAGACGGATTGGTACCGAGGTAACCGAGAGGATAGCAGTGATTCAGGCCGGACCCACTCCCCCTGGTGGGCCTCACCGCGGGGAGTATAGAGTTGAAGCGAGAAGGCGGGTAGGCGCGGCTGGCATCTACCGGGCCAGCTACAAAAAGGCTCTCGAAACGGAGCGCCAACGGCCTATACTGCAGCCCGCATGAGTTATAGCGCGTCGTTTCGTTGCATCGCCGGGTGCCACGGGACCTATCCTCTCGACCAGGTGATCTACAACTGCCCTTCGTGCGGGCAGCTGCTCGAGGTGCATCACGACCTAGACGCGCTCCGAGATCGCAGCGGGTCCAGCTGGATCAAGCTGTTCGATCAACGGTGGATGACCCGCGATTGGCCCTACGGAAGCGGAGTCTGGGGCAAAAAGGAATGGGTCCAACCGATGCTGCGCGAAGAGAACGTCGTATCGACCGCGGAGGGTGGCACGAACCTGTTCTGGGCCGAGCGATACGGCAAGACTCTCGGGCTCGACGACGTCTGGATCAAGAACTGCGGCAACAGCCATACCGGCTCGTTCAAGGATTTGGGGATGACCGTGCTGGTGAGCACCGTCAAACAAATGATTGCCGACGGCAAGCCGATCCGCGCCATCGCTTGCGCTTCGACAGGCGACACCTCCGCCGCGCTGGCCGCGTACTGTGCGAGCGCAGGGATTCCGTCGGTCGTGTTGCTCCCGAAAGGCAAGGTCACCACCGCACAGCTCGTTCAGCCGCTCGCCAACGGCGCGCTGGTGTGCGCGCTCGACACCGACTTCGACGGGTGCATGGCCATCGTGCAAAAGCTGTCGGAAGAAGCGGGCATCTATCTCGCAAACTCGAAGAACTCGCTTCGACTCGAGGGCCAAAAGACGGTCGGCATCGAAATCGTGCAGCAGTTCGATTGGCAGGTCCCGGACTGGATCATCATCCCTGGAGGAAACCTCGGAAACGTCGCGGCGCTCGGTGCGGGCTTCGACATGATGCACGAGCTTGGCGTCGTCTCGAAGCGGCCTCGCATTTGCCTCGCACAAGCCGAAAAAGCCAATCCCCTGTATCGCGCCTACAAGAAAGGTTGGGAAAGCTTCGAGCCGATGACGGCCGGTCAAACCGAGGCGAGCGCCATTCGAATCGGCAACCCTGTGAGCGTCCACCGCGCCATCCGGGCTCTCAAAGCGTTTGATGGCATCGTCGAGCAGGCGAGTGAGGTCGAGCTTGCGGAGGCTTCAGCCTCCGCCGACCGCGCGGGGAGCTACACCTGCCCACACACGGGTGTTGCTTTGGCAGCGCTCGAGAAGCTTCGCGCTCGCGGTGAAATCGTGCCTGGCCAACGCGTCGTGGTGATTTCGACCGCCAATGGCCTCAAGTTCACCCAGTTCAAGATCCGCTACCACGAAGACGCAATCCCAGGAGTCGAGAGCAAACACCCGAATCGCCCCATCGAGCTCCCGAGCGATTTCGAGGCGGTCAAGAAGTCCGTCTTCGAGGCCTTGGACCGGCAAGCGGGGTAGTCCTCATTCTTCCGAGTGCCTAGCCCTCCATCGCAGCGACGAGGGCGGCTCGGTCGCCCCTCCGTAGGTTTACGAAGCGCATCCGGATCTCGAAGCGGTCCCCCTCGACGCGCCTCGCGCCGATGGTCCGGCCTTCAAACGCCTGTTGGCGGTCACCGAGTCGAGCGTCGAATCGGATGGGCGCGCCGAGTGCAAACGCCCGTGGACTCACGAAAATCAAGACGTTTCCCTCCAACGAGCAGATCTCGGCTGCGCCCCCGTTCTCGAGCTCGATTTCCACGATCATCCCTTGTGTCGCTGTATTGCCGCGCGTGCTTCCTTCAAGTCCTCTTGCCGGCGAATCGCTTCGCGCTCGTCGCCCTTCTTCCTGCCGCGTCCGAGCCCGAGCTGCACCTTCGCGACTCCGTTCTTGAAGTACACCTGAAGAGGAATGAGCGCGTAGCCCTTGGTGGTCAGTCGCCCTCGTAACTTTTCGATTTCGTGCCGGTGCATGAGGAGCTTGCGACGTCGGAG
>JBFICQ010000121.1:0-10278 GCA_041581895.1 Polyangiales bacterium | reverse complement strand
GGTACGTGACCAACTCGTTTTTCTGCACAAGCTCCAGAAAACGAACCCGGAGCTCGTGATCGTCCCCGCCCACGACGCACGGGTCCACCAACTAATGGCGCAGTTCCCCGATCGGGAGAGATAAGAGAATGGCAACGAACTGAACCAACGTCCGGCTTTCGCTGAAGTCAGTTCGCGGAGTGACCCTGCGCAACGTAATCGTCGACGTGCTTCCACCTGTCGAACAACCAGCGTAGCCTTGCTTCGCCCTTGGGAATGTCGGCGGCCGGCACTCGCCAAATCTGAATCTGCACCTTCTTACCGACCGCGTCGCCGCTCAAGATGTCGCCTATTTCAGCGAGGCCTTCGAGGCCACGGTGCACTACAAAAATGATATCGGCTTCCGGCGCGGCATCCATCAGTGTGAGAGCGCCCCCTGGCTTTGGAGGAAGGCAGTGCTTGAACGACTCGGCGATCGGGACGAGCTCCGGATGCGTTCGCCCCAGTTTTTCGAGGGCGATTGCCTTCTTGCGTTCGGTAAAGCGAGTGCCCTCGGGATAAAGCAGGACGCCTTGGTCGCCTAGGTCCTCGGCGAGCTTCCGAACACCAACCAGCTCCTCTTGCGGGTCGCCCCCGCGGTCGATGAAGTAGTTCGGCCATACGTGACCGGCAACGTCGATGCACGGATCGACCAGCAGCTCTCGTTTGAAGACATAACGAAGTCGCAGGCCCTTGGCGTTCGAAAGAAAAACCACCGGCAAGGCGGTGTCGATGATGCTGGCATGACGGATGAACACCAGGACATGCCCTGGTAGCACCAGCTCCTGACCTTTGACCTCCACCGACAGGGACAGCATGCGGGCGACCGCCGAGAAAAGCGCGGTACCCCACCAGCAATAAAGCGGGAAAAAGCGATCCTGCCGCTTGGCAATGTTCCGAGGCGTTACGAGATAGATCGCCGCCGCCGCCGTGAGACCCATGAGCTCGATCGTCAGGTACGACCAAAGAAATAGAAACATCCGCAGCAGGATGAACGACCGCCCCCGAAACAGTCCCACCACCGCCATCAACGGGAGCCACACTGGAACGAGCAGCGTTACCAGCACCCAGGCGACGAAATAGGTGGGGACGGTCATCAGCCTCCGGAGCGTCGAGGTGGTGGAGACCGAATGCGAGAAGGCGATAGCCTGCACCAGCCGCGACCGCTTCCGAAGGTCGGTGGGCCGCACCATGTCGCGTTGCCGCCGGGTATCTGCCGCGGTCATGGGACGAACTTACACCGAAGATGCGTGCCTTGCGACCGCCCGCCGGGCGACCTAGGGATCAGGTCCTGGAGGTGACCCATGGCCGATTCCGCCCCTCGTGTCGCGATCGTCGCCGGCGCGCGAACGCCCTTCGCCAAGGCTGGAACCACGCTCAAAGAGCATTCGGCGCTGGATCTGGCCCGCCATGCCGTCGACGGTCTGCTCGACAAACACGACCTCGATCCGTCGAACATCGACGAAATGGTGTGCGGAATCGTGGTGCTGGACCCGCGGCGGCCGCAATTTGCGCGCGAAGTCGCTTTTGCGAGCCGACTGCCTTCGAGCACCCCTGCATGGACCGTTACCGATAACTGCATCACGGGCACCACGGCCATGATGGCGATCGCGGACTCGATTCAGGCCGGCCGGGCCGAGATCGGGATCGCAGGTGGCGTCGAGTCGATGTCGAACCCAGCGGTTCTCTTCTCGCCGGCGGCCAGTCGTATCTTCGTCGACCTTTCCAATGCGCGATCGCTCAAGGACCGCATCGAAATTCTCTCGACGCTTCGTCCGCGCGATCTCAAACCCAACGCGCCTGGCGTGGTTGAGCCTTCGACCGGGCTTTCGATGGGCGAGCACACCGAGATCACCGTCAAGGAATGGAACATCGCCCGCGAGCCCCAAGACGAGCTGGCGCTTGCAAGCCACAAGAACGCGGCGATAGCGACGGAAGACGGGCGTCTCAAGGCGGAGATCGTACCCCTCGACGGCATCGATCACGACACGATTATTCGTCCGGATACCACGCTCGAAAAGCTTGCATCGCTCAAACCCGTCTTCGACACGTCGGGAAGCGGCACCCTCACCGCAGGCAACTCGAGCCCACTCACCGATGGCGCGGCGGCACTTGTCCTGATGAGCGAAGACCGAGCGAAAAAAGAGGGAAGGGAGCCATTAGCATTCATTCGGGGCTACAAGAAGGTGGCGATCGATCCCGGCGATGGATTGCTCATGGGCCCTGGGATCGCCGTTCCCGACCTCCTCACCAAGACGGGTCTGACCCTCGACCAGATGGATCTGATCGAGATGCACGAGGCGTTCACCGGCCAAGTGCTGAGCAACATCGCAGCCTGGGAACGGGGCTGGAAGCGCGATCCGATCGGGAGGGTCGACCGCTCAAGGCTGAATCAGCTCGGTAGCTCAGTCGCGATCGGGCATCCGTTCTCGGCGACCGGCGTCCGGATCGCCACCACACTTGCGAATGAAATGAAGCGCCGAAGCTCACGCTACGGTTTGATCAGCATTTGTGCTGCGGGCGCAACGGCCCAGGCGATGATCCTCGAGCGGGATGTATAGCGCTCGTCCAGAGCGCCCGGCGCCTAGGGTGTCGGCTTGATCGACGCGATCATGTCGTCGAAGCTCTTCCGGTTCTCGGCGACCGTCGCATCCGGGCCGAGGAGCTTGATGTAGTAGGGCCCCTTGGGGGTTGCGACGATGGCCGCGATCAAGCGATGGTCCGAGGTGGCCTGGCCGGGTTGGCCGCGTGGCGTCATGCCCCCGTCGTACTCGCCGGCGACCTCGAGCTGGGTCACGTCAAACCCGGATACCTTCTTCTCGACCGGTTTTGCATCGACGACGGGACTGCCGTCTTTGTGTCTGAACTGGGCGATCCAACGATCGATGTTCGCCTGCTGCGAGCCGGCGCCTGCGGTCCCCATGAAGAAGACGATCGATTCCGCATCTCCGCCGGCTCCAGACACCTTGAACTGCGCGCGTCGCATGAGCGCGCGCGGCTTCTCGAACGTCCAACCGTCTGGGACCTGCATCGTGACGGCGCCGAGGTCGATCTTGCCGGACGCATCGGGCTCGGGCCTCGGGATCTTGTCGATTGCGGCCTGTTGGGCGGGCTTGAGGTTTAGGCCAGCGTGCGGGTCCGCCGGGGGCTTCTGCGCCTCAGCAGCCTGGGCGGCGCCTTCCTTGGGCGCGGGACCTTTGCTTTGACACGCCGTCAACAGCAGCGCGCCGAGGATGATCGCTTGGCGATTGAGCGTTCGTTTCACGGACATCCCCCTAGCACACATCGGTGCGCCGAACAGCCACCGCGCGCAAAGCTCCTTTGTCTGATACGGTCGGTTTGTGAGAAGGGCGAGAGGACTGCTGAATTTGGTGTTCGACGCGGTCGAAGAAACCACCAATCTCGTCCAGCGCACTCATGACGCAGTGGTTGAACGAACGGTCCGTCGCTTCGCGCCGGTCGAGCCGATAAAGACGACCGCCGAGCTCGTCACCGCCATCCAAACCGCGATTTCCAGCAGCGTCTTCGAATCGATTCGCATGGTCAACGAGGTCGTGCGTCTTGGGGTCAACACCGCGACCGATGCAGCTGAGGCCCAGCTCAGTCGAACCGTCGACCTCGAGACGCTGGAGCTTGCCACGCCGATCGACGCTACCGCCGCAGGCAGCGCTAGCTGGGTGTTGGACTACACGCAGGCTTCGATCAACGGTTTTTGGGGCGACCATTTGAGGCGACGCAACAGCGAATTCGCGCTTGGGATGACATTCCGCCACCAGGGTCGGCGGCTCCGAGCGACCCGCGAGTCGTTCATGGCCGCGTTCCCCGAGCCGACGCCGAGGGTGTGTGTCTTCGTGCACGGTTTGGCGTCGACCGAGTGGCTTTGGAGCTTGGGCTCGGATCATCACTACGATGCGCCCGACGTCACGTTCGGCAGCCGTCTCCACGAGGACCTCGGATACACCCCGGTTTACGTGCGCTACAACAGTGGGCGACACGTCTCCGAGAATGGGCGCTTGCTCGCCAAGCGGCTCACCGAGCTGGTTGCCGCATACCCGGTGCCAATCGAGGAGCTTGCCTTGGTGGGGCACAGCATGGGAGGTCTCGTCGCACGAAGCGCCGCCCACTATGCGCGCGAGCACGACGAGCCCTGGGTCGGCTTCCTTCGTCACGTCGCCTGCATTGGCTCTCCGCATCTAGGAGCGCCCCTCGAAAAAGCAGTCAACCTATTGACGGGGATCCTGCGAAGAGTCGACGCCGCGGGCGCCCAAGTACCTGCCGATCTGCTCCGTGCACGCAGCTCCGGTATCAAGGACCTGCGCCACGGCTACACGGTCGACGAAGAATGGACCGGAAGAGATCCTGATGCGGTGTTTGCCAATGCACGCCGCAACTTCCCCCTCGTCGACGGAGTCGGGTACTACTTCGTAGCTGCCACCATCTCGCGCGATCCGGCGCACCCGGTGGGTGAGCTACTCGGTGACCTATTGGTGCGACTTCCGAGCGCATCGGGCCGAGATCCCGAGCCGGCTCGACGCATCCCTTTCCAAGGCGGCGCGGTTGTCCCCGGCATGAATCACATCCACTTGGCGAATCATCCCGAAGTGTACGCGGCGCTTCGTGCCCTCCTCAGCGCTCAATCCGCCCGAGCAGGTTGGTACGCACCAATTGATTGAGGAGTTGGGCGTCGGATGCCAAGCTGAGGTCGATGGCCTCCCATCGAGCTTCCGAAACGGCCGATGAGCTTCGCTCCGCGATCCGACCGACCCTGGAGCGGTTCGGCCCCGACTACTGGCGCGAACGAGACGCGAAGAAGGCCTTCCCAACCGAGTTTTTCGATACGATCGGCGACGCGGGCTACTTCGGCACCTTCATTCCGGAGGCCCACGGTGGCGTGGACGCCGGCCCGCACGTCGCGAGTGTCCTCGTCGAGGAGATCAACCGAGCAGGGGGCGACGCTGCTTGCGTCAATGCGCAGATGTCGATCTGCCGTACGCTCGTTCTTCATGGTAGCGAAGAGCAAAAGGCACGTTACCTTCCAGGCGTTGCGAGTGGTGCGATTCGGTTCTTGACGGTGGCCGCCACCGAGCCCGACAGCGGTGCGAACATGACCGAGCTCGCGAGCACTGCGCGCCGCGAAGGCGAAGACTGGGTGATCGATGCTCAAAAGGTCTTGATCTCGTTTGCCCGAGAAACCCGATTGATGATCGTGTTGGCGCGAGCCGATCAGGGCACGACGCTTTTCCTGCTCGACCTCGATGAAGTCGGCGACAAAGTCGAGAGGCATCCAATCGACCTACTCGCAAACCGCATGACAACGACGCTGTTCATCGATGAGCTGCGGGTTCCCGACTCGTACCGGCTCGGTCCAGCAGGCGACGGGCTCGCTTGCCTAATGAAGGGGTTCGCGATTCGGCGCGTGCTCGCCGCCTCCGAAGCGATCGGAAACGCCCGGTTCTTGCTCGATCGAAGTGTCGAGTACGCCAAGACGCGCAAAACGAGCGAACGGTTGATCGGCGCGCATCAGGGCGTTCAATACCCGCTCGTCCAGGCCTACTCGAAGGTCGAGGCGGCCGACCTGATGCGTTGGGATGCGCTTGGCCTCATCGAGCGGGGCGAAGAGGCAAATGCCCGATCGGCTCTTGCGAAAGTGCTTGCCTCCGAGGCGGCATGGGAGACGACGCGTGCCGCCCTCACCACGTTCGGGGGCTGGGGCCTGGCCGGTGACTATCACGTCGAGCGCAAGCTTCGCGAGGGCACCGTGTACGTATTCAACAACTTACTGATCAACCTCATTGCCGACCGCGTCCTCGGACTCCCCAAGGGATAGCTCCGTCGGCTGTGCATCTGGCTGGTAGTTGCAGAGTGGATCCTCGCCGAGGGCGTCTCCGGTCATCGCATAGGCACGCGCCCGCGAGCCCCCGCAGACCCACTTGAAGTCACAACGCCCGCAGCGCCCTCTGTAATGGGCCGGGTCTCGAAGTGCTTGGAGCTCGGGCGAGTTTCGATAGATGTCGACCAGCGAGCGGTCGCGCACATTTCCGAGCAGGGGGTGGGGAAGGAAGCCGGCTGGATAAACCTCCCCACGATGGGAAACGAAAATCACACCGTTGCCGTCGCGAATCCCGAATGCCATCTGACGTGCGCGGGCTTGCACCTCTTCGAGCAGCGTACCCTCTCGGAGCTTTTGCTGAATCCAAAAGCGCCGATAATGCGGCGCCTCGGTCGTACCGACGCGGAAGGGGGCTTTGTCCGACACGCCGTAGACCCACTCGAAAAGCCTCTCGACGTCGTCTGCGCTAGGCATGTCGAGCTGGCTTCCACGACCGACTGGCACCAGGAGAAACAGGCTCCAGCGGCGCACCGGGGGCGCAGCCGTATCGCGAAGAAGCTCGTACATCGCTGGGACGTGCGGCAAGGTGTGCGCCGTCACGGTGGTATTGACCTGCACGGGGATACGAAACTCGCGTGCCCATTCGAGGGCGCGCAACGAGTAGGCGAACGTCCCTGGGACATTGCGAAACCCATCGTGGATTTCTGCAGTCGGCCCATCGAGGCTCACTCCCATCGCCGTTACGCCGAGCTCGCGGAATCGCGAGACGGTTTCGCGTTGAAGCATTGGGGTCGTGCTCGGTGTGATCGACAGGTGAATCGGGAGACCTCGCCCATACTCGATTAGCTCTTGGATGTCCGGGCGCTTGAGGGGATCGCCGCCGGTGAGCACGAGCATGCTCCCGAGCTCTTGCACCTCGCGCATCAGCGCTTTGCCTTCATCGGTGGTCAGCTCGGCAGGGTCGCGATGTGGAATGGCGCTCGCACGGCAGTGTTGACAAGCGAGATCACAGGCGATCGTCGTCTCCCAGTACACGTTGCGGGGCGCCCGATCGTAGATGAACCCTTGGTACTTGGTACCGACCGTCCGAAGCTCCACTACGTATGCTCCTCGTCTCGGACCACGCCACCCAACCGGTCGGCCCACTTTTCGGGATAGCCTTGATAGTATCGGGTCCACTCTCGGCCCGTGATTTCGCGATACACGAGGGCGTATATAGCGCGCGAGATCGAAGGGACGCCGATGATCGGCAAATAGAGGGGGCCAAAGAGACGCGACTGCTTGGTGTGGCCGAGCTCGTGCGCACGGTTTCGGTCATCGAGCTGGTGCCAACGATTGCTCTCCCGACACCAGAACACGATGTGTCCGAGCGATATCCCCGTGCCACGCGATTCGACGAGGATGCGTCCGTCTTCGACTTCGATGTTTCGGACCCGCTTGCACGCGGCTTCGACACCCAGAACGGCAACTCCAAGCGCGGTTTGCGGCGACTCCCAAAGGATCGATAGGCCCGTGCGGAGCCAAGACATGCCCAGATGCTAGCATCCCGGCCAGACGAAGGCGGCGCGGGTCTTTCCCGGTCAGCTCTTGAGGGCGATCCCGCGATAAAGGCTCGAAATGAGGCGCGGCCCCTTGCCCACGAACTCTTCGAGGCTGGCAAGCTCGAAGCCGCCTTGCTCGACGATTTGGTCGACCGGGCGGTTGATGTTGCACCCGTCGGTGAGGCCTCGCCAGACGGGGTTGATGCGGTCTTGCCAACGCATGGTTCTTTCGTTTCGACTTCGTCCATGCTCGATGAAGAGATAGCGGCCTCCGGGTTTGAGCACACGGCGCATCTCGGCGATCGCCGCCTGTGCGTCGGGGATCGAGCAGAGGGTCCAGGTCGTAACTACGCAATCGAAGCGACCTGCGTCGAAAGGGAGCTGGCCGTCGGCACGCAGCGCAACTCGCTCTACTGGGAAAGGCGCCTGTTCGATCCGTTTTTCGACTTGGGGAACCCCCGTCGTTTTCATCGGATCGAGCCCCCACAAAGCGCGTACGTTTTCACCGTAATGCCTCAGGTTGAGCCCTGTGCCGAAACCGATCTCGAGCACATCCCCGCTCGCCTCGAGCACGGTCTCCGGTCTCAGGTCGTCCATGAACCGCATGGCCCAATCCTGAGCTCGCGGCTTGAGCCATTCGCGAACCCCCATCACTCCGCCGCTTTGTTCTCAAAAAGCTTCAGGTACTCACCGTACCCTTCTTTTTCGAGGTCTTCCTTCGGGATGAAGCGAAGCGCGGCGCTATTGATGCAGTACCGAAGGCCCGTCGGCGCAGGGCCATCCTTGAAGACATGCCCCAGGTGGCTGTCTCCGTGCTTGCTACGTACCTCGGTGCGCGGCATCAACAGCTTGTAGTCGACGTCGCGGGTGATGTTGTCCGCCTCGAGAGGCTTCGTGAAACTCGGCCAACCCGTTCCGCTCTTGAACTTGTCGAGCGAGCTGAAAAGAGGCTCACCGCTTACGACATCGACATAGATGCCCTCGCGGGCGTTGTCCCAGTATTCATTGCGGAACGGAGGCTCGGTGCCTTCCTCTTGCGTGACCGCGTACTGTAGTGGGTTCAGCTCCTTGCGAAGCTCGGCTTCGGGTGGCTTTTCGTAACGCTTGCTTTTGTCCGACATCGATTTCCTTCGTGTGTCTTCTTTGTTTGCTTCGGGCTTCTTGGGTGGCTCGAGCGGCTTGTCGCCCCAGACGGCTTCGAGAAAACCCTCGCGACCTGAACCGCGACGGTATCGCTTGTAGTGGGACGGGTTCTTTTTGTAGTAATCCTGGTGATACTCCTCGGCCGGGTAGAACGAGCCTGCCAACATAATCTGCGTCACGATTGGCTTTTTGAAAACACCGCTTTCTTCAAGCCTTTGTTTGGAGGCCTCGGCGAGTTCTCTTTGCTGGGGATCGTGCACGTAAATCCCGGTGCGGTACTGCTTTCCGCGGTCGGCGAACTGACCGCCGTCGTCGGTCGGATTGATCTGTCGCCAAAACACCTCGAGTAGATACGCATACGAGATCTCTGCGGGGTCGTACTCGATCTGAACCGCTTCCACGTGGCTGGTCTGCCCCGAGCTGACCTGTTTGTAGGAAGGATCCTTCTCCTTGCCACCGGTGTACCCCGAGGTGACGCTCGAGACGCCTTTGAGCGTCTCGAAGGGCGGCTCCATACACCAGAAACAGCCCCCCGCAAAGGTCGCCACAGCCAGCCCGTCGGTCTTGGTCGTCCGCTTGCGGGCCTCGTTTACCTGCCCCTCGGGCGAAGAATTCGCGCCAATCGACGTAATGCCAATCGCGACCAAAACCGCAACCCCGAGAATCGGAAGCCCCAATATGATCGTTCGCAAGCTATTCATCCCGTCCCTCTCATCTAAGGCTCTCCCCCACTAACGCCGACGGCAGGGAGAAGTTTCCAAAAAATCGTCGACGCCCCCCCGCCCAGGTGGGGGAGGCCCACTCGAGTCGTGCGTCTCGGGCTTTCCTTCTCGAGCGCCGGCCCTACATTTGGGGTCGCCGTAGACAAGGAATTTGATGTCTCACGATGTTGCCGCGCTCGACCAGGAGCTCAATGCGATGATCGCGTCAGGCCGGGTGATGAAGGCGTTTGAAAAATTCTACGCCGACGACTGCATCATGCAGGAAAACAACGACACTCCCCGCGAGGGCAAGGCGGCGTGCCGACAGTACGAAATCGATTTCTTCGAGAATGTCGAGCAGTTTCACGAGGGCACCCTACTCGGAAGCGCCGTCGAGGAAGACCGGTCGTTTTCCGAATGGGTGTTCGACCTCACCCTCAAAGATGGAAGCCGCATGCGGAATCATCAGATTTCCGCGCGCCACTGGGCCGATGGCAAGGTGGTGTTCGAGCAGTTCTTCTACAAACCGAACATCACCCCGTCCGACTGACGTTCCAGATTTGCCCCTAGAGACGCCTCGTACGTCGTCAGCGTGGCTCGAGAATCGCAGGAAAAGTCTTCAGGCCGCGAATGAAGGAAGACGACAGGTATTCGAGCTCTTTGCCTTCGGGAATCCGAATGCGCTTGACGCGGTTCGTCATTTCTTCGAGAGACAGGCGGATTTCCAAGCGCGCGAGCGACGCACCCAAGCAGAAGTGGGGCCCGAGACCGAACGCCAGATGCTTCGCCTCTTTCGTGAAATCCCTGGCAACATCGAACTTGTGGGGATCGCTGTACTTGCGCGGGTCTCGATTGGCGGCCGGATAGGTGAGACCGACCTGCTGACCTGCCTTGATAACCTTGCCATGAAGCTCGTAGTCGCGGGTGGCGGTGCGGTACATGTTGATGAAAGGCGTGACCCAGCGAAGGATCTCCTCGACGGCATTGGCAATCAAATCGGGGTTTTCGTAGAGCGCATCGTACTGGTCCGGCGCGTTGGCCAGTC
>JBFICQ010000120.1:0-10345 GCA_041581895.1 Polyangiales bacterium | reverse complement strand
GTCGAGCTCGGCAAAGAGGGTTTGGTAGGCGCCGGCAAGCTGCCGATTGACATACCATCGCCAATCCCCTGTGGAGTCTTCGAGGCGTTCGAGACCGTTTATTGGGCCTTCGAGCTCGTCGCCGCGCTGAGGCCGGGCCCCCACGCACCAACCCTCGAACAGCACCACTTCACAAGGGCCGTTCCAGACCGGCCACCGGAACTTGGGAAATGGCTCGTCCGTGGCCTTGTCGAAACGGGGCAGCGCGACGCTTTCACCGGCACGAAGGCTTCGAAGGACGCGACAACCGAGCCCGACGTCATGAGTGCCCGGAACGCCGCGAGTGACCAGAAGTGGATGGTAGGTCTCGGCCAAGTGCTGGCGCGCGGCCTTGCTGAGATACAGGTCATCGAGCGATAACGTTGCGACACGAAGCTGATGCAGATGCTCGAGAAGGGCTTTCATCAGTCTCGCTAACGCCGACTTGCCGGTCCCTTGCGCCCCGCACACCCCGACGACCACGGTGCGGTCGACGACATGCTCAGCGATCCACTCCGCCATGGGTAGATAGAAGCCTGCAATCAGCGCATCCGACGGTCGCGCGATCCCTTCAGCCTCGCACCACGCCTCAACCTGAGGACGAACATCGGGGACCTCGGCGTGCAGACTACGAACGGACGACAACGGCCAGACCACGAGCGATCGGAACCACAAACGCTGAGTCCCCGCAACCCTTTGGGCAAAGGGCGCTGCCGCTGGCGCGCATGCTGTCCCTGCACTAAGTCTCTCCGGTGCCAACCCCCAAGGTCCGCATCCTCGTCGCGAAGACCGGGCTCGATGGTCACGATCGCGGGGCGAAGGTCGTAGCGCGCGCGCTCCGGGATGCAGGCTTCGAGGTGGTCTACACGGGCCTTCATCAGACTCCGGAAATGATCGCCGTCGCCGCGGTTCAAGAAGATGTCGATGCGGTGGGCCTTTCGATCATGTCCGGCGCTCACAACACCCTGTTTCCGGCGGTGCTCGAGGCACTGGAAAAGCGGGGAGGTGAGGACATCATCGTGTTTGGCGGAGGGATCGTTCCCGAACAAGATGCCGATGCGCTACGAGCACGGGGGGTTGGTGCCATCTTCACTCCAGGCGCGCCGCTCGAAGAAATCATCGCATGGGTGCGCGCCAATGTGACTCCCAGGTCTCTGCGGGCATGAAGCCGCTCGGTCTCGTCCTCGTCGTCACGGCGGTTCTCGCATGCACGAGAGCCGGGCAACCGCAGCCGATGCACAAACCGCTGTCTTCGCTCGAGGTGCTCGGAACCGAGGGTAGTGTAAGCATGGCGAAAGTGCGCCTGGGCCCTTCGGAGACATTCCGCTTCGAGGCGAGTGCCTGCCAGGAAGTGCTGGTGTTCGTGGAGCGGGGGAGCGCGCGTTTGGGCCTGACACGCCTCGAAACGGGGAGGGCGGCGCGCTTCCAGGCGCCCACGCTGGTCCAAGGGATGTCGGATGATGGCACCGTGATCTTCGCGGTCGCAGCGTTGTCCGACGAGGCTCCGATCGATCGAATCGACTGGGCAGCGGAACCGACCGACCCGACGTGCCTGGCGCAATCCAAGGAACTGACCCTGTCCGATCCGTCGCGAAGCGGCCCTTTCGTCCATGCAGACGGCCGGCTTTCGGTGATGATCTATCTCGACGGCGTCCGCGACAGGGCAAGCCTCGGAACCCTCAGCGGCGATCAGAGGCTTGGCGTCCCCGAGCACGTTCACGACGGCTCGGCCGAAGTGCTCTGGATTCAGAACGGCTCGGGCACGATGAGGATCGGCAATCAGACCCGCACGATTCGACCGGGCACGTTCGTCTATGTGCCGCCCGAAACGGTTCACGGCTTTGTACCGGACGGCAGCCGCCCTCTTTTCGCCTATCAGGTCTACACGCCGTCGGGACCCGAGCAACGCTTCCGTCAATCCGTGCTGGGGCTCACGGTGCAACCGGGGGAAGCCCGTGGCCCGGCACGATGAGGGTCTTCTTATAAGCCTCGTAGTCGAACTGGTCGCTGTGCTCTTCGTTGTGACAGGGCAAGCAAGTCGACTCCGGTGCGTCGGCAACCACGTCGATCTCGGGATTCGCAACATGCGCCGCGCCGGGGCCGTGACAGCTCTCGCATCCGACATCGACTAGCGCTCCCTTCAAATTGTGCGTGACCGTGGAGCCTCCCGGCTCGTTGTACCCCGTGACGTGACAACCGACGCAGTCGAGGTTGAACTCTTTGTTGCGGGTCTGCAGTGTGCGGTATGCGTGGCCGTGCGGATGGGACTTCCACCATACGTAGGCTGGGTTATGGCACGTGCTGCAGCTCTCACTTCCGACGTAAGCGATGTCTTCGGGTCCGAGTGAAGGAGGTGCCAAATCTGCGAACGCTTTCCGGTTCGCCTCATTGACCGCCTTGTCGTGCTCCCTCATCAGCTTGGTGACCTCTGGGTCGGTGGGCGCTTCCTTGGGCAGCTCCACCCACTTGGCGGCGAAGAAGTTGCCCTGCGGTGATTGCGGAGGCGTACTCAGGACTTCGCGTTGGCTCTTGAGCTCCGCAAGTCGATCGGATTGGGCGCGCAAGTCCGCGGGATCGACCTCCGACTTTTCCCACTTCGATATCTTCTCCGACAAATCGGTGATCTGCAGATCGAGTTGCCGGATCCGTTCCTTTCGCGACCACTCGCTCGAGTCGACGAATAGCTCGTCGGCCCTGCGATACACGTCGACGACGGTGAGTCCTTGGCCCTGCCGCCCAGCGTGCAAGACCCACGCATCGCCAGCTCGATGGGGCGGGAGGGGCGCGTCTTGGTCGAGGCCGCCGTGCACGACGAAGTCGACGCCGTCGATCGCTCCGATGCGATTCGCATCCCGTCGTGAGCCGTACACCAGCGCAATCGTCAAGTCGGTTTCAGCCTGTGCAGTACCCACCGTGTCCATCGCGACGCGGCGCTCGGCCCCTGGACGGACACCCACGACAGCAAGGCGAAGTCCACCGGATTTGAGCCGCACCACCTCGGTATCGCCGTCCATCGCCAGCCATGGAAACCCCGACGCGGTCTGCAGCCTGGAAAGCTGTTCCGGGGGCTGTGCCCGGTCGCGCCGGCCCGGCAATGCCGCGTCGATCTTCAAGTGGTTCAGGATCCCGATCAGCGTGTTCGCGTTTCGGTTCGCCTGGTCCACCCGGGCGGGCTCGAGGGTATCGGTGTCGAAGAACAGGTCGCCGGCCATCAGCACCAAGAGCGGCACCGAGCCGTCACGGAGGCCTCCAATCTGCGCGGCAAGCCGGTCGATTCCGCCCAGGGGACGACTCGTGCAGCCGCAGGGCTCGAGATACCCTTTCAAGTCCGTTATGATGGCGAGACGCAGCGTGGGGCTCGGCTTCCCGTCAGGAGCCTGCTTCGACGGGCCGCGACTGCAGCCGGGGGCCAAGCCGAGGGCCAGGACGATGAGCAACCATCGCATTCTTGGGGTTCTAGCAACCGTGCCGCCAACCGCAAAAACAGGAGCGGCGCCCGCGGCTTGACGCAGGCGCCGAGGCTGACTAGCTTCCGGTCGCTTTTGGCGGGGCTTACCGCCTTTTTTGACGAGGAGTCCATGGTCAAGGTTCGACTGAGACGTGCCGGTGCGAAGAAGCGCCCCTACTATCACATCGTGGTTACTGACAAAGAAAACCCGCGCGATGGGCGGTTCATCGAGCAGATCGGCACCTACGACCCGAGCCGTCCCATCACGGACGCCAAGGTCGACCACTCCCGTCTCGACTATTGGGTCGGGGTCGGCGCGCAGGTGAGCGACCGCGTGCGAGATGTCGTCAAAGAGCACAAAAAGGCCGCAGCCGGCGGCGAGGCTTCCTGAGCGAGCGACCCGTGGCTGGAGACAGACTACAGGACCTGATCGCGTACATCGCGAGCTCCCTGGTCGATGACCCCGACGCCGTCGAGGTTAACGTCGTCGAAGAGGACCGGGCCGTGGTGTTGGAGCTCACGGTGGCACCAGACGATCTCGGCAAGGTCATCGGAAAAGAGGGTCGCACTGCGCGGGCGATGCGAACCCTTCTTGCGGCCACCTCGGCCCGACTCCACAAGCGCGCCGTTCTCGACATCCTCGAGTAAGCTCCGCGACTGCGGCCTGCTCGGCATCAGCGACCCCTTATGTTCACTGCCTATGGTTTTCGAGCAGGAAATGTCCTGGATCGACGCGCACACCATCACCATTCGTCGTTTTCGGTAGAGGGCACCGGTCCGATGGTGCAGCATCTTCGCGTAACCCCGATGGCGGCGCGTAATTTGCGCTCGCGCGCCCATTGTCTGCCGGGAAATCCCGACAGCTCCACCAGGCCCCACGGCCGCGCTTTGTTGGCGCGCTCGATGCATGTAGGGTCAGCCGATGGCGGCCAGCTTGACGGATTCTCGATTCATTCGAGGTTTTGGCACACTGGGGCGGGACGACACCCCAGTGGCGGGGGGCAAAGGAGCGAATCTCGGAGAACTGACCGCGGCCGGCCTGCCGGTGCCTCCCGGGTTCGTTTTGACGGGAGAGGCCTACTTGCATGCGCTCGACGCGGCGGGGTGTCGCCAGCGAGTCCTCGACCTGGTGGGCAACGCCGACCTCGAAGACTCGAGCGCGCTCAAGCTCGTTTCCCAAGAGCTCCAGACCACAGTCCGAAGTGCCGGGTTCCCCGACGACGTGCGGTCCCAAGTGCAGGAAGCCTTTGAAAGGCTCGGTCCTGGCGTTCGTGTTGCGGTGAGGTCGTCCGCGACAGCGGAGGATACGGCCGAGGCGTCTTTCGCGGGCATGAACGAGTCCTTCACCAACGTCGATGAGGCAACGTTGATCGACCGCATCTCCGACTGCTGGGCGTCGCTTTGGGGTCCACGGGTGGTCGCGTATCGGCACAGCCTGGGGCTTACCGAGGAGCCGACGATCGCCGTGGTGATTCAAAAGATGGTCGATGCCGACGCGGCTGGGGTGATGTTCACGGTCGACCCTGTGACGCGCGACGCGGGACGCATCCTGATCGAGGCCGCTTACGGTCTCGGAGAGGTGGTGGTCGGCGGACAGGTCGAGCCGGACACCTACGTCGTCTCGCGTTCGCCCGACCTCTCGAATCTGGACGTCCAGCTTCTCAGCGCCCGGATTGGAAGCAAGTCGCACAAGATCACTCGCGGGCCGGACGGAGCTCAGACCCGGCTCGATGTGCCCGTGAGCGAGCGGGAGGCGCGGGTGCTCGACGACGCCCGAGTTCTCGAGATCGCAACGCTCGGCCTTCGGATCGAGAAGCACTACGGGAGCCCACAGGACATCGAATGGGCTCTCGAACGAGGCTCGCTCTACATCCTCCAGTCCCGTCCCATCACGACGCTCGAAACCGAGCCCGGAACGTCTCTTCTGCGGGGGCTCGGAGCATCGCCTGGGCGCGCCTCTGGCAAGGTTCGCGTCATGCAAAAGCTTCAGCCGGAGGCGAAAATCGGAAAAGACGAGATCCTCGTGGCGAGGATGACCAGCCCCGATTGGGTGCCGGTCATGCGCCATGCGGGTGCTTTGGTGACGGACGAAGGTGGCGTGACGTGCCACGCGGCGATCGTAAGTCGCGAGTTGCGCATTCCGTGTGTAGTCGGCACGGGGAACGCGACACGCATTCTTCGGACCTCTCAGACGGTCACCGTCGACGGGAGCCGGGGCGAGGTCTCGGCGGGCGCCGACACGAGCCTCTCGTCCGCACCTACCGGCGTAAGTCCTGCCGTCCCGGCCGCGCCGGAAACGACCCTCGAGCCGTTGGCAACGCGGCTCTACGTCAACCTCGCCATTGCCGATGCCGCGGAAGAGGCCGCGGCCTTGCCGGTGGACGGAGTGGGTCTATTGCGCGCGGAGTTCATGATCACGGATGCGTTGGAAGGCGTGCATCCCAAGGCTCTCATCGCCGAGGGCGGCTCTGAGGAGTTCATCTCCAAGATGACCGAGTCGATCCTCAGGATCGCGAGGCCCTTTTTCCCACGACCCGTGATTTATCGAACCTACGATTTCCGGACGAACGAGTTCAGTGCGCTGCGCGGCGCGGAGCAATACGAACCGCACGAGGAAAACCCGATGATCGGGTACCGCGGTTGCTACCGCTACGTGAAGGACCCGGAGCTTTTTGATCTCGAGCTCGAAATTTTGGCGCGGGTGCGCGAGACCTCGCCCAACGTGAACGTCATGATTCCTTTCGTTCGAACCACCTGGGAGCTCGAAGCATGCCTCGAACGCATCGACAAGCACCGCCTCGGGCACGACCATGGGCTTCTTCGGTGGGTCATGGCGGAGGTGCCCTCGATCGTCTACCGGATCCCCGACTACGCCAAGCTCGGCATCCACGGAGTTTCAATCGGATCGAACGACCTCACCCAGCTGATGCTCGGCGTCGACCGCGATTCGTCGATCTGTGCAGAGCTCTTCGACGAAGCCGATGACGCCGTCTTATGGGCGATCGAGCGGATTGTGCGAACCTCCGAAGAGTGCGGGTTGACGTCCTCGCTATGCGGACAGGCACCATCCAATCGCCCTGAATTTGCAGAGAAGCTAGTCCGATTCGGCATTACGTCGATTTCGGTGAACCCCGATGCGGTGCCTCGCACGAGACAGGTCATCGCTTCGGCCGAGCGGCGCATGCTTCTCGACGCAGCGCGCCACGGAGAGCACTCATGAACGAAGACCAAGTAAAATCGGTATATGCTTCGTTTGCGGAAATCTTCGCGGACGGAATGCCGATCCGACGACCGGCGGAGCTCGTGGCGGCCATTCGGGCCGCCGGGCTCGAGCCAGAAGCCGTAACGACGGAGTGGCTCGAGGCACTCAATGAGGATTGGGTCTATGGCAAGTCCCTTCTGCCTTTTCAAGACTCTCTCACCAATCGCTTGTATCGGCAGATACTCCGAGGACGTTGAGCATCGTCATGCGCCTCGAGGGGCGGTGCCGACCCGCTATGTGGTTGCAGAGCTAGCTCTCGACCTTCATGCAGGGGACACAGTCATGGAGAGATAGCGAGCCTCGGGGACGCCATCGATTATGTCGTGGGCCGTATCAAACACAACGCCTTGGGCGACAGAGCAGGATCAGATCCTCCGCGACCTCGACGTCGAACCGAGCGAAGGGCTTCCCCTGCAAGAGGCCGCAGCCCGCCTCGAGCGCTTTGGTCCGAACATCCTCTCCGAGTTCCGGCGGGTCTCGTGGCTGACGATTCTTTGGCGGCAGCTTCGCAGTTTCATCATGCTCCTGTTGGTGGCTGGGGCTGCGCTCTCCTTCGCCCTCGGCGATCACCTCGAAGGCGTGGCAATCGTCGCGGTGATCGTGCTCAACACCATGATTGGCTTCGTCACCGAGCTTCGTGCGGTTCGGTCAACCGAAGCGTTGCGCGAGCTGGGGAGCACCGAAACCACCGTTCGGCGAGACGGCGTCGTTCGACGTCTCCCAGCCCAAGAGCTCGTGCCAGGCGATGTGGTGCTGCTCGAGGGTGGCGATGTCATCACCGCCGATATTCGAATCCTCAACGCATCTGGGGTTGAGACCGACGAATCGATGTTGACCGGCGAGTCGACCCCGGTCGAAAAAGGAATGGAGACTCTCGCAGTCGATACGCCGGTTGCCGATCGAAGAAACATGCTCTTCAAGGGCACCTCCCTCGCCAAGGGAACTGCCGAGGGCATCGTGATTTCTACTGGAATGAACACCGAGCTCGGCCGAATCACCACCCTGGTCCAAGCCGCTCCGGACCGACGCACACCACTCGAAGAGCGCATCGATGCGCTCGGTCGAGTGATGGGATGGCTTTGCATCGGGCTAGTCACCGTCATTGCCATTCTCGGCGCGGTCGGCGGAAAGGACACCACGGAGATCATCAAGACGGCAATCGCGCTTGCGGTTGCGACCGTGCCGGAGGGACTGCCCATCGTCGCAACCCTGGCCTTGGCTCGCGGCGTGCTTCGAATGGCGCGACGCAACGCGCTCGTCGAGCAACTTTCGGCGGTGGAAACGCTTGGATCGACCACGGTGATTCTCACCGACAAGACGGGAACGCTCACTGAGAACCGGATGGCCGTGACCGAGGTTGTAGTCCCAGGTCACGATCTGCAGCCGCTGCGATGCGCGATTTCGAGACCGACGGAAGAGGACGAAATCGTCGAGAGTGTGCGGGCACTGCTGACTGCGGCCGCGCTGTGTAGCGATGCCACGATCGGTCGCGACGAGGCCGGTCGCGAAGTGCGCGTGGGTGACCCCATGGAACTCGCTCTGCTCGTTGCCCTCGATCGCATTGGCATCGACCATGAGCAGGCTCTGGTCGAGCAACCTCGACTCTCAGAGGAAGCGTTCGACCCCGACACCAAGATGATGGCCAGCGTCCATCGATATCGAGGTCGGACTCGGATCATCGTCAAAGGGGCCCCGGAGGCCGTCTTCGCGGTGAGCCGTTTCATACGAGGCCCATCCGAGGCGGCAGCTTCCGACCCAAACGAATTCCGCACGTGGCAGGCTGAAAACCTCCGAATGGCTGCCAAAGGACTGCGCATGTTGGCGGTCGCCGAGCGAGCAACGGAACCCGCGAGCGAGCCGTATCGTGACCTAACGCTCTTGGGCCTGGTCGCGCTGTCCGATCCACCGCGGGCCGACGTCGTGGATTCGATCGAGCAATGCCATGCGGCCGGCATCGAGGTAGTGATGGTGACGGGAGACCAAGGACCGACTGCCGAACATATCGCCGCATCGCTGAAGCTCATCGATGACCAGCAAAGGGGGGGCGCGGTGTCCGGCGCCGAGCTCGAGTCGCTCCTCGATGGTCGAGAAGCGGGGAGGAGAAAGCTGCTTGGGACGCGTGTGTTCGCCCGAACCGACCCGGAGCAAAAACTTCGGCTGCTGTCTTTTTACCAAGCGCAGGGGGAAGTCGTAGCGATGATAGGCGATGGCGTGAACGACGCGCCAGCGCTCAGGCGGTCGGACATCGGCGTCGCGATGGGGCAACGCGGCACTCAGGTGGCTCGCGAGGCTGCCGACATGATCCTTCAAGACGATCAATTCTCAACGATCGTCGTCGCGATCGAGCAGGGGCGTATCATCTTTCGAAACATCCGAAGCTTCGTGTTCTATCTCTTGTCCTGCAACCTGAGCGAGATCATCACCGTGGGGTTGGCCGCCGCCGTGAACGCGCCGCTCCCCATCCTGCCGATGCAGATTCTGTTCTTGAATCTGGTGACCGACGTCTTCCCTGCGCTGGCTTTGGGCGTCGGCGACACCGATCCGGGGATCATGCGACACCCGCCTCGACCGAAGGGTGAGCCGCTCTTGGCATCGCGGCATTGGGCGGGGCTTCTGAGCTATGGCTTGGTGATGAGCGCTGCGGTGCTTGGGGGGTTCGCGATCGCGCTCCTGGTATTCGAAATGGAAACGAGGCGAGCCGTGACCGTGTCGTTCTTGATCCTGGCCGGCGCACAGCTTGGCCACGTTTTCAACATGGCCTCTCCTAAGTCGCGTCTGTTCGTGAACGAGGTAACCCGGAACCCCTGGATCTGGGGCGCAGTCGTTCTTTGCATTGGACTGCTGATTGGAGCCGTCTACATTCCGACATTGTCGGACGCCCTCGGCACGCAAGAGCCGGGTAAGGAGGGATGGCTGCTCGTGTTGACGCTGAGCTTTGCACCAACCGTGGTCGGACTCGTTTTCCGCGCGGCGCGCCAGCTCGCTCGCCGACGAGGTAAACGGCGATGAGCTTGTGGCAGGCCAGCCTGGTATTCATCGTGACCGCTGGCATGTTGGTACAAGCTGGCGCCGCGCTCGCCGCCTATGGAGACCAAATTGCCGAGCGGCTGCAGCTCAGCCGACTCTTCGTAGGCACGCTCTTGTTGGCTTTCGCCACGTCGTTGCCAGAGTTGGTCACCGATGTCACCGCCGCGCAGGCAGGTGCTCCCGATCTCGCCGTCGGAGACCTCTTTGGCTCTTCGATGGCCAACATGGCGATTCTCGCGATCATCGATCTTCTCTACCGCGGAAGGGTGTGGCCGACGGTCGAGCTGGGTCATGCGAGGGTGGCGGCGGTCGCCATCGCCTTGACGTCACTAGCTGCGCTGAGCATTTACGCGCCTCCGGGTGCGAAGGTAGGCTGGGTCGGGGTCACACCGATCCTGATCATAGTTCTGTATATTGCGGCCATAGCGTGGTTTCGCCGGACCCCTCTCATGGCGCGGCGGTCCATCATGGAACCAGCCCGGATTCCAATCCAAGAGCCGACCGGATGGAGTCGCGACGCAGCCCGGGTGTCGGTTCGGGGTCTTTGGATTCGTTTTGGAGCCGCAGCCGGCGTAGTGCTGGTCACGGCG
>JBFICQ010000119.1:0-10359 GCA_041581895.1 Polyangiales bacterium | reverse complement strand
ATGTAGTTGCGGAGACCTCCGAGCGGCCTTACGTTCTGTCGGTTAGACAGGTTCAAGCGATCGCTGGTGTGCTTTGCACACGGGAGGAAAGTCCGAGCTTCACAGGACAGGATGCCAGGTAACGCCTGGTGGGGGCGACCCCGAGGAAAGTGCCACAGAAAGTAAACCGCCTCGCCGCCGTGAGGCCGCGCGGTAAGGGTGAAAGGGTGAGGTAAGAGCTCACCGGGCTGACGGTAACGTTGGTCGCACGGCAAACCCCATCCGAAGCAAGACGAAATAGGGAGGCGTCGAGGGTGGTTCCGCCCGAGTCTCCGGGTAACGTCGCTCGAGGCCGGTGGCGACATCGGTCCCAGAAGAATGATCGCAACCCGTGTTTCGGCGACGAGCACGGGAACAGAACTCGGCTTACGAATCCTCTAACCACGGCGCCCTGTTTCGGCAGGGCGCCGCGTTGTTTGAGGGCAGCACCGTTGACCAGTCTTCGCCGATCGTAGAAGCTTCGGCGATGCTTAGCCAAGACTGTCTGATTCCCATGTCTCTCGTTACAGCCCTCGTTGCCTCGAGCTGCAGCAGCTCCTCGCGCGACAACTTCGATCCGACCTTTTACGAGCCTCCGGATCCGCTCCCGTCTGCGGTTCCCGGAACGCTGATTCGAACCGAGACCATGGAGCCGTTCGCCGAGGGGATGAACGTGTGGCGTGTCTTGTACGTGTCGCAGTCGATCGATGGCGCTGCGATCGCGGTGTCCGGAATGGTCGCGTCGCCTGCCGGGCCGGCGCCCGCAGGCGGTTACGACGTCGTCACATGGGGACATGGAACCAAAGGCATCGCCGATCCCTGCGCTCCATCGCGTTTCTATCGAAGCGGTTTTCAAGACTTCTTTGACATCGCTCCCGAGCTCGTCGCGGCGGGCTATGTTGGAGTCGCTTCCGACTACGAAGGGCTGGGAACCCCCGGCATTCATCCGTACCTCGTCGGGCCGAGCGAGGGGCGGGGACAACTGGACATCGTCAAGGCAGCCCAGCAGATCGACGAGGCTCATGCCGGTCGTCGGGTGGTCATCTGGGGCCGATCGCAGGGTGGGCATGCGGCGCTCTTCTCCGGTGAGATCGCCCCGGATTGGGCACCCGAGCTCGAAGTCCTGGGTGTGATTGCGGCGGCGCCCGCGAGTGAGCTCGAAGGAATCGCGGGCTTCGGTCGCGTCGTCCCCGGTGCGCGTGGGTTCATTTGGCAATTGAGTGTCGGCTTCGAAGCGGTCTACGATGAGCTGTCGATCGACGACATCTACACCGAGGAGGCCGCCGCCACGATCCGTGGGCTGATCGAAAGAGACGCATGCGGTATCGAATGGGGCGAGATCTCGCGCGAGGTAGCCAACGCAGGTTTCGCGACGAACCCCGGCGATCTACCGGAATGGGCCGAGCGGTTGAACGAGAACTCCCCCGGACGCGTCCGGACGAATGTGCCCATTTTGCTACTCCAGGGGGACGACGACGAGGTGGTGCCCAGAGTCTTGAGCGACATCTTGAACACCAACCTGTGTGCGATCGGCAGCCAGGTCGACTATCGCGTTTTCGAAGGTTTTGGGCACAACGATTCCACGCTCATGAATATCCCGCTGATGCTGGAATGGACCGCGGCGCGTTTCTCCGGCGCGCCCGCTACGACGACTTGCCCGTAGCTTCGAGAAGGATGCCTCGCGCCTCGGCGGCCGCTCGTGCTTGCGCGCGCGGTTCTTGGTAGTTGCGAGAGCCGAGATAAGCGAAAAGCCGATCGCTGGTGGGGACGACGCAGTCCTCGGCTTTCCATACCACCGGTGTGCGGTCATCGGCCCAGCGAACCTCACCGCGCTCCATCATCCAGGCGGCTTCGGCGAGGTCGAGCGAGCTCAGAGCTTCGCGAAGGGCCTCGAACCGGCCCTGCACCTCGGGATCCAGGAAGAAGAATTGCCCGCCGCCGATGAACGCGATGTGGTAGCGCGACGGATGATTGACGACGCCATCGAGCTCGAGCCGCTTTGCCCCTTGAAACAACATGTGCATCAGTTGTTCGCCTACTCCGAGCCCCGGGTGATCTTGTCCGGGCCACTTGGGCTGACGAAGCGAGAACTCCGCCGTCGGGTTCTGAAGCATCATCCATTCGATCGAGAGCAGCTCGAGATCATTCGGGGGCTCCACCCCTTTGGGCGCCGGGACGCGCTCACGCCGAACTACCAGTTCGACGAGCAGCCATTCCTGACCGTCCTTCTTGGCGTGAAGGGTGATGTGCTGCCGCTCGGGATCGGTAGGGTCGACGATCAGTCGCGGATCCACGAAACCGCGTTCCCGCAGTTCGCTCATCAGGCCGTATTTCTCGAGAGCGAATTCGAGCCCATGCTCCGAGTAATAGTCGAGGATCCGGGTCGACTTGTAGCGCGGTCCAGCGAGGTCTCCGAGCAGGTCGGCTTCGGTCAGCTCCCAGTCGCCGCTCGCACGCTGAAGCTCGTAAGGATCCAGCTCGCGCGCGATTTCTTCATACTGCGCGAACAAGCTCGATTCGGGAACCGCCGAGACCCGGATGTCATCGGTGAGAAGCCACCGAATGAAGTCTTTCGACGAAAGCCAGGCTTCCTCGCTGTACCCTCCGCCGAGCGTCACCACGATGTCGTTGTCCCGGGCGCGAAGGAGGTCGATGACCCGGCGGTCCCGCTCCAAGACGCCGCCTCGTGTCATCGCGAACTCGCCTAAGCGGTCTCCCCGAAGCACGTCGTTCCCGGCGATGTAGAAGGAGAGCCTCGGCTGGTGGGCGTCCAGCGCTGCTGGCAGCGTCTCGTCGAGCTTGGCAAGGTATGCAGCGTCCTCGGTGTCCGACGGCAACAAGAACTGCTGGTCGGAGGCCGCCTCGATGTGGCTCCAGACCGAGCCGTGGATCGAGTACGTGAACACGGTGTCATCGTCCTCGAAAGTGACGATGTTGCCGTTTCCCTGATGGTAGTCGAGGTCGATGATCGCAATGGCGCCGTCGAAGCCCTTCGAACGGAGCAGGGCGATGGCGATTGCGATGTCGTTGTAGACGCAAAAGCCACTGCCTTGCTCGGGTTCGGCATGGTGAAACCCCCCGCCAATGTTGAACGCCACACGGCCTCCTGCCTCGGCGACCCATCGCGCAGCATCGATCGTTCCTCCGACCTGCCGACGCTGAGCGGTCAGGATGGGGTCGACATCGACCAGGGAAGGCTCGAGCCCAAAGATCTGGCCCAGGCAGTCCGGCCGTGCGGTTCTGTCGAGATAGGCGTGCGAATGCACCATCGCCAGGCTGGCGAGCTCGGCCAGTGGCGCCGATCGGACTTGTCTGGGTCGAATCAAAGTCTCCTCGGCAAGGGCTCCGAGGATCTTTTCGCCGCGCGCTGCCTCGATTCCGGGTACACGCGCGCTCTGGGCGAGGGATTCCGCTTTGTATTGCGGGTGGTACCAAAGGCCGACGACGCTCTGTAGGCGTCGTCGTGCCCGCCGCCTCTCAACCCATGTAGTCATTACATCGAAATCGAGCCTTTACGGAACTCGGAGCTGGCGATGTGCACGTTGACTACGACCGGCTTCCCCGAAGCGGCGAGTTCCTTGGCTTGGTCGAGGGTGCTGTCGATCTTCGACGGGTCGTCGAGCAGCAAACCCACGGCGCCGTATCCTTCTGCAGCAACGTGGTAAGCCGTCCGCCGCAGGACCGTTCCAACGTCATCGCCCAGCAGCGGCACTTGCTCGCGCGCGATCTGGGCCCACGACCCGTCGGTGCCGATGACGGCAATCGGTGCGAGCCCATGGCGCACATAGGTGTCGATCTCGGCCAAGCTGTAGGCGCAAGAGCCGTCTCCATAGATCAACCAAATCTCCTTGCCGGGACGCACCTTCGCCGCACCTACGGCAAAGCCGCCGCCGACACCCAACGTCCCGAACACGCCCGGGTCGAGCCACGAAAGCGGCTGGCGTGGCCTGAGGATGTACGCTGCGGTTGCCACGAAATCCCCACCGTCGACCACGAGCACGGCGTCGTCGGCCATTTTCTCTTCCATCTTGAGAAACAACTGCAGCGGATTGACCAGCTCGGATGGGGCCTTGGCCTGACTCCGGATCTCCTCGTCTCGCTGGGCCTCCCGGTCGCGCAGGGCTTCAAACCAATCGTTCCAGGGGCCAATGTTCCCACCGACGGTATCCGCCAGCGATTGCAGGAACTCCCCGGCGTGCATGTGAACGGGGATTTCCGGGCGGCGGTTCTTTCTCATTTCGCTGGCGCTGAGGTTTGCTGCCACGAGCGTCGCTCGACTGGAGATGCTTCGGCCATAACCCAGTCGGAAGTCGAACGGAAACCCAGCGACGATCACCAGGTCGGCTTCCTTGAGAGCGGCGCCTCGCTTGTGGCGAAACTGGATCTCGTTATGCCTGCCGAGCAGCCCACGCGCGGTCCCACCCAACCAAGTTGGGATCCGGAGCGAGCGCACGGCGTTCGCCAACGGCTCGGGATTGCGGCAGTTGACCAAAGCTTGACTTCCGATCACCAGCGCTGGCCGCTCGGCTTCTTGCAGCAGAGAGGCGACCTTGTCGATGTGAGGGCTCTTGAGACTCGGCTTGGGTGGCAGGGACTCCCGGATCGGCGGGACGATACTCACATGGGGCTGGTGGAACTGCCGATACAAATGCCCGCGCATGTAGAGCTCGAGGGCCTTCGAGCCGAGGTTCTTGGCGTCCTTGACGCCGCTTTCCTTCATGAACATTTCGCGCACGAGGTCCTCGGCATAGAGCAAATCGATCGGGATCTCGATGAACACCGGTCCCGGCACGCCATCTTTCGCGACGTCGAGCGCCTTTTCGACAGTCGGGGCGATGCTGTTGACGGTTTTCAGCGATACCGCCCATTTGGTGATCGACTCCATCAGCGAGATCTGGTCGATGTCCTGCAGGGCGCCGCGCCCCTTTAGCAGGGTGGCTGCCGCGCCTCCGAAAATCACCAGCGGCGACTGCGCGAGTTGCGCATTCTTGACCGCAGTCACCGTGTTCGTGACGCCTGGGCCGGCGGTCACGGCGGCCACACCGGGGATGCCGGTCATGCGCGCTACGGCATCGGCGGCAAATACGGCGCTGACTTCGTCTCGCACGTCCACGACGTCGATCCCGCTTGCTTTGGCACCGATGAGGATGGGTGAAATGTGTCCGCCGCAAAGGGTGAAGAGCTGCTGTACACCGCGCGCCGCGAGTGTCGCTCCGATGATGGCGCCGCCGTCTTGTGTCATCACTCGTTCCCCGTTCCCTCGAGCACGTGGTGCCCAAGCACAACACACGTAAACGTTCCTTCGAAAACCCTCGTGGACCCAACGCTGACTTCGACTGCGACCTCGTGCTTTCGCCCCTCGGTCGCGACGGTGCGAGCACGTGCAACCGCTCGGTCGCCTTGCCGAACCGGCTTCAGGAATCGGCTCTGCGCGCCCGCGAGCACGACGTTTGGGTCGTTGACGGCGAGCATCGCGGCATAGTCGGCCACTCCGAACACGAAACCGCCGTGGACCAGCCCTTGCTCGTCCACCGTCATCTGGTGCGTGGTGTCGAGGGCCACCGAAGCCCTCCCATTGCCGAGCTCGAGGGGCGAGCCGCACAAGCTGTGATCTACGCGCAGATGGGTCCGAACCTTCACCGTGCGGACGATTACACGACCCGGTCGTCGAGAAAAGCAGCTCTATGCCCTGATGGGGGCCTTTAGGCTTGCCGTTTGGGCTTTCGGGTGTCTAATAGAGGACCAGATCACGCGAGACGGAGGGTCATGTGAACGAGTTGGCGCGTTACCTGATGGAAAACGCTTATATCGACTTCCAAGGTGGAATTACGATCGAGGAAGTTCGAAAGTTTCTGCGAGACGAGGACAGCCGTGAATCCCGGGCCCTTTTGTCGAGGCTGATCGAAGACAACGGGATGGACGACCTCATGGTGACGATTGCCGATTGCCTGAAGGAATACATCCGAACGGGAATCAACGAGGATATCGTTCGGGCCCAGCTGATCACCTACAGCGAGTCCTGAGGCTCCAGGGGCTTACCAGGGCAGTGCTACGAAACTCTGCTAAGCTCGCCTTTCCCATGCGGTGGTTGGTACTGTGCGTCTTCGCGGCCGCCGTGGCCGTTGGCTGCGAGCGCTCTTCCGAAGCGGACAACGGCTCTAAGAGCAAGGAATCGGCTGACGAAGTTGCGCCGGTCAAGTCGAAAGAGCCGATCGAGAGCTTGCCCCAGGTCGACATCAGCGCGCTCGATGACTTCTCGCGGGGCATCTGGGTCGACATGGTGAACGAGCTGCTGTCGCCCTGCGGCGATCCTGTGAGTGTGGCTCGGTGTGTAGCCGAGAATCGTAAGTGCAAGCGATGCGTGCCGGCGGCTCGGTACGTGGCGCGGCTCGTCGACGAAGGCTACTCGCGGGATGAGATTCGCGACATCTATCGCGTGCGGTACGACGACGACACCAAAGTGAAGCTCAGCCACAAGGGCTCTCCCCTTCGCGGTTCTCCGATGGCGCCGGTCACGATTTACGAGTTCAGTGATTTTCAATGTCCGCATTGTCGCATGGCCGCCCCATTCCTGAAGAAGCTCGTGGATGACTCGAACGGCAAAGTGAAGCTGGTCTTCAAGCAGTACCCGCTTCCGGGCCATCCGAAGGCGCGCGAAGCCGCGAAGGCCGCGCTTGCGGCGGATCGACAGGGGAAGTTCTGGGAGATGCACGACCTGATTTTCAAGAACCAGGCGAAGCTAGAGATGGTGAACTTCGAGAGCTACGCGAAGGAGCTCGGGCTCGACCTCGAGCGCTTTCGGGCCGATGTGAAATCAAAAGAGGTGGAGGCGAAAATCGAGGCCGACCGTGCCGAAGGCAAGAGGATTGGTGTCGATTCGACGCCTTCGATTTACGTGAACGACCGCCGCTTCATTTTCCCGCCCGAGCAGTTGGCCGAGTATGTGCGTGAAGAGCTCGCTCAGTAGGACGTGGTGCATCGCGTCGGTTGTCGTCGCATTCGCAGCCACCACTGCGCACGCCCTGAAGCCGGGGGATGAGCCCCCGCCCATACGCCTCTCTGACCAAACGGGGAAGGAGGTCGACCTCGAAAAGCTCAAGGGGAAAGTCGTGGTGATTGACTTCTGGGCGTCCTGGTGCGGTCCCTGCAAGCAGGAAATCCCGGTCCTCGAGGCACTCCACAAGAAGTACGAATCCGAGGGCCTCGTGATCGTCGGGGTCAACATCGACAACAGCGAGAAGAAGATGAGGAACTTCCTCAAGGCCACCCCTGTGACCTTCCGTCGCGTGCACGATAAGAAGCTGCAAGTCGCCTCGCGGTACGAGCCCTCGACGATGCCCTCGTCGTACTTCATCGGCCGCGATGGCAAGATCCGTCATGTGCACGAGGGCTTTCGGAAGGCCGATGCCGGGAAGCTCGAGGCGCGCATCAAGGACTTGCTGGCGGAATCCCCTCCTGCTGACTAGCCAGCAGCTCTCGGTGCAGCACCCCTTGCGACGAACGCGCTGAGCTGCTGCGTCACGTAGTCGACAACCTCGCAGTCCGCCTCGCTGAACATCCCGCGGCCAACCCCATTGGCCAATTGAAGCAGGCCAAATAGGCGCCCTTTGTGGATCAGCGGCCGGTAGAGGAGCGCTCGCACGTCGAGCCCGGGGATGCCATCGATCTCCTGACGGAACCGTGGGTCCTTCTGGGCGTGCGCGAGCACCAAGACCGCATGCTCCGCGAGCCCGCTCGCAGCACCCAGCAAGCCTTCGGAAGAAGGGAAGCCTTTGCCTTTGCGCTCATGCGCGCCAGTCCCGCGGGCGGCGACCACCCGAAACTCGTCCGTGTTGATGTCGAGAAGAAACGCTGCCGTCGCTTCTGCTGGGACGAGCTCCTCGAGGAGGTGCACCCCAAACTCCAAAGCCTCTGCGCGGTTCTTCAAGAAGAGCAGGTCCTGGCAGGCCTCAAACGCGACCGACAGGCGGTCTTCGGTTGCCGGAGGGGGCACGCTGCTGAGCCTCGGCTCCTGCCGCGCCTCGTCGCGCAACGGAAACTCGATGTCGATACCTTTGCTCCAGTCTTTCCATTCGACGCGGACCAGGGCGGGCCGGTCAGGGCGCGATCGCCATACATGATCGAAGAGCTCGATTCGAATGAACTTCGCTCCGCGTTCGTTTCGAAGCTCTTCTTGAGCTTTGCGCAGCAACTTGGTGGCGAGTTTTTCGCCCGTCCCCGCCTCGATGGGGATCGGTACGGCATACATCCGTTCGCGGAAATGAAGCGGGCTCGACCCGGTTGGCTGCTCCTCCCGGGTTGCCAATAGGATGAGCTTGTTCTCGATCGCGGTCGGGGGCGGGCCACTCGGCCTCGGCACGCTCGCCACGCCGGGGCTTGGGGACATTTTCGGCGGCACCGGATCACGGTCCGGGATCGGATGGATCAACGCGGCCCGTCGAGCTCGCGCGGAGGTGGAAGCCTCGACCTCCGGCCGGCTCGGAATCGGCCTCTTCGTGCCGGGAGGCGCTTTTGGAGGCGGAGCGGGCGCAAGAAGGTAACGACGCTGCTCTCGGGAGTCGTGAATGGTGACGACGCCGTCCGGGCTGACGTTGCAGCTGGCTCCATCGGGCACGCCGCCCTCCTCGCCAATCGCATTCCGCGTTGCTTGGAGCGCAGCAGGCCATGTCGCCGCGTCGACCGTACCTTCGTACAGCGAGTCCGACGTGCCGAGTCGGCTGATCAAGACTTTCCAGTGCTTCATAGCCACTTGTTCCCGTGCGAACGTCCGCCACATGATAGCGGGGATCAGGCTGGAAGTCGCGCTCCGGCTGGCGCCCTTAGCGGCCGCGGTGTAGGAAACCGCGATGTGGATCCTGGTCGTCGGCCGAGAAGGCATCGAAGACCGCGAGGAAAGCGCGGTCGCGTGTCTTCACGAGCTCGGCTGCGAGGTCCAAACCGCAACGCTTTGGGACCGACTCGATGACGAGGAGCTGGCTACGAGCCCGCCCGCGGCCGTCTTGATCGAGGCCGAGGACCAAGCCGACGCGGGTCGCGCCGCCTTGGTCCGCGTCCGGGCCGCGAGTGCGCTCCAAGACGTTCCTGTCATCATCGGAGTCACCTTGAACGCCCTTACGCGCCTCGATGCCGGCGACGGCTTCGACGACTTCGTGCTGATGCCTTACGTACCCGCCGAGCTCTACATGCGGATTCGACGGGTCGACTGGAAGCGCAGTGAATTCGCCCAGCAGGAACGCATGAAAATGGGTTCGCTCTACATCGACCTGGCTGCCCACGAGGTCAGCATCGATGGGCGTCCCCGACAACTCACCCATCAGGAGTTCGCGCTCCTGAGTTTCCTTTGCCAAAACCGCGGACGCGTTTTCTCTCGCCGACAGCTCCTCGAGCGCGTATGGGGCGTCGACTACTATGGCAGTAGCAGAACCGTCGACATCCACGTTCGGCGCTTGCGCATGAAGCTCGGTCAATCTGTCAGTAACCTCGAAACCGTGCGTGGGGTCGGATACAAGATGAAGGAACCGTGATGTCTCGGCCGCTTGCGATTTCGACAGGCGACCCGGCGGGAGTCGGCCCTGTGGTGACGGCGGCGGCACTTGCTCAGGGTATCGGCACCGATCGCGCCGTCGTGTTTGGCGATGCGGCGTGGATGGAGGAGGCGCTTCGAACACTCGGGCTCGAGTCGGTCAAGCGCATCGAGCCGGCTGATGCACAAACGCTGGCGCCGGGAGAGGTCGCGTTGGTTCACGTCGCCGACTGGCCGCTGACGATGGTGCAGGCCAGAGCACCCACCATCGACGGTGGCGCCGTGCAATGCCGCGCCCTCGAGGCGGCCTGCGATGCAACCATAGCCGGGTATACTCGCGCCCTGGTGACCGGCCCGGTCAGCAAAGAGGCGGTGCACCTTTCCGGAGTTTCGTTCCGCGGCCAGACCGAGCACCTCGCCCGGCGTGCGGGTGTCCACGTAGAGCGGGTCACGATGATGTTTCTCGGCCCTAGGCTGAAGGTGGCGCTGGTGGCCACCCACTGGCCGATCAAGCGCGTGCCATCCACGATCACGGCGGAGCACATCGAGCGGACGGTGCATCATTTGGCCGAAGCGTTGACCCGATGGCTTCCCAATCAGCGGCCGCTTCGAATCGAGGTCTCGGGGCTGAATCCACACGCAGGAGAGGGCGGCCTGCTAGGGACTGAAGAGGAAACGATCATCGGCCCCACGCTCGACGCCCTTCGGGACGAGCCGCGGTTCTCGGGAGACGAGGTGGAGCTTCGTGGACCGACTCCCGCCGAGGCGGCGTTTCGCTATGCAGCCGATGGTCGCGCCGACGGCGTCGTCGCGATGTT
>JBFICQ010000118.1:0-10423 GCA_041581895.1 Polyangiales bacterium | reverse complement strand
TTGGCGCCACCGTGGCGCTGGTGGCTGGGCTTGGGCCCGTTTATTCGCAGGCCGGGCGTTGTCTTTAGCCCATCAACGGCTCATGTCGAGGGCTCGATTGCGCGGTACTTGACGCTCTGTCTCATGGCGGCGAGCACAGGAGTCTTCGACGCCGCTCAGTAGACAAAAGCCCCTGGCTTGGTGATCCAGGGGCTTTGAGAAGCTCCAGCGGTAGGACTCGAACCTACGACCAAGCGGTTAACAGCCGCCCGCTCTACCAACTGAGCTACGCTGGAATGAGGGTCGCAGGCTTAGCTCGCCTCGGAGGAGTGTCAAGGCGCTCGAGCGTGGCGCTGTCCTGGCTTTTTGCTAGAAAGCAGGCCTCACGGAGGGATCTTGACCAAGACTCAACTCAGCAAACGAGACAAACCGGTCGTCGCGATCCTGACTGGCAGCCCGAGCGACCTTCCCGTGGTTCTGAAAGCTCGCGATGTCTTGGACGATCTCGACATCCCATGCGACGTGCGCGTCCTGTCCGCCCATCGCACTCCAAGAGAAACCGCAGAGTACATCGCCGCGGCGGAGGGAGGCGGAGTAGAGGTCTTCATCGCATGCGCAGGGATGGCCGCCCATCTCGCCGGTGTGGTCGCTGCGCATACGACTCTCCCCGTCATCGGGGTGCCAATCGCGTCGGGCGCCCTTCAGGGCGTCGATGCGCTGTTGAGCACTGTGCAGATGCCCCCCGGCGTCCCGGTTGCGACCGTCGGCATCGACGGCTCGAAGAACGCAGCCTTCATGGCGGCTCGGATCGTCGCCGCGAGTCACCCCGAGGTACGCGACCGATTGCGGGAGCACCTGGCCGAGAGCCGCAAACGATACGACTCCCCGGACCCGAGCGTACCGGGCCAGGCATCGCAGAAGCCCACCACGAAACCCGGAAAAAAGAGGTAGTCCAGCCATTGCAGCGCCAAAGCCCAAGCCGGGGCAGAACCCGGGTTTGGCGAGCGCTTGACGCAACTTCGCCTCATCCCTATGCGCTTGTAGTCAAGCCCAATGTCGCTCGGCCGCATCCTCATCTTCTTTGGCGTCATCTTCGGCCTCACGTTCGCGCTTCACTACTACCTGTGGGCGAGGCTGATACGCGACCCGAGCTTGCCCGAGCCCTGGCGCCAGGTCGCTACGGTGAGCTTGATCGTTCTCGGATTGTCGATCCCCGCCTCGATGATCGTGTGGCGGGTGCTCCCGCGCAGCATCGCGATCCCGATCGCCTGGGTCGGCTACGTTTGGATGGGCGCGATGTTCTTGACGCTCGTCCTGCTATGGGGTGGCGAGCTCGTTCGCTGGGGCTGGGTCAAATCTGCTCAGGTCATGGCGGTGAACGCCGGCCGGCGCGACTTCTTGGCGCAGGTTCTTGCCGGCGGCGCCACCACGTTTGCGATCGCACTCTCCGGTTGGGGGGTTTGGTCAGCGGTGCGGCCAGTCGAGGTGAAGCGGCTCACCGTGCGTTTGAAAAAGCTTCCTGAGGCGCTGCGCGGCCTTCGCCTCGTGCAGCTCACCGACATGCACGTCGGGCCCACGATCGGCCGCAACTTCGTCGAGGACATCGTCAGCAAGGTCAACAAGCTCGACGCAGACATCGTGGCGATTACCGGTGACCTGATCGATGGTTCAGTCGAAGAGCTCGGTGAGGCCGTGCGTCCCCTCGGACGGCTTCGCGCCAAGCATGGAACGTACTTCGTGACCGGAAACCACGAGTACTACTCCGGCGCCGACGAATGGCTCGCCTTTCTGCTCGAGATCGGCGTTCGGCCCCTTCGAAACGAGCACGTCGAGGTTGGCGACAACGGGGCCTCGATCCACGTCGCAGGCGTGGACGATTGGACTGCCCATCAGTTCGGAAATGGTCACGGTTCCGACATGAGCCGCGCGCTCGAGGGCCGCGATGAAACCAAGCCCGTGGTGCTACTCGCGCACCAGCCCGTTCATTTCGACCAAGCTAAAGAGCATGGGGTCGATTTGCAGATATCCGGCCACACGCACGGTGGCCAGATCTTTCCGTTTGGCTTCCTCACGCGGTTGGTGCAGCCGTTCCTGTCGGGCCTTCACAGGCGCGGCGACTCGCAGATCTATGTGAGCTCGGGCACGGGGTATTGGGGCCCGCCGATGCGAATCGCGGCGCCCTCGGAGATCACCCTGATCGAGCTCGAGCGCGAATCGGTCTCCTAAGTGTCAGCGACAACGAAGGTCGGCCTCTTGGCGAATTGCGATGAGCCACGGATCGTCGCGCCCGGGGGGATGGGTGAGAAGCGCTTCGATCTCGGCAACTGCGGCCCGCCACTGGTCCTCGTCCCCTCCGCGTAAGACGAGCTCGAGCGATGCCAAGGCGGTTTCACGGGTCTCGCCCGAGTAGGCCGCCCGGGCGAAGGCATCACGCGCCTCTTCGAGATCGCAGGCAGCAAGGGCAGCCATCCCGCGGTAGAGCTCGATCGATGTGAAGCCGGGATAGACCTCGGCAGCGCGAGTGAGGGCCGCGTAGGCGCTGCGAGCGGCCTTCCGCTCGTCTTCGCTCTGGTATCGGCGAATGCCCGCTCGATCCCCATCTCGTGCGAGCGGGCGAAGAAGGCGAAGACCCTCGAGCCATCCCTGGATAGCCTTCGAATTCTGATGATGACCGACCCGGCGGAGCTCTCGCTCGATGTCGGCATCGGCTGCAGAGGGCTCCAGAAGAAGACCCGGGTGGTAGCCGGGACCGACGACCTCGAGGGGCTGCAACGAGCCCGCCGCGTCTTTGCGGACGTAGAGCGACTGTCGATCCTGCACTTGCCCGAGCAACCATTGCGGCGATCGCCGAAGAAACTCCACCGCTGGCGCCTGGCCGGAGCGAGTGTGATCGACGACCACGGCGTTTACGTCGTACCGCGCCAGGAGCTCTTGAAAGGCAAGAGGGTCGCCGAAGCTGTCAGTGACCTCGCGGATCAGCTCGGGACCGTAGAACGGCACCCGGCCGTCAATCAAGAAGCGCCCGTCATGGACGGCGAACATGAGCGGCCAGCTGTCTTGAATCGGCGCGAGAATTCGCGGATCCCTCACGTGATCGTTCAGCGCGTCGGCGGCGGCCCATGCATGGCCGAGGCGTGGCTCTCCAAAGCCAAAAGGAACGAAAGGCTCGAGACGCGGAGCCATGAAGGCAGCCCAAGCAACTGCAGCACCCGCCGCGACGAGAGCCACGCGGTGGAGGTTCCGCGCCCATCGCATCTGGGCGATACCCGCGGCGATCAACGGCACGCTCAGAAGCAGCTGGTGCGCCACGAAACGCAGCGAGCGAAAGGCCATTAGACTCAAAACGACGCAAAACACCGCATATGCCGTCCCGAAGCGCCCCGAACGGATCACCGGTCGCATCGACATCAACACCAAGAGCGCCGCGAGCGCGGGTCCGAGCAGAAGATAGAGCGGATGGTCCGGTGACCATGCGCCCCACTCGATGACGATGTCCCGGTAGGCGGGATCGAAGACGTGGGACACTGCGTCGGTCACGATCGAGAACCCAAACGGAGTGCACGCAGTGGCGGAGACCTGCAGGGCGAGCAATGCAAGCATCGACTTGAAGGCCGCGGTGCGAAACGAAAAGCCGAGGAACAATGCGGTGATCAGCAGCCCTAGCAGATGCGAGCCGTGCATGTTGACCCACAGGACCTGCATCCCGGTCAGACCCGCGACGATCCATGTCCTACGGCGCGTCGATACCGCTGGAGAAAAGATCGCGTGAATGCCCACCAAAAGAACCGCGAGCAGGAGCAATCCGACGATCTGCGGACGGACTGTGAAGCGTAGACGCGCCATGGGCGCAAAGAAGAGCAGAATGGCGACGGCGATCGGCGCGGCGATCATCGCCTCCCCGGACAACCGATACGCGAGGATCACCAAGAGGTAGCCCAACGCGGCGAGCGCTAGACACTTCAACCCGATGAGCGCATTGGGTCCGAGGCCGTCGTAGACGAGCCAGGTCAACAGGTCGTAGGCCCACTCGTAATTGCTCCACGGCTGCGGTGTCGCCTGCCAGAACGAGAAGAGGTCGACCTCGGGGACGTAGCCCAGCTCGGCGATCTGCCGTCCTTGAGCGAGGTGACCGTAGGCATCGATGTTGTAGAGCGGAAAGGCGCCCAGAAGAAAGAACGCTAGAGCGCAACCCCATGTGCTCCACGACACGACCCCCCGAGACACGGCGCTAGTGTTCGTCAAACGGTGCGAAGCCGTCAAGCAGGTGGCGACTCACAAGATCGACTCGAGCGCGTCTTCGAGAGTCGTGTGCTCCCACACGAACCCGTTGGCGTGAAGCGATGCGGGGATGACGCGGGCACCTCCGATGAGCATTTCGTCGGCCATCTCCGAGCCGAGGCCGAGTCGGAGGGCGAACTTGGGAAGTGGAATGACAGCGGGGCGCTTCAGCGTTCCGCCGAGTGTCTTGGTGAAGTAGGCATTGGTCACGGGGTCGGGAGAGACGAAATTCACAGGGCCTCTTAGATCGCTGCGTTGCAGCGCAAACAAGAAGGCGGAAACGAGGTCTTCCAAAGCGATCCAACTCATGTACTGCTGGCCGTCCCCGATGCGTCCGCCTACACCGAGTGCGAAAGGCGTCTTGAGCTTGGCAAGAGCGCCGCCTTCGGAAGCAAGCACGATGCCGATGCGCGCCTTGACGACCCGGATGCCAGCCTCCTCCGCGGCCTGCGTCGCAGCTTCCCACTCGCGACATACCTCGGCGAGGAAACCAGCCCCAGCTGCTGCATGTTCGTCGAGTGTCTCGTCGCCGCGATTCCCGTAGTACCCGATCGCCGAGGCGGATACCAAAACGCGTGGCTTCGGCGTCAGCTTGGCGAGTGTGCCGGCGATCAGCTTCGTGCCATGGACCCGGCTGTCTCGAATCCGCGCTTTCTTTGCCTCGGTCCAACGCCCCTCGGCGAGGTTGTCACCGGCCAGATGAACCGCGCCGGAAATACCGCGGAGCGCTTCGACGTCGATCGTCCCAGCCTCAGGATCCCAGCGGACCTCGTCGCTCGACCTCGTGCTTCGTCGAACGAGTCGAACGACGTCGAAGCCATTGGCGCGTATGGCCGGCACCAGCGCCTTGCCGACCAGCCCCGACGCTCCGGTCACGGCGATTTTTTCGCGTTCCGCCATCGAGCCGAAGCCTGGCCCACCCATGGTCTGGCGCAAGTCGCTTTTCCACGTGGCCGGAGCGGCCAACTGTCGCTATGGTCCACCACCTTGCGAATTCTATTCATTGCGCCCCAAGCCTTCACGTCGGCCAAAGACGCGCGAGACGTGAATACGCTGGCCAAAGTTCTGCGTCGTGCCGATCACACCGTGGACGTCGTCTCCCCGCTCTACGGCCACATCGACACCAAGAAGCACGCCCTTGCACGCCGCTTGACGAAGCTCCAGTTCGAGCTCGGTGGTCGGGCGTGGTCGTGTGACATCTACACCGGCCGCAACCCGGACGGCGTGGGGCTGACCTTCATCGGCAATGAGGAGATTTTGCTCTCGGCCGATTCGCTCGAGGGGGAGAGGAAACAGTTGGACGCCTCCCGGGTGGGCCTCTTTGCAGCAGCGGTAGCCGATCTCATTCGCCAACACCAAAACGATTACGACGTCGTCCATGCCCATGGGTGGGCCGGTGCCGCGGCGGTGGCTCGCCTCCGCTTGGAGCTACCCAACTTGCCAACCGTGATGACGGTATACGACGCCTCTCAGCAAGGGCGTTTCGACGCAGGCGATGCGAAATGGCTCGGCCTGGGTGAGGAAGCCCACGACGGACGAGGCATCAACGCACTCAAAGCGGGGCTGCTCGCTGCGGACCGTGTTACCACCTTGTCTCCGAACTATGCACACCGGCTTCAGCGTCCGGGCGAGGGAGAGGGGCTGGAAGATACGTTCCGCGAGATTCACAACAAGCTCATCGGCGTGCGTCACGGGATTGACCCGGCGATTTGGAACCCTGCAACCGATCGTCATCTGCCCGCCCGGTACGATCCGTTCGACCTCGAGGGCAAAGAGAAGTGCAAGGCGGAGCTTCAGCGAGAGCTTGCCGTGCCGGTGCGGAGCGATGTTCCGCTGTTTGGGGCTGTTGGCGACGTGGACAGCGAGGGAATGAAGCTTCTCGCGAAGATCGGGCCGGAGTTCCTCCGAAACGAGGTGCAGCTGGTGGTGCGGCTCGACGGAAGTGGGGAGCTCGTCGCGATCTATGAAGAGCTTTGGGACCGATGGCCGGACCGCATTCAGATCAAGACCGCCACCAATGATGGGTTTTTGCATCTTTTGATCGGCGCAAGTGATTTCGTGGTCGTGCCCGAACGCGCAGCGCCCGCCGACAATCTCCAAATGTTGGCCCAGCGTTACGGCGCCCTACCCATCGTCTATCGAGACGGCGGGCTTGCAGACGAAGTCGTGGACTGTGAGGCCTCGCTGAAAACGGGCTCGGGGCTCCTCTTCGATGATCTTACAACTGAATCGCTCCTTGGTGCACTGCAGCGAGGAGCTGCTGCTTTTGCCAACACGAAGACCTTTGGCCAGCTGCAAAGCCGCGTGATGCGCATCGACCATTCGTGGGAACGCACCACGCGTCTCTACGAGCGCGCGTACCGTGACGCGGTCTCGAGCCATTCTCAGGACGTGGTCGAGTCGCCAAGCGCGGGCTGAGGGAGCTTCGCATCACTTGGACGAAGATACTGCGGCTCGAGAGAGGCGAGCTCGTCTGGACCGCGAGCTCGCATGACGTGCTCGACCTCCTGGACAATCGCCGCGGCTTGCGGTGCTTCCGGCGGGCTTTGGCCATCGCCTAGGTTGGCTCTGAAAAACGCCTCGACCGCCGCCGCGTGTGTCCTCACTCCGTCCCCACAAAGCGCGATCGGCCGCGCTCCAATGGCGTCGCGGATGCGGGCCAAGACTTTCTCGGGCGGTCCGAAGGTGGGCGGTACGAGCTCTCGTTCGTCGCCCGTAGCGAGCCAGTACGCTGCCGCAAATAGGTCGCCTCGATACGCGTTCATCAGGGCGACGCGCGTGACCTCGCCCTCCGCGCTGATCGAGCGAGCAAGCACGCGAAGCGAGCTCACCCCGACTATCGGCACACCCAAACCCAACGCGAGACCTTTCGCGGTGCTGAGACCAACGCGAAGGCTGGTAAACCTTCCTGGCCCGATGTCGACGCCCACGAGGGAGATGTCGCTTCGCCCTACCCGCGCTTCACTCAGCACGGCATCGATGTGCTCAAACAGATTCTCATCGTGTCGCGAAGAGGAGCGCCACGTGGCGGCTGCCGCGACAACACCGTTGCGGGCGATCGCGACTGTCCCGACCTCGGTGGCCGTGTCGATGCAGAGGGTCGTCATGGATTGCTTGACGCATGCCTAGCCGCAGACTAGCGTCCGCGCCACCGAAGTGGGCCCTCCCCTTCGCTTGCCGGCCTATCCGTACGAATGAGCAAACGAAAAGACAGCCCTGCGTCGAAGAAGGCAAGCAAGTCCAAAAAGGGCGACGGTTGGAGATCGAATCTACTGACGATCGGGGGCGCACTCCTGCTGGCTCTCTTCATTCGAGTGACGTTGTTCGAAGCGTTCGCGATCGATGGGCCCTCGATGGAGCCGACTCTGCTCGACGGAGACCGCGTGGTGGTCGCCAAGTACCCGTACGGGCTGTTTTTGCCGTTCATGCACGAGGCGGTGCTCACCTGGGGCGGACCGGAACCGGGTGATGTCATCATCCTTCACAGCCCTGCGGACGACGAAGACATCGTGAAGCGAGTCATTGGCGTGAGCGGCGACGAAATCGCGATCCGAGGCGGCAAAATCTCTCGCAACGGCGAGGTATTGGAAACCGTCGAGGTGGGCCCCTGCTCGAAGGGCGAGCAGAAGAACCTCGATAGCACGTGCATGACCTACGAAGAGGTCGTGGGCGACGTGACCCATCGGATGAGCCACTCCAAACACGACTTTCCGCTCGACCGAACGCCGGTGAAAGTCCCTGAAGGCCATGTGTACGTGCTAGGAGACCATCGCGATAGCTCGAACGACAGCCGTAACCCGCTCATCGGCGCCGTCAGCAACTCCCGCATCAAGGGCAAGGCTTTGTTCATCTACATGTCCTGGAAGGATAAGCGCGCTCCGCTGTGGAAGCGGATTCGCTGGGATCGGATGGGCCGCGGCGTCAACTGACGGGGGAATGTGTTTCCCTCGACTTGGCGCTAGGCTTTCCTTTGCATGAGCGTAAGAGCCGACATCGACGCGAGGCTCCGGGACGAGATAGGAGCCATCGACAAGGAGGCTCCTGAATCCGTCGCGCTCGTCTACCCGAGCCCTTACCACGTCGCAATGTCTTCCCTTGGATACCAGACCATCTACCGCACAATCAACGCGACAGATGGGATGGCGGCCCATCGGGCTTTTCTTCCGGACGATGTCGGTGGTTGGCGCCAGTCGAGAATGCCGCTGCTCACCTACGAACGCATGCGTCCGGTCTCAGACTATGCGGTCATCGCTTTTTCGATCGCCTACGAGGCCGAGCTCGCGGGTTTGATTCAGACACTCGACATGTCGGGAGTTTCGCCACTCGCGAGTGACCGAACGTCGCGCGATCCGATCGTTTTCGCTGGTGGGCCGCTGACGTTCAGCAACCCATTGCCGTTGGCGCCCTTCGTCGATGCGATCGTCATGGGAGAGGCAGACCAGTCGATCGTCTCCGTGCTGCGCACGATGTTCGACTCGGACTCGAAAGGCATGGCGCTACGAAACCTCGCGACTCATCCACACGTGTTCGTTCCGACACTCCATGGGGACATCCTTCCGCCGGTCGACAAGGCGGACGACAAAGAGCTGCCCGCGTTTTCACAGATCATTACGCCGCACACCGAGCTCAGGAACATGTTTCTAGTCGAGCCCGAACGCGGTTGTCATCGGGGGTGCACCTATTGCGTGATGCGGCGGTCGACGAACGATGGCATGCGCATCGTGAACAAAGAACGCGTGCTGTCGCTCGTGCCCGACCGGGCCGAACGCGTCGGGCTAGTGGGCGCCGCAACGACCGACCACCCACAGATCAACGAGATCGTCAACGCGCTGGCGGACACTGGTCGTGAGGTGGGTCTATCCTCGCTGCGAGCAGACCGATTGAACGACGATTTGATGGCTGCTCTGCGGCGCGGAGGGCATCGAACTTTGACCACGGCTGCCGACGGCGCCAGTCAGCGGATGCGCGACGCGGTCCGGCGAGGCACGAGCGAGGAACACCTCCGGAGAGCCGCGCGTCTGGCACGGCGTCACGGCATGAAGCGACTGAAGCTCTACTTGATGGTCGGTCTTCCAGGCGAAACCGAGGAGGACATCGACGAAATTGTCGAGCTAGGGAAGGAGCTCTCCTCGTCGATTCCGCTCTCGCTCGGAGTTGCGCCTTTCGTGGCCAAGCGCAACACACCCCTCGACGGGGAGCCCTTTGCAGGTATCGATCTGGTGAATGCGAGGCTGCGACGGCTGCGCCGCGGGGTGCGAGGTCGGGTCGACGTGCGCGCCACCAGCGCGCGCTGGGCCTGGATCGAATACGTGTTGGCCCAAGGAGGCCGAGCCGAGGGCTTGGCGGTCCTCGAGGCGGTGCAAGCAGGGGGTCGTTTCGCCGATTGGAAGCGAGCGTTCGACGCGCTCCCCGCCGACAGGCCTCGACGCCTGCTAGTCCGCCCCGGCCACCGCCTCGGCCGAGCTACGGCCTGAAAACCTCCGGCGCCCCTGGTGATCCATCGGGAAGACCCAGTGCCCCACGTAATTGCCTAACTCAGAAAGCTGGTCGCTGCGGAGATCGCAAAGTCGAGATAACGGCCGGGGGTGACGCCCATGCGAACGACGTAGTAGCCGGCAAGGACGAGGGCGACGGCAACGTGCGCAGAGCGCATCGGGACCGCAATGGGAGCGTCTTCCTCGGGCTCGCGCATGAAGAGATAGACGATGACCTTGAGATAGTAATAGGCACCCACGGCGCTGGCGAGCACGCCGAGGACCGCAAGCCAGGTCATATCCGCCTGAACGGCAGCGCTGAAGACATAGTACTTCCCAAAGAAACCCGCCGTCGGCGGCATACCGAGGAGCGAGAGAACCCCGACGACGAAAGGAACCGCGGCCGCGGGATGCCTACGGCCGGCGCCCGCCAGGTCCTCGTAACTGACCGCCTCTTTGCCCTTGGAACCCAGCAGCACCAAGGAGCCAAACGCCAACACGTTGGAGACCGTGTACGCAGCGAGGTAGTAGAGCACCGCGCTCACCGCAACCGAGCTAACTTTGTAGGTCGCCGCCAGACCCACGAGCGCGTAGCCCGCGTGCGCTACCGAGGAATAGGCCAGCATACGCTTGACGCTCGATTGCGCGAGCGCAGCAAGGTTGCCCCACGCCATGGTCGCGACGGCCAAGAT
>JBFICQ010000117.1:0-10472 GCA_041581895.1 Polyangiales bacterium | reverse complement strand
ACGGCCTTCTCGTAGGCGATCAAAGCCGGCATGTTGAGCTGTTTGCTGGCCTGGGCATGACCGAGACTCATAACCCCGTAGGGCTGCTCGGGCGGAGGGACGTCCGGGGCTGTGCTTCCGAATGCCAGCGCAAACACAACTGCGAGAGAGAGCGCCAAAAGGGCAGCTGCGACAATTCGTCGTGTGGTCTTCTTCTTGGGGACGACGCGGGCAACCCCCGTTGCCAGCGAGGCGCGAAGGCCATCGAGGTCGAAGGACGAAATCGCGCGAAGCCCCGATCTTGTTCGATCTTCCCGCGACCTCTTTCGACTCTTGTTGGGCAGGATAGCGTCGATTCGCGCGATGTATTCCTTGGCGCTACCGATTCGATCGGTCGCCTTCTTCACGAGTCCGTCGAGGACGAGACGCTCCACGGCTTTGGGAACGTTCACGTCCGGAGCTACCTCGGCGAATTTCGGGACTTCCGCCGAAATGTGCATGCGCAAGAGCGCGCCCACATCGTCGGTGTCGAACGGAGGGGTGCCGGTGATCATCTCGTACAGCATGGTGGACAAGGAATAGAGATCGGCCCGCCCGTCGATCGGGAGCCCATATGCCTGCTCGGGCGCGATGTAGGTCGGGGTCCCGATGGCGACGCCTTGCTGAGTCAGCTTGGCGTCGTTGATCAGCAGCCCAGTGTCCGTTTCGGGCTTCGCGTCTTCGTGCAGCTTTGCAATTCCAAAATCCAGGATCTTGGCGAAGTCCGGATCGCCATCCTGATCGACCAGAATCACGTTCTCCGGTTTGACGTCGCGATGGATGATCCCCGCGCCGTGCGCGTAATCGAGGGCGCTGAGGATGTGACGTCCAATGTGGAGCGCGCGTTTCCAGTGGATCCGCGTCTCTTGGCCGAGCAAGTCGGAGAGCAGCACGCCATCCAGTAGCTCGAGCACCATGTAGAAAGTGCCGTCGCTCAGCTTTCCGAAGTCGGAGACGTTTACGCAATTCGGATGGTCGACACGCCCGATGGCGAACGCCTCTCGCTCGAAGCGTTTGGTCACCTCGTCGATCTCCTCGACTTCGGGATGCAGTAGCTTCAGCGCCAGGGGCCGCTGAATCGAGACGTGCTCGGCGAGATAGACGCACCCCATGCCGCCGGAGCCGAGAACCCCGGTGATACGGTACCGCGAATCCAACACGTCCCCGATTTGCGGTGTCTGAGAATCTGGGTTCGACGGTAGCGCGGGCGCCCGACTCCCCCCCCCGAAAGTGCGCACTGATCCAGTATTGCGAAAAAATCGAGCGCACGCCGGCGTGTTTCGCGCCGCCGTGTCCGAGACCCGGTAGCCACCCGGAGGGGCTAGCTCGGAGCCGCTCGCCCGAACCCGAGCAGACCGCGCCTCCGAGGGGGCCCGACGCTAGTCCCGAGGTGCGACCGGCATGTCCCAGGGGGTTCCGGTGAGCCCTAGGAGCAAGCGGCGAAGCCTAGAGGGCTGCCGACGAGCTGGTTGGAGCGGAAGCTCGTGCTCTTTCATGAGCCCAGAGCGAAGACCGGGCAACAGCTCGAGCCTGCCATAGGGTGCGAGGATCTTGTCGACCACGTCGCGGTCCGCCTCGGAGAGCCCCTCGTACTCGTTTTGAAGCACCTCGAGGCAATACACACGATAGCGCGTCACTCTCAGCTTCGGGTATGTGACCCCTCGTGCCTGGTGGTCGACCCTCTTCTTCCCCGCTTGCCACGCACGCGCAGAGCGCACGAGAAACGGCCAGTAGGTCTTCACGATCTCCTCCAGAAAGTAGCCCCACCCGGGGTGTGAGAAATCCGAAAACGCTGGCTTGCCCGACAGCGCGGTTGCCCGCGCATTCCAAAGCCGCCCGACCCAGGCGAACACAGTGGGTGCTTGCTCCGCCATCACGCGGCTTGGCGTGGGATCCTGAGCGTAGTGGCGAAACATCGGTCCAAACAGTCCGATGTCGACCAGGGAAGGGCGGTTGCCGAGTAGGTAGGGTTGGTCCTCGAGAATCGTGCTCATGCTTTCAAGCAGGTCGAGGTAGTGCCGCTTGATATGCGGTTCGGTTTCGGGCGTCATTCCATCGCCCGTGAGGTACGTCGCGATTTGACGTCGCCCGTAGTACCAGCCGGCCAGCCGGTTCGGTGCGGGGAAGTCGCCAAGCACCTCGTCTCCGATTCGTGACATCAAGAGTTTCCGAGTTTCGGCGGGGCGCCAGCGCCAGTAGAGGGCCCCGCGCCAACACCATTCATCGGCATAATCCTCGACCAACTTGGACAGGAAGCGCAGCACCGGGTCTCGCGGAATCACCGTCGGCTCGGGGTACTGGGACTCCAACCATTCGATCATGGGCGTCGTGTCCTTGAGCCACTGTCCGTTGGCGAGCCGGATGACCGGGACCTTCATCAAGCCGCTGGCCGGTAGCACCTCGTCTCGCATCACTTTCACATCGACCACTCGGCGCCGAAAAGGAATCTCCTTGTACCTCAGATACGCCTCGAGCTTGCCGCTGAAGTAGGACATGTTCGCGACGTAGGCCGTCATCGGCTCCCACTCGGGGTGCCTGACGAGCACTGGTGCATTGGGCTGGCGGCCGAGTGTCCAGCTCGGCGGATCGCTCGACGGGAACGACTCGACACCCGCTTGATCCACGATGTCTAGGCCGTCAACCATGGACCAGTAATCCTACCAGCCCCCGCACAGTCGCTCAAAGGCTAGAATCGAAACACGTACTCGAATGAAAACCAGTGTTCTGGGTTTGGGACCCGCGCCAAGGTCGAGTCGCGACGGTCGAGGAAGACGCGAGAGTCGTATCGCAACGTCAGCGCGTCTCGGCCGCGCAATGTCAACGCGACCTCTAGGTAGCCCCAGAGCACTTGGGTGAATCGGCTATTGTCGGCAATGTCGTCAAAGTCGTAGCGCGCGAGAGCTCGGATCCGAATTTGGTCGGCCGGTCGGGCGGTGATCTGAAGCAACGCCGCCATGTTCTGTCGAGGCCTCCCCGTCGCCACGAGCTCGAGCCATTGGTGGAGGTATTGCGCTGCGATCGCCAACTGCCGATTCGGCTCGTAGGAAACGCGTGTCGCAGTGGTCAAGCTTTGACTGTTGCCTCTTCGGTAGGACGCCCAAAAGGCCCACCTGCCCGCTCGGCGGAGGTCTACATCCAGGCGCGCGACCATCAACGCGTCGATCTCGCGCCGAGAAAGCCGGCGCCAGACATCGGCAACGGTCCGGACAGCCGAGTTACGACCGAGCTTGCTAGTGGCCCTCACGCGAGCCCCGGTTTCATCGCGCGCTCGCAGACCATCGAGCTGATCGGGTGCGGACACGGGACGCGCGTAGGGGTTTGCATAGTCCGGACCGTAGTACCGAACCGAGATGTCGAGCTCCGTGGTCGCAAGCGTGGTGATGCTTCGCACGACAGCGCCATAGCCGCCGCCATCTCCGGTTTGAGAGTCGAAGCTGCGTGCAACTTCCACAAAGAAGTCCTGCACGCCAAATCCATAAGCCGCGTCGAGCCCGAGCGCGCCAAAGGGACCGCCAAAGGGTCTCGTGGCGAATTCTTGGAAGTCGAGCTCGACGCCCTCGACCAACCACTTCGGTACCGATCCGTATCCGGTCATCCCAACGTGGGCTCGGGTGTTCCAGAAGTAACCTACGTTTGCTCCGCCGAGACCTTCCGCCACCAAGACGGGTAGGCTCGCGGAGCTCAGCTGGCTCTGCGGTTTCGGAGAGTCCGCGCTTCGCACGTAGACCGGTGGCGCCCTGCAAGCGGGATCTTCGAGCCGGGGGTCTCGGCATGCAGCTCGGTTCGCCACCTCTGTCTGACGTACCCGGTGAGCTTGATAGGAACCCCATCCATAGGCTTGCAACCAACCAGGCCCGACGGTCGCCCCTCGCACACCAAACGCCCCACCCGTAAGTCGGTTCGTCCACTGGTAATCGGGCGTGACGCGCGGAACCCTATCGGTCGGGCATGGCGATTCGATCAGCTCTCCTGCGCTGCGCCGGCATCGTCGGATGAGCGCATTGCTCCGTCGGAGCTCGTAGTCGCCGAAAAAGCCATTGGGGCTGACCTGATTGGTGACATCGAAGGTCAGCCGTTGACCAAACCCGATGCGGTACGTCCCCGCGATCACCTCCCAGTCGTCTTCCTCCCACTCGGCATAGAGTTTTGGAACCAAGAAACGAACCTGTTCGGGCGTTACGGTCAGCACTTGGCGGCTCCGATCCCAGCGCACTTCATGGACATCGTTGCGCGTGAGGACGCCGACAGCCCCGACATCGAGATTGCGGAGCGTCTGCACCCGAGCCTGCACCGCAGCCGCGGGCGGAAGTCGATCGTGGCGCCCGCTCCAGCGCGTCTGCATCCGCGTGAACCCACGGGTTTGCGATTTTGGCGCTTGGGTAGACCGCACGATGACGAAGGCTCGAATCGCCTCGACCAGCTTCGGCTCGAGCACTCCAGCCAGCACGAGCTCATCGAGCGTTCGAACGCCAGAAGTCTCGGCTCGATACCGGAGGATCCGAGATACGTGCACCAGGTCGAGGTTTGGTAAGGCGTAGAGCCGCTCCCGATCGGCCCGGTTGAGGTCGACTTTGCTTTGATAGAGAAGCAAGAGCGCATCGAACGACCGTTTGGAGATCTGCCCCGACACGAGCAGGTCGTAGAGGTCTTCTTCCGCTGCGACATCGATGAAAACCTCGTATTGAACGGCCCTCGCCCCCCTTGGGAACCATGCGGCGAGCCATGCGAAAACGAAAATGACACCGTGTGCGCGTCTCAGGGACACGGTGGGTTCGGCGCGCCTGGCGTGCCAAGGTCTCCGTCGCCGTACTGCACGATGGCATCGCAGACGAAACCCGATTCATCGACCTGCGTTGCGACCCCTGGTTGTGACTTCTCGTAAGAAATCGAATCCAGTACCTCGCCGTCGATGCTGATCGAGAGCATCTCGTCGGTGTTATTGAGCGAAACTCCGAGCTCGGCGTCAACGAAAGGAAGCCCGCCGTTTTCATCGCCGTTCGCGTTACGCGCGAATACCGCAAAGGCCCCAGCGAGCACGGACAAACACTCGTCTCGCTCCAGCGCTTCGGTCGCCCGCGTGAGATCGGACCACACGAGACCATTGAGATCGACGGCGGCCGCGAAGCGAACCTCGACCCACTCGCCCTGTCGATTGCCGACCATCGAAGGGTTGGCCATCCACTCGGTGATCTCGACCTGCTCTGCGGATGGGCTTCGAATGGGCCGCGGGGTCTCCCCGTCGAGGCACGTCCCCTCCTCGAGCACCGGCTTGCAGGACGGGTTCGACGCGCCAGGCGTGCCAAAGTTGGCATCTCGGTACTCGTAGTCCGCCACGGCGTCGACTAGGCACACCAACCCGGCGGGGTCGACCTGCCATGCCACGCCTTCCTCGGAGCCCACGTACTCGACCCGGTCGAGGACCGTCTCTTCGAAGGCAACCACGATGGTGCGCGCCTCGTCGTTTCCGAGGCTGACTTCGAGCTCCGCGTCGACGCGGGGAGCCGCCGCCGGACTCGCTCCGAAGACGACCCAACCGCCCGCGTCGACGGGGAAACAGACGTCGTCGACGATTGGACCGCCAAGGGAGCCCTCTTGCGAGCCGAGCCGTATGCCATTCAGGTCGGCCGGCCCATTGAATCGCACCTCGACCCACTCGAGCTCGCCGTCGAGGCCGGCGGGATTGGCCATCCATTCGGTGATCTCGACTTCGCCAGGGGCCGGTGGATCGATCGGGCGCCTCGTCTCGCCATCGAGACAGGTACCTTCTTCGACGGGCGTTTGCTCGCACTCGCTATTTGGCCCGCCCGGAGTCCCGAAATTTCCTGGGAAAGTCTCGGTCGCGGTTTCGGGCGCAAAGCACCAATGACCCCCCTCGTCGTTCGACCCCTCGTCGGGAAAGAGCCGACCATCGAGCTCGAGAGCGTGGCCGTCTCGCGTGCCCGCATATCGGACGGCGTCGATGACGGTCTCGCCGCATCGAATCACAAGCGCAGCGTCGGAGTTGCGAAGGCTGCCGAGCGCGTCGCCGAAGCTGTAGTCGACATGCGCTGGCAGCGACTGGGCTGGGGCCCGCCCCAACACGAAGTAGTCGTTCGCTTCGATACGGCCCTCCTCAAACCGATGCTCCGCGGCTCCAGTCCCATCTTCGCGGCTCGAGACGAGGGTCAAACCCTGAAGCTCGAGGGCGCCTTCACTCGCATTGAAGAGCTCGATGTACTCGCCATCCCCGTCGCTCCCGTCGGGGTTTGCATGTATCTCCGTAATGACGATGTCGCCGGGCAAGACTTCTTCACAACCCGTTTCCGTCGTGAGGGGCTCCCTCGCGCAACCAACGAGCACCAGCCCCAGGCAAGCGCATCCGCGCGCCCAACCGCACACTCCCACCATGTAGACCTCCCGCTTTTTTCGGTTTGGCGGGTTATCGGTCGGGGCCGCGTTCGGTTTCGTCTTACTCCGCCGCCAGAGCGGCTTCGCCGGGCCAGGGGAGGGAAGGAAGGCCGATCTGCCTTGGGCGGTTCACGACGATCTGAAGCGTCTGGTAGTCACCTCGCACGTAGCGGTCGACCCGGCCCCCCACGGTCACAGGCTCGCCTTGGTAGCGCGCGAGCTCGCTCCGACCGAAGATCTCTTTGTCCCGAAAGATGATCGGAAGGCCATGATTTCCGGCGCCAGCCAGCCGAACACGCACCAGACCTTTGAAGTGTTTCACCTCGTCGACCGTCCCGAGGACGGTCACTTCTTCGCCAAGCTTTTCTTCGAGCCGCGCCTCGGCATCCCAGTGGGTCAACACGATGAAATCGTCGCGCCGGGCTGCTTGGTGCTCGAACGCTTGGATGAAGTCGGCGCGCGCGTCCCACCAGTCTTTGCGCTCGGCATAGTCGCCATAACCCTCGGCCTCGGGATCCCAGATGCCGCGTCGTGCGCGCTGAGCTTCGGCCTCGGCCCGCGCGAACTGATTGTGAAAGCGATGCGAGTACCCGTACTTCGTGAAGTACGGGCTCATCCCCGCGCGCACGGCTTCGACGTTGTAGCTGGTCCACTTGCCCTCTTTTTGCACGAAAGCGTACGCAAGAAGGCGACCGTGGCGCCCGCGAAGGGCTTTCGGGTCGTCTCGTTCGAGCCGTACGGTTTCGGCTCCGTCGAAGAATGCCTCGGCAAATTCGGTCGCTTGATTGCCCATCGGCGTGCCGGCCTTCTTCGGACGCACCGCGTCTCCGCGCTTTCGCCTCAGATACTCGTCGAAGTCAGCTTTGATTGCGGCTCTGTCCCGCCTGCTGCGGACCGCCTCTTCCGTGTCGATCGAAAGCAGGCGAACGGAGCGCCCAAAGCCCTCCACGCGGATCGTGTCTCCATCGATGACGGGATGCGGTGCGAGCCGATACTCGCCAATCAGAAGCCCTTCCGCCAAAACCTCGGCTGGCTCTTCGTCTTTCGCGACGGAGCTGCCGGTGCTTGGTTGCGGGAGCGCTTGGGTCCTGCTCCGGGTCTCCGCGGTGACATCGCGCTCGCAACCAGACCCCGCCAGACACGTCCATACGACGAGACAGAAGATGCGACCCCTCGCTTGCATCGACACCACCGTAGGAGATTTGAACGAAGCTGGCTACTCTTCGCCTTTGTCGCGACCTTCGACGCCTGCCAGCTTGCGGGCGAGCGACTTTTTGAACCCGAGGTCCATCTGTCGTCCGATTTGGATTCGTTGCGCCTGCGGAGACCCGGCGCCGTGCATGGACTCGGTCAGATACCCCACCGCGTTGCGACCCATCGTCATGTTCTCGATCAATCGAAGCACGCGAATTCGAGCTTCGGTGGGAACGTCCGCGCGGCCTTTGAGGTACTTTTCGAGCAAGGCTTTCAGCTCGGGGTGCTCGAGCTCCTTTTCGGAGGGGGCCGTGCTCACGAGCCCACCTGCCAAATCCTGCGCGAGCCGACCAATCTCGAACGGCATCTTGGTCACGTGGTGCTTGCACACGTTGGCCAGCATGTCGTCGTTCAGGTAGCACCCGGATTTGGTGGGCTTTGCCTGATGCGATGACGCGATGCCGGCCGCGTACATCGTTTCGTTCAGGTGCGTCATTTGCACGAGCTTGTCTTTGATGTGTGAAGCCTTTTCGACCCCGTTGTACTCGGCGACTTGAGCCGCAGCTCCGATCAACACGTCGCCGACGCCGGTTTTGCAGACGTAGCTCCGGCGGTGATAACAGGTGAAGCGTTCCACGAGCATCGATGCGAACTCGTGCTCCCCGTCCATGAAGACGTGAGTCCAGGGGACGAACACGTCATCGAGGATCACCATCGCCTCCTGGCCCGAAAACGACGCATTGCCTACGTCGATCGAGCCGCCTTCCATGCTGCGTGTGTCGCAGGATTGTCGCCCGTAGATATAGGTGATGCCCGCCGCGTCGACTGGGAAAGCCGCCACGACTGCGTAGTCTTTGTCTTTGGGTCCGAGTCGCATCGTCGGCATCGCGATGATCCAGTGCGAGTTGATACAACCGGTTTGGTGAGCCTTGGCACCCCGCAACCAGATCCCTTCGTCGTTTCGCTTGGTGATGTGGACGAACAAGTCAGGGTCGTCTTGCTCGTGGGGAGCTTTGCTTCGGTCTCCTTTGACGTCGGTCATTGCACCGCCGACGACGTAGTTCTGCTCCTGCATCGTTTTCAGAAACGCCTTGAGACGCTCGTGATAGGGGGTGCCGTGCTTCTCGTCGATCTCGTAGGTGACCGAATAAAGCGAGTTGAACGCATCCATGCCGACGCAACGCTGAAAGCAAGTGCCCGTATTTTGTCCGAGCTTGCGCTGCATCATGTTTTGGGCGACCAGGTCCTCTGGGCTCTGCACGATGTGGAGGAAGCGGTTGACGCGGCCGCCGGTGAGCGCGGAGTCGGCCGTGGCGATCTCCGGCTCTCGCATTGCCAAATCGTAGGTCTCGGCGACCGCATTGATCGACGGACGAATCAGTGGATGGTCCACCGGCTCGTCGACCAACTCACCAAACAAGAAGATCCTGAGATTCCGACCCCGCAGGCTCTTGATGTAGTCTTCCCCGCTTCGAATCGGTGCCGGGGTCTCGCCATTTCCGCGCGGCATGACCGCCTCCTCGAGGCGATTAGCTTACCACGTGACTCACAGAGGCGCGCCCGCCAGCTCCGGCCAGCTCTCGTCCACGAAAAAACGGCCCTTTGCGTCCTTCGCGACGCGCCCGAGCGCGACTTGGTGGTCATGGGTAAAAAAGACGCGCCCGCGCTGCTCGAGCAACCGGCCCAGCAGCTCGGCTTTTTCGTCGACCAACTGCTCGGGGGCGCGGTCGTATCCCATGGTAATTGGCAGGTGCATCCACGCTCGTCCGGGGATCAGGTCCGCCGCATAGACCACGGGGCCGTCGTCGCCCGAGACCTCGGTCAGCATCAGCCCCGGCGTGTGTCCGTTGGAGAGCCAGAGCTTGTAGGTGCTGCCCAAAGCGTCGGACCTCGAACCCTTCACCACCTCGAGTCGTCCACTTTCCTCGAGCAAAGCCGGAAGCTCGGGGATGAACGAGCGGCGGTCGCGAGGGTGCGGTCGCCGAGCGCGCTGCCAAGCATCCCAGCTCACCACGTAGGTGGCGTTGGGAAACAGGAGATGCATCGGCGTGTTGGGCTCGTAGCGGCCGAGAAGCCCGCCGGCGTGATCGAAGTGAAGATGCGAGAGGACCACAACATCGATGCCCTCGTGCGAAAACCCCGCGGCCGCAAGGTTCTCCAGCAAAACGTGGCGCTCTTCTTGGACACCGTAGCGATCGCGTAATTGCGGAGGGAAAAAAGCCCCGATGCCCGCTTCGAACAAGATGAGCCTGTCTCCTTCCTCGAGAAGCATTGCGCGGCAGGCGAGCGGGATGCGGTTTCGGTCGTCGGGCTCGACCCATTGCGCCCACATCGCGCGCGGAACGTTGCCAAACATTGCACCGCCATCGAGACGTTGCGAGTTCCCGAGGATGGACCAGGCCCGTTTGCTCCCCATGCGACGAGCCTACCAGGGTCCCGCGGCCCTTTGAAGTCACTGCCGGACGACGAACACGTTGCAATGGGCGTGGCGAACGACACGCTCGGCGACACTTCCGATCAGCCATCGTTCGACGGCGCCGTGTCCATGCGAGCCGACGGCGATCAGATCGACATCGTTCTTTTTGGCGTACTCGCAGATTGCCCGTGCCGGAGCATGGTCGCCGATCACGACGCTTTCCCCGTCGATCCCCGGCAACAGCTCATCGCGCAGCTTGGCAAGGTCGGCTTTGTACGTCTCTTCATCCGGTTTCCAGCCCTCGGGCAGGAGAACCGCTTGCGGCGGCACGAACGCCTGGGGATCGTTTACGTAGATCAGAGTGACCTGGCTGCGGTTCGCCTTGGCGTATTCACCGACCTCCTCGATTGTGCGTCTGGATTGCTCGGAGAAGTCGACGCCGACGAGAATGTGCTTT
>JBFICQ010000116.1:0-10585 GCA_041581895.1 Polyangiales bacterium | reverse complement strand
GCGCCCGCGAGCATTCGATCGAGCGTCGTTCGCTTTGGTCAGGTCGTGAAAGTCGAGCAGCGATTTCCATGGCCAAGCAAGCTAGGACTCGCGGGAGAGGTCTCGCTCTCCGACGCCGAGGCGGCGCAATCGGACTACGAAGCGGTACGCCTCGATCTTGCGTTGTTGGCTTCGGTTCTGTTCGACGAGTACGCCAAGGTCGTTCGGCTCCTCGAGCTCAACGACGAGCACCGGGAGCTCACCGAGGACATCAAGGCAGCCGCCCTCGCGCAATACGAGGCCGGACGCGCTCCACAACAAGAGCCGCTTCAAGCCGAGGTGGAGCTTTCCCACGTCCTCCACGAGCGGGTTCTGCTGGAGGCCGACCGTTCGGTGATCGTGGCGAAGCTCAACCAGCTCCTTCATCGACCGCCGCAAACATTTCTGCCGTCGCCCGCGAGGGTGCGGTTCGTTCCTGTGGATATGGGGCCAACGGCGGACCTTCAAGACCAGGCCCTCGAAGCGAGGCCCGAGCTCAAAGCGACGCAATCCCGAATCGATGCCCGTGAGTCGGCGGCAACGCTCACGCGGCGCGAGTTCTTTCCGGACCTCGGCCTCATGGGCGAGTACAACTCCATGTGGCAAGAAGCCGAGCACCAATGGATGCTCGGCGTGTCGCTTAATCTTCCGATTCAAATCAAGTCGCGGCGAGGATCGGTTGACGAGGCCAACGCAGAGCTCGGCCGAGCCCGTGCAGACTTGGAAGTGCGGAGCGACGAGGTTCGCACCGAGGTCGACCGAAACAGACGACGAGCTCTCGAGGCCCAGCACGTGCTCGTTCTTTATCAAAACCGCTTGCTACCGGCCGCGAGGGCCCAGATCAAAGCGGCTCGCGCAGGCTACGAAGCAGGACGAAACAGCTTCCAGGCACTCATCGACGCGGAACGCTCCCTTCGGACGCTCGAAATCCAATACGAGGAGGCGCTCGCCATGTTTGCCCAGCGCAGCGCCGAGCTCGCGCGCGCGCTCGGGGAAACGCCGGGGCTGCCGAAAGGAGACACGCCATGACCCGCCGTCGAGCCATTCTCTTGGCCTTCGTCGTGATTCTGGGAGTCGCGCTAGTCGTGATACTGCGACCGACCCGAGAGTCGCATCCGCCCGAGCACGCAGCGACCGAGCATGCAGCGACCGAGCATGCAGCGGCCGAGCACCCGGAGTCAGACATCGCCTATTACACCTGCCCGATGCACCCGTCGGTCGAGCAACTGGTACCAGGGACGTGCCCGATCTGCGGAATGGACCTCACCCCGGTGACCAAGGCGGACCTGCGCGAGGGGACGGTCGTGGTGGATGAAGTCCGGCGCCAGCAAATCGGCGTGCGAACCGGCCAGGTAGAGATGCAACCCCTCGTGTTGGAGATCCGCGCCGTTGGCAGGGTGCAATACGATGAGACGCGGCTCTCGGACGTGAACCTCCGAATGAGCGGCTGGGTGCAACGACTGCTGGTCGAGGAGACCGGTCAGCGGGTCAAGAAGGGCCAAGTTCTGTTCACCCTCTACAGCCCCGAGCTCTACGCGGCACAAGTGGAGCTGTTGTCGGCGCTCCGGGAACGCAAGGATGGTAGCGTCACCGTGCTTGCCGACCTTGCAGGTGCCTCGAAGCAACGGCTGCGACTCCTCGGAATGAGCGACGGGCAGATTCGGCGCCTCATACAGCGTGGAAAACCGTGGGAGCACATGCCGATCACGGCGCCCGCGAGTGGTTATGTCATCGACAAGGCAGTGGTCGAGGGCGCTCACATCGAGGCGGGGACCCGCGTGTATCGAATCGCGGATCTAAGTCGCGTCTGGATCGATGCGGATGTTTATGAGGCGGATCTCCCTTACCTCAAACCGGGCCAAGCGGTGCGCGTTGACCTCCCGTACGTCCAAAAGGAGTCGTTTGAGGGACGGCTCGACTACATCTACCCAACCTTGAACGAGAAGACACGAACCGCACGCGTTCGCATCGTTCTCCCGAACCAAGATCTCCAGCTCAAGCCGGACATGTACGCAAACGTCGTGCTCGACGTGGACCTGGGCGAGCGTCTTGCCGTACCGGACTCGGCGGTCGTCTACACGGGGCCACGGCGATTGGTGTTCGTCGACCTAGGCGAAGGCCGTCTCCGCCCGACGGAGGTGAAGCTCGGGGTTCACGCAGGCGGCTTTTACGAGATCGTCGAAGGCTTGAAGGAAGGCGATCGGGTCGTCACTTCGGGGAATTTCCTCATCGCCGCGGAGAGTCGCATCCGTTCGGCCATCGAGTACTGGGGCGGCGGAGCGGATCATGCCGGACACTGAAGCCGAGCCAAAGCCTACGTTCATCGCGCGCGTCATCGCTTCGAGCGCGGGCCGTCCCGTGTTGGCCGTCGCTCTCGTCGCGGCGCTCGGCGTATGGGGAGGGTACGCGCTCTCGAGCACACCACTCGACGCAATCCCGGACCTTTCGGACACCCAGGTGATCGTCTTCACTGAATGGCCCGGCCGAAGCCCCGATCTAGTCGAAGACCAGATCACCTACCCGATCTCGACATCCTTACTCGCCGCACCAAAGGTCCAGTCGGTCCGGGGTCAGTCGTTCTTCGGGCTTTCGTTCGTCTCGGTGATCTTCGAGGACGGAACGGACATGTATTGGGCTCGAAGTCGTGTGCTCGAATACATGAGCTCTGCCGAAGCGGACCTACCTGACGGAGTTCGACCGGTGCTCGGCCCAGACGCCACGGGCGTGGGCTGGGTCTTTCAATACGCCCTAATCGACAGGACCGGGAATCTCGACTTGCAGGAGCTGCGGTCCCTTCAGGACTGGCACCTTCGGTTCGCCCTCGAGAGTGTGCCGGGCGTGGCCGAGGTCGGTTCGGTCGGCGGATTCGTAAAGGAATACCAAGTTCAGATCGACCCCATCCGTTTGAGGGGATACGACGTTTCCATCGGTGACGTGGTACGTGCCGTTCGCGCCTCGAACGAAGACGCAGGTGGTCGCACGATCGAGATCGCCGGACACGAGCAGATGATCCGTGGGCGGGGCTATATTCAAAGCCTCGATGATCTGCGGCAAGTACCGCTCAAGCTCGGTCCGAGCGGTACTCCCATCCTGGTGGACGATGTCGCTTTCGTCAGCGCGGGCCCGGCCATGCGACGCGGTATCGCCGACCTCGACGGAGAGGGAGAGGTCGTCGGCGGCATCGTCGTCATGCGCTATGGCGAAAACGCGCTTTCCGTCATCGACCAGGTGAAGAAGAAGCTCGAGGACGTCAAGCAGGGCCTGCCCGAGGGCGTGGAGGTGGTGATCACCTATGACAGGTCCGACCTGATCAGGCGTTCGATCGGCACCCTCACCACCACACTGCTCGAAGAGATGATCGTCGTCAGCATCATCATCTTTCTTTTTCTACTCCACGCTCGAAGTGCTCTGGTGCCGATCATCACCCTACCCCTGGCGGTCATTCTCGCGTTCATCCCCATGCTCTACCAGGGGCTAACGGCGAACATCATGTCGCTCGGGGGCATCGCGGTTGCCATTGGAGCGATGGTCGACGGTTCGATCATTTTGATCGAGAACATTCACAAGAAGCTCGAAGAGTGGGAACGCGGCGGAAGAAAGGGATCCCGTCACGCGGTGACCGTCGTGGCCATGCAGGAAGTCGGCCCCTCGATCTTCTTTTCATTGCTGGTCATTACAGTGTCTTTCTTGCCGGTCTTCACGCTCGAGGGGGCAGAAGGACGGCTCTTCAAGCCCTTGGCATTCACCAAAACCTATTCGATGGGCTTTGCCGCGGTCCTCGCAGTGACCCTCGTCCCTGCGCTCGCCGTTCTGGTGATCCGCGGAAGGGTCCGCCACGAGGAACAGAATCCCCTCAATCGGTGGCTGGTGCGGGCCTATACGCCGGTCGTTCGCTGGGTCGTGGACCATCGTAAGACGGTCCTCGTCGCAGCAGGTCTTGCGATGGCGTTGACCGTCCCGGCCTTCATGCGCCTCGGGAGCGAGTTCATGCCTCCCCTCAACGAGGGCGCGATCCTGTACATGCCGACGGCGCCCCCCGGAATGTCGATCACCGAAGCAGCAAACATCCTGCAAGCGATGGACCGCGAGCTCAAGAGCTTTCCCGAAGTTGAATCCGTTTTCGGGAAGTCGGGGCGCGCCGAAACGGCGACCGACCCCGCGCCGATTTCGATGTTTGAAACCACCATCGTGCTCAAGCCGCGTTCGGAGTGGCGGCCCGGGGTGACGTGGGAGGCGCTCGTCGAAGAGATGGATGCCAAGCTCCGTTACCCGGGGATGCCGAACATTTTCTGGATGCCTGTGCAGACTCGAACCGAGATGCTCGCGACCGGAATACGAAGCCCCCTCGGCATCCAGGTGTTCGGAAGCTCCTTCGAGGAAATCGAGCGCACTGGGCTCGAAATCGAGAAAGTCGTCTCACAGATTCCGGGCACGCGGAGCGCCTTCGCCGAACGCGGAACGGGCGGCTTTTACGTCGACTTCAAGGTCAAACGGCGGGAGGCGGCGCGGTACGGGCTGACCGTCCGCGACATCAACGAGGTCATTATGACCGCGGTCGGCGGCATGGAGGTCTCCGAGACGGTGGAGGGTCGAGAGCGATACCCGATCAGCGTTCGCTATGGACGCGAGTTTCGTGACGATCCGAACCTGTTGAACGAAGTTTTAGTCACCACCGCCACTGGCGCACAGGTGCCAATCTCTCAGGTTGCCGACATCGAGTTCGTCACCGGGCCGATGATGGTCCGGAGCGAAGACGGCAAGCTGGTCGGCTTCGTGTTCGTGGACACCGACCGACCGATCGCCGACTACGTCGAGGAGGCAAAGAAGGTGGTCGCAGAGCAAGTGACGCTTCCAACGGGGGTCTGGCTCGGATGGGCAGGGCAGTTCAAGTATTTCGAGCGCGCCAAAGAACGGCTTACGTGGGTGGTACCGCTGACGCTCTTGCTGATCCTTTTGCTTCTCTATTGGAACACCCAATCGATGGTCGAGACGGCCATCGTTCTTCTGGCGGTCCCGTTTTCGCTGATTGGAGCGGTCTGGCTGCTCTTCCTGCTCGACTACAACATGAGTGTCGCGGTCTGGGTCGGGCTCATCGCGCTAGCAGGTCTCGACGCCGAGATGGGCGTGGTCATGCTGCTGTATCTGACGCTTGCCCACCGCCGCTGGCAGGACGAGGGACGGCTCCAAAGCTTCGCCGACCTTCGAGAATCGATCGTCGACGGAGCCGCCAAGCGCGTTCGGCCGAAGCTCATGACTGTGATGACCACCATGATTGGGCTCATGCCCGTCCTATGGAGCGCGGGGACCGGCGCCGACGTCATGAAGCGGATCGCGGCGCCGATGGTCGGCGGTCTGGTGACCTCTTTTGTGCTCGAGCTCACGGTCTACCCCGCGATCTTCGCTTTCTGGAAAGGAAGAGGACTCGCGCAGAGCTCTTTGATAGAACCACTCGACCCCGAAAGGAACCATGATGCCCAGCACTGATCTACTTTCATCTCGCGCAAAACGGCTCGTGGCGTTCGCCGTTCTTGCTTTGGCGCTCGCCGGTTGCAAGAAGACGCCGGCTCCGCCTGAGGGACCGCGAATCGAGCTCACCTCGGACACCCGATCGAGCATCGACCGTGCGCTCGCGGCCTACGATGACGTCGCCTCGAAGCTCGCCAGCGACCAGACCTCTACCGTGTCAGGCGATGCCGAAGAGCTCGAGCGGGCGGCTGCGGCTGCATCGAAAAGCGCCCCACCGTCGCTCCGCCCCACGCTCGAATCATTGTCGTCGGCGGCGGGAGGCCTTCAGCGCGCCGACCAAGACGACGCCAACGCGGTCCGAATGGCGTTCGGCGAAGTGAGCCGTGCCGCGATCGCGCTCGTCCGAGCGGATTCGACCCTCAGCAAGGGCCGCCAGGTCTATGAATGCTCGATGACCGAGGGCTACGGGAAGTGGATGCAGACCACCGACAAGATCGCGAACCCCTACATGGGGTCACGGATGCTCGAGTGCGGGGTCGAGGTGGCGTGGGATGCGAAACCCTGAAATTTCGGCGTCAGGTTGCGGCCTACGACCGATCGAGACCAGCCAGGCCAAGGGACTAGACTTCAGTCCCAACCAGCCTTACTTATGAAACAATGGCGATGAGCCCGAAAAAGGACGCCTCTCACGAAGACGTCGCTCTTTTGTACTCGCAGTCCGAGGACGGGCGGTCGTACGGGATCGTGCGACGCCGCCACGACGAGATCCAGATCGGAACGCTGCGTGCGCTCGAGGAGGGAAAGCCGATTCATGGAGAGCTCGTGAGCCTTCGGCCCCGCGAAGACTCGCCAGTGCTGTTCGACGTCGAGACCGAGCACGCCACGACACCCGGGCGCAAAACGAGCGGCCCCCCGAAAATCGCCACCAGAGAATACCGCGATGGCTGGGATTCGATCTGGTCCGAGAAGAGCGGCTCGCGCGCCCTCAACTAGGCACCGGTGACGGGGAGAATCTCGATCGTGGTGGCCGCCTTTGCGCTGGTCGCGGGCTCGTGGGTCTTGCGCCCATCGCACTTGCAAGCGTTCGGTGCCGAGGCTCCGCTCAAATCGGACAACCCCTGCAAGAAGGGGCCGCTTCGCAATCCGCGCCCCGGCTGTGCCCCGCCTCCCCCTCGAAGCACGGGGGACCCCCACCAAGACTGCGTGGCCCGCATCAATCAGCTACGGCGCAAGTGCCAATGTCTACCGCCGCTCGCGCGCTGGAAGGGCGGCGAAAAGTGCGCCAACAAACAGGCGAAGTACGACAGCAAGCGCGGCATGCATGCCGGCTTCAACGACAACGTCTGCAAACCCAAAGGTGCTGCGCAAAACGAATGCCCGGGCTGGCCTTCGACCCCGGCTGTTATCGAGGGGTGCCTCCAGGCCATGTGGGATGAAGGGCCGGGCAGGCGATTTTCGAAACACGGCCACTACATCAACATGAGCAACCCCGAGTACGAACGAGTCGCCTGTGGCTTTGCTCGAGCCGCCGATGGCTCGGTATGGAGCGTGCAGAACTTCAAGTGATTGCACGCGCCAGGGTCGCCCATGCAAATCGATGGCCAGGGCATGCAGGTTAGCAGGTCGCAGAGTGCGCCCGAGTTGGTAGACTTCGAGCGATGAACGTGAAGTCGCTTCGACCGCTGAGTGCCGCTCGCGCCATCCGCGATCTCTTCGCCAATCCAAACGACACGCAATACGTGTTCGAGGTCATTGACGCGCTCCAAGGGCCATCGCTGCATCGACTGTGCGAACGGCTCCATCGGAGCGAGCGAGGCCGCCAATTGCTGGCCGAGCAACCCGATCTGGTGCCGTTGTTGAGCGATCGTGAGAGCCTGCGGGCGCTCCCGCAAGGCTCTCTCGGGCGCGCCTATCTCGAATTCGTCGAAAGCGAAGGCATCAGCGTCGACGGCTTGGTGGAAGCCTCGACGGAGTGCCGCCGCCCCGACGAGGCTCCAGAGCTTGCCTGGGCCCGCAACTGGTTGCGCGACACCCACGATCTCTGGCACGTGGTGCTCGGTTACCAGGGCGATCTCATTGGCGAGGCAGCGCTCTTGGCGTTCAGTCACCATCAAACCGGCAACATCGGTATTGCGATGATTGCGAGCGTTGCCTGGTACAAGCTCGGGCGCGTGACTGGGCCCGACATCGATGCTCGCAACGTCGTTCTCGATGGTCGTCGTCGGGCCAAAAGATTCGAATGGTTCGTCGAAGCGCCGTGGCACCGTTGGCTCGCACGCCCCCTCGAAGACGTGCGACGCGAGCTCGGGGTTACCGGCCCGGCTCGCTATCACCCGGTTCGGTCCCACGAAGTCGACATGACCCTGGTCGCTTAGGTGCCTACTGGCTCAGGTCCTCGCGGTTCCTGCGGGCATTCGTGCGCCCGCTTGGAAGACCGACTGCAGATGCGTCAGCAGCTTGGGAACGATGCGCTCGTGCGCGTCTTCTTGTAGGTAGTGCCCGGCGTCGGGAAGGCGCAAGACGTCGGCGTTTGGGAAATCTCGAAGCCAGATCTCGTCGAGGTATTGCGGCAAAAACGCGATGTCTTTCATGGCCCAGGCGATCATCGTGGGCTTGTCCTTCAGATGTTGAAGACCCTCTTCGACCTCGCCCAAGAAATCCGCGACGCGCCCGGTCGAGTCTGCGGGGATTTCGCGCGGAAATACGAGAATCGAGGTGCGCGAGGAGTATGTCGGGTGGGGAGCCAAATACGCGGCACGCATCTCTGCGGTGATCCGGTCTTTGTGGACGATGCCGGCATTGAAGAGAAAAACGCGAACGAACATGTGCGCGCCTTTGACCATGGCCTCGCCGACCCCAGGTGTGCGAAAGAGGTGCAAGGGGAGCGGCAGCTTGACCTTGCGGGGCGGACGGTGAGCGATGGTGTTGAGAACGCACAACGACGCGATGCGCTCGGGGTGCCGCGTCGCCCAGTAGAACCCGATGGGGCCGCCCCAGTCCTGGGAAACGAGGGTCGCTTCGTGCAGGTCGAGCGACTCCATCAGGGCTTCGAACCGTTTGGCGTGTCGCGGGACTTGATAAAGCCCTGGCTCGTCCGGTTTGTCCGAGCGCCCAAAGCCCAAGTGGTCTGGGACGATGCACCGGTAACCCGCATTGACCAGCGGGGGGATGAAGTTGCGATAGAGATAACCCCACGTGGGGTTGCCGTGTGCCATCACGACTGGCTTGCCGTCGCGCGGGCCCTCATCCACGTAGTGGAGCCTCCCGTCGCCCGTATCAAACCATCGAGGTTCGTACGGCCAAGTGCCTCCGAAGGTCCAGTCCGTTGCTGCCATGGCGTCCTCCTCTCGTCTGGGGACAGCGATCATGGAGATCGCCGTCTCTCTCGTCAACAGGGCTCGGCCTTAGGCGATCGGTTGAGGACGAACGCCTGAATCCCTGGCGGTTTGCTGGCGAGTCGTCTGAAGCTGGCCGGTATCTCGGCGTTCGAAGATCATCGACGGACGGACGCCAGGCGCAAAGGGCGAGGGCGTCACCTCGCTCGACGGGAACATCTGCACGAATTCGGGCCGGTCGGGCACTGGGTCGACCATTTCCCGTTCGACGATCATCGATGTGTATTGATCGGTCCAGAGCTCGGGCGTGTTGGTGTTGAGAACGACCTCGAAGTCGTACAGCTCGGCTTGCTTCTTGAGTCCCGGGATGCGGGAGTGTCTCGGCGCCCAGCTGTCGGCGCTGGTCCCGTTCTCACTGCAGCCGAACACGCCTTGCTCGCCGTGAACGAACAGTGTCTGGTTGCCGGTCGTATGGCCTGGAGTCTGAAGAAGCAAGCACCCATCGCCTAAAACCACGTCCCCATCGGTCAAAACGACCTTGTCCTCCGGGACGCCCGTTTTCCCGTCGGCGACGAACCAGGAGCGCTGAAGCGGATGCAGATCGCCCCAGTCTTCCCACTCTTTGCGGGAAGCGAGCAGGTACGCGTTGGGGAACCTCGGTGCCCGCGTTCCGTCGCCCAGGTGCGGGCGAACGTCTTGGGTGTGGAAGTGATCGAACGCGATGAGGTCGATGTCTTCGGGAGACAGGCCGAGCTTTCCTAGCTGCTCGTCGACCTGACCGTACTGTGTGGTGATCAACTTGGCTCCCCGCTCCCCGACCTTGTCGAGCATCTTTGCGAAGTAGGGCGTCGCGCGCGAGGCTTCGTAGTCGGTCGGGTTGAACAAGATGTTGCGGAGCGATCCTTCGGCCATCACTTGAACGAGGAGGCAGCGATGAAACATCTGGACGTACGGCCATGGAAGCGGGACCGCGCGGTTGAATGCAAACGTCGTCGGATAGAGAAGCGTCGTCAGGTTCAACGTCTTCACGGCGGCGACCCTCGGGCCTGCTCGGAAATCGTCTCCGAGGGCCTTCGCCCCTTTTCGGAGCTCCCTTAGCTGGGGACCGGGCGAACGAATCGCTCGGGCTTCTGTGAGGTCGCTTACCTCGCGCACCCAAGGTATTTTTCGATCGACTGGCTCGCCTATTCTCATAGCCGCCTCCTTCTGGGGAATTTGAGACGAGGGAAGCATACCGGCCAGCCTGGCGACCGTCGAAGGCGCCTTGGTGGACGACTAGCCGGATTCGGACAAGCGCGAACTGGCGGCCATTCCGTCTTCCAAGTTGCACTCATTTTCGATATATGGATCGACGCCCGAACCCGAGAGATTGTGGATGAGACCCTTGTGGACGATGCCATGGAAGCGCTTGCTTCTGGTTGTTTTGATCCTGCCGAGCCTGGCGATGAACTGCAACCCAGCGGCCACCATCCAGGCCATGCTGGACAGTATTTCGCCCGATGCCAACGTCGATCCCGCCAGCGTCCCGCCGCCCGACCCCTCCGAGCAACCGACGGGTCAATACCGAAGCATCGACGGCACCGGAAACCACGAAACCCACTTCAGGCTTGGTGCAGCAGACACGACGCTCCGCCGGATGATGGACGTCGACTACGGCGACGGGGTGGCTTCGATGGCGGGTGCCGGGCGCCCGTCCCCGCGCGAGGTTAGCAACGCGCTTTGCGCCGACTCCCAGCCCGGGGCAAACGCCCTCGGCGCAAGCGACT
>JBFICQ010000115.1:0-10588 GCA_041581895.1 Polyangiales bacterium | reverse complement strand
GCCCAGGAGCTCGCCAACCGGACCGACCGCTTCAACATCGCGGCCGACGTGATGTGGGGCACCACGATCGCGCTTGGAATCAGCGCCATCGTTCTCTACACGCAGCATCGAAAGCGCCAGAGGCGTGAGAGAGCTCGAGTCGAAGTGTCGGTTTCGCCACGCGGAGGATTTGCGTCAGTGCGTGTGCCGCTCGGGGCCACGCCATGAGGGTTTTCGTGGCGTTCCTCATGCTCGCGTCTATGAGCGGCTGCACGCTGCTCAATGCACCGGACCGCCGACTGCAACCTCCTGACGGGGGCGTCGATGGCGGCACCGGCATCGAGCTCTTCTGCGACGATGGGTTGGACGACGATCAAGACTCCTTCTTCGATTGCGAAGATACGGACTGCGCGGAGGAGCCGGCGTGTTGCGAGCGGCGAACCCCCACCCTCGACGAAGACTGGACGGCCGCGGATCTGAGCCTCGCCTGGGTGTTCGCGCCGACGGTTGGAGACCCGTGGCTGCCCGCCCGACCGACTTTTGATGGCGCGACCTTCGTTGGGAGCTTCGAGTCGAGCGAGGAACCGCGCGCGCTCATCAGCAACGACTGCGTCTCGCTTGCGCTCGGGGGTTGGGTGACCACGACCCTGCGAAGCACCGACGCAACCGGATGCACCAACGACGCGCCATGCGACCGATACGCCGGGGTGGTCCTCTCGGTGGCAACCGACCTCACGCCGGGTAGCAAGCTTCAAGACGAGCTTGCAGTCACCTTGCATGCGGGCGGCCTCGTTCTGATCACTCAGGCCGACACCGAGGTGGCGCGCACTACCGCCGGCATCGATCAAGACGTCGAGGTCGAGGTCGTCGTGCGGCCGGCCCTCGATGACGAAGCCAAACCCATCCTGAAGGCAACGGTGGTCGTCGAAGGCGAAACCGTTCTCGAGGGCTTTCCGATGTCGGACATCCAAGACCTCCTGGCCACTGGCGAGTGCGAGCAGATCCCCGGCCTTCACGTGGCGGTCCAAAGCCTGGGAGATGGGGTCTATGTGGGCCCGCTCACGACCGCCAAACAGGACTGTGCCAATCCGGGCCAGTTCCAGAAACAAGTTGCAACCTTGACCGGTGCCAGCCTCGGTTTTGCCCTCTCCTGGAGGTCGGCCTATGTGGGCTCGCCAGCGTTGGCAAGCTCACGAAACGCCCTCTCGGACGTCCAGTGGGACTTGATCGTGGAGGGCAGCAACGACCCCCCCGAGCTCGAGCCGGTCGCCCACGTGGGGTACGCCCTCGGGCATGCCAGAGACACCAGCGACGAGGGGGATGACTGGAGCCTCGATGGTTGGATCACCAGCATCGGGCCCAAGGCCGGCGACGATCCGCCCTCGTGTGTGGGCGTTCCCGGCGGATGTGACGACAATGTGAGTCTGCGAGAGCCGCACCTGTTGGCCGAGCTCACCGAGGAACAAGCTCTTCGAGACTTGGTGCTCTCTTTCGCCCGCGAAGTTCCACCTGCCCCGCCGGACGTATTTGGCATCCAGATCGTCCGACCGGTGGGTGGTCCGACGACCCCGGTTGCGGTTCCGGCGGCGCCGACCCTGTCCCCCAACGATGTGCCCGAATGCACCAGCCTGCGCGATCCTTCGTTAATTCCGGTGGATCCGGAGGCGCAGCGGGGCTACTGGCTGTTCTTTACTTGCGTGCAAGGTGCGGGTGCGGCCACCGAAATCCACGCGGTCCGAATCTCGCGTGCGCTCGAAGTCGTGCTCGAAGGTGGCGGCCCGTTGCGCCGAATCGTGCTGACCGCCGAAGAGCTCGGCCCGTTTGCCGCCGCGGGGATCCGCTCGGCCGAGCCGTTGATCTCGTTTGTCGAAGAGGGGCTGCGGTTGCGGATTTGGTTCCTCGCGCAGAGCACGCCGGGTGACTGGAGCCTCGCGCTGGCAGAAGCGCGGTCTCACGATCTCGAGATGCTCGCGTTCGAGCTTCCCGAGGCCCTGCCGTTTCCCGTGAACCCCATCCTTCGAGGCGACTCCCCCCTGGTGCGGAGTGACTGCCTCGGTGAGGACTGCAGTATCACTGGAATCGCCGTGACCCGACGGGCCGACGATCCGGGGGTGCTCCGCTTCCTTTTGGCACGGCGTGTGAATCTACCGGGTGGGGGCCGAACCGATCAATTGGTCCCTTTGGAGCAAATCTGGAGAATGCCGTGAGCCGAGGTCGACAAATTCAGCGCTGGAAGTGGCCCGGGATTGCCGCGGCGCTCGTCGTGCTGTTGGGAGGCTGTGGCGAAGGGATCGAGCCCCGAAACGACTTGGCCCAGGGCCCGACCGAGGGCGCAGGCGGCCTCGGTAGCCCCGACGGCTCCGTGGATATGAACGGCGCGGGCGGTGGTGGAGGTTCGGGCGTCACCTTCCACGGCAACATCGAGGTCGTCGATCAAAACCCCGTCGTGACGCTCGTCGCCAATCCGGGCAACAGCGGCTTCGAGGCCGTCACCGCGACCGACATGTCCACGCCCGAAGAGTACGCGACCCTGGCCCTCACCTGCTACGCGAGCCCCGACGCCTGTCTCGCCGACGGCTGCGGTGTCTTGGCGACCTGCTGCATCGACAACGGCACGTGTTGCAAACCGATCGCCGATCCTCCGCTCCCGCTCGAGATCGACTTCCGCGCGTGCGAGGGTCTCGACTTGGGCTCGTGCGCGGCCGGCGATGGCACGACCGCCGTGGCAGCCGGCCCGAGTCTCCCGCTGATCAACGACCGCGGCCTGGTGCCAGGAGGAGACGCCACCTCGGAGGGGAGCGCGATCATCGGTGACCCGGTCGACCTGGGTCATACGCGCGTACGCGTCGACGTCGAGTTCGCCTTACCCGTGGGTTGCGGGACTTCATGTCTCGAGAGCGCAGGAGTCACCTTTTCGGGCACGACCCCAGACGCGTTCGTCGTCGCCGAGGTCGGTTTGTTGCTGAGCGGCTCGCGAAACCAGGTGAGTTTGATGATCGGCGACGCCGTAGCCGAGACCTTCGATGCCGGCACCGATCAGACGCGATGGTCGCTGATCCTCAGTCCCGAGGGTCGGGTCGAGGTTCTGCGAAACGACGTGGGCCAAGGCGCCTATGCTTTCGAGCCAAGCGAGCTCCGGCAAGCGTTGCTGGTCGTATTCGGGCGCAGTCTCAGCGAGGCGCAAGACAGCGCCGCGATCCGTCGAATCGCGGTCGAGACCTCGTTTTGCGACATCCCGAGCTCTTGGGACATCCGAGCCCCGGTGGTCATCACGGACGAGTTGGGCACGGCGCTACCCACCGAGCGATTTGGTCGCGGGCCCAGCATCGCGTCGAGCGGAACCGAGATCCGATTTGCCTACGCCATGGGTGGTGAGATCTTCTGGGGACGAGGCAACGATGTCGGCCTCGTGCAACTGATCAGCTCTGCTCCCGCCTTGAGCCCAAGCTACACACACGAAAGCCTCGGAGTGGAAGACCCCGACTTGGTATTCGACGGTACCGAATGGCATCTCTTCTACACGGCCCGCGACGAAAACGGCGTTGGTAGCATCGGGCACGCGAGCGCGACCACGCCCGAGGCGTTCTTGACCGCCGACCCAAGCCCAACGCGAACCGCCACCGGCGACGTGGTGTCGCTCGACGCCCCCACGGTGCATTGGCGCGCCGGGCTTTGGGTGCTGATCGCACGGGCGACCTTGCGAAGCGGCGCGACCGAGTTTCGCGCCTATTACACACCCGCACTCAGCACCAACTGGGAACGAATCGTGGGTAGCGGTCTCGAAGCCTTGACGCGAGTCGAAGATCCAGGCTCCGACATCACCGGGCCGAGCCTTGTGGTCCACAACAGCGCCTATCAGCTCTATTTCGGACGGCGGTCGGGAACTCGCTGGACGGTAGAGCTGCTCGGGTCCGACGAATTGCTGCTATGGCGACCACTCGGAGAGGCGCTCGGCCCCTCGGGCGACGGATTCGATCGCTTGGGTGCCAGGGCACCCGATGCGATTTCTCTCACCGATCGCATCGAATTGGTTTACGAGGGTCAAAACGGCGTTTCGTTCGAGTTGGGTTGGGCCGTCAGGCCGGCACCCTCCGACACAGCCTCGGCATTTTGACACTTGCGCGCTAGCCACCGATGTTGAGGGCATGAGGTCCGTCGAAACGGAACCCCCTCCGCCGCAGCCGAGCCCGAGGCATCGCCGGCGTAGCGGCCTGTTCATCGGCGCCGTGATCCTCCTCCAGTTTGTGGTTCCGCTGACCTACCTCACCCGCGAGGACACCGCCGACGATCGCTTCACCTGGCGCACGTTCTCAGCGCCAAGCGAGCCAATATGCGAACCCAGTGCATCGCTCGAGACATTCGATGGCCGCCGCGAGGAGCTCGCCCTGGAAAAGCTGATCCACCGAGACTGGATCGACTACGTCAGTCGCAATCGTCGCGCCGTGGTCGACGCCTTCCTGAAGAAGCAATGCGAAACCAAAAATGTGCTCGAGGTCGAGCTGACCAATCGCTGCGGAGACGAGCGAGGCGTCCATGAATACCGCCTCCGATGCGGAGGCGAGCGCTCCTACGAAGCCACTAGGACGGCAGCCCGATGAGGCCGTTGACTCGCTATTGGTTCGGAGACATTGCGCTGGCGCGACCCTACTTGCTCGTGCGTTTCGTGCTGACGGTGCTCGCGTTCGACTGTTGGCTGAACCTGGTGCCGCACGGCGCAAAGTACGGGATCGGTGGGTTCAACGTGGCCCACTTTCCGATCTTTGGCGACTTCGTTCCGGGCGCGTCGTTTTATCTTGGCGTGCTCGCCTTCACGAGCGTGCTCGCACTCAGTCAAGCCGTCTACAGGCCACACCGGATCGCCCTGGCCTTGGTGGCGATCGGCTACACACTCGGTTGGACCTGCAGCCTCCTCGACTCGGTTCCGTATCACTACCTGGTGTCGTTGTACTTGGGCTGCTTCGTGTTCTTTCCCATGCTGAGCGCGCGAGCGGCCTTCTCGCGATCCGATAGCGCACCGCGAGGAAGCGCATGGGCCTACGTGCTCTTTTGCGTGACCACCGCGATCGTCTACTTCTACGTGGCCGCGTGGAGCGCTGCCGATGGGGAGCCCTACTGGCTGCCGATGGCTTGCAGCGGTGCCTACCTCGTGGCCAGCATGCAGGATCGAAGCGACCGGACGGCCGCGCGGATCGGGATGCCCTTCCTCGGTTTGGGGCCGATCGCGTTCCATCTGCTGACCCCAACGGAAAGCTGGTTCCCCGTCTACATGATCGGAATCGCGGGGGTTGTCTTCGCGCCCACCCGATCGATCCACACTGCGGGTCGCGCGCTCACTTCACCAGCGCGGAACTGGCTGCGAGACCATTCCGAGGCTGGCATCGACGAGCGAGCGTCGCGGATGTTCTACTTGTCACTCGTCGGCCTCGTCGCAGCGCCGGCGGTCAGCATGCTCGTCGACCTACCCGGTGTGAAGACCGGCTGCGCCTTGAGTGCCATTGCGATGCTCTTCGTGATCGGCCGACAGCTCTATCTGACGCCCAAGCGGCGTCCGCTTTGGCGCGTCGCCAGCTTGTTTGGCGCATGCCTCGCGCTTTTCCTCACGATCACGACCAGCACCGCTCGCTTCGACTACTACCGAACGGGTGCGGTCGACGCCGACCTCCGCGGCGATCACGAAGCCGCAGCGGAGATGCTGGAAAAGGCCGAACGGTATAGGCGCTAGCGTGGTAGCGGTGGGGTGGGCCGAACCTCGAGCCCTGCCCAGCGCCCCGACGATTTCCACCTGTTCCGCTCAAGAACGGGTCATTCGGGACGCCGGCTGGTAGGCTCGGCCCCCATGACTGGTGACGGCTGGATCACGATCGGCGTGATCGTCGGGATGGTGGTCGTCATGGCCGCGAACCTGGTGGGACCAGACCTCGTTCTGATCGCAGGCCTCACCGTCCTGCTGCTTTCTGGCGTTCTCGACCCTGCCGAGGCCTTCGTCGGATTTTCCAATCCCGCAGTCATCACCATCGCTGCCCTCTTCGTCGTGGCAGCAGGCGTCAAAGAAACCGGTGGCCTCGATCTGGCTGCCCGGCTGGTACTTGGACGACCACGCTCGCTTGCCGGCGCACAACTCCGCATGATGTTTCCCGCAGCTGCGCTGTCGGCCTTTCTCAACAACACCCCGGTCGTGGCCATGTTCGTCCCGCTCGTGACCAGCTGGGCGCGCAGGTTCGAGTTCAGTGTCTCGCTGATGCTGATGCCGCTTTCCTATGCTGCGATTCTCGGAGGAACGTGCACGTTGATCGGCACCAGCACGAACTTGGTGGTCGCCGGTTTGGCCGAAACCCGCAATCCAGCGGTCGAGTTTCAGATCTTCGAGATCGCACAGCTCGGCATCCCGGCTCTCTGCATCGGCATGTTGTTCATCGTAATCACCTCACGATGGCTGCTCAAAGATAGAGTGGGCGCGTTGCAGGAGCTCGGCAAAGCCCGCGAGTACACGATTGCGATGCGCGTCGAACGCGGCTCCCCCGTAATCGGACAAAGCATCGAGGATGCGGGGCTCCGGTCGCTGCGAGGCGTGTATTTGTACGAGATTGAGCGCGGGGGGCGGGTCCTCGCCGCAGTGCCGCCCTCGACTGTGCTCCGGGAGGGGGATCGCCTGCACTTCACCGGAGTCGTCGACTCGGTGGTCGATCTACGCAAGCAACGCATCGTCCCGGACACCGACCAGGTGGACAAGATCACCGCGGAACGAGATAGAAGCCTCGTCGAGGCCGTCATTAGTGCGCATTCTGCCTTGATCGGGCAGACCATCCGTCAAAGCCGATTTCGCACGATCTACGACGCAGCCATCCTGGCGGTTCACCGTCAGGGAGTCCGCGTGACCCAAACGAAAGTAGGAGACATTCGTCTGCAACCCGGCGACGTGCTGCTGATCGAGTCCCATCCCGACTTCTCTGAAAAACGACAACGAGACCCCAACTTCGCGCTGATCGCCGAAGTCGAAGACAGCGCCCCCCCACGCCACGACCGCGCTTGGTTAGCCGCCATCATCTTGTTCTTGATGGTTCTCGTGAGCACGACCGGCACCATGGACCTAATGACAGCCTCGCTCAGCGCAAGTGGGTTGCTGCTCCTGACACGCTGCCTGACCGGCGAACAGGCGAGGCGCTCGATCGATTGGACAGTTTTGATCGCGATCGCCGCCGCATTCGGGATTGCTGCGGCGATCGAAGGAAGCGGCGCGGCCTCCGTTCTTGCCGGGCGCATCATCGATGTCGCTTCGCCCTTCGGGCGCGTGGGGGTGCTCGTCGCCTTGTACGCGATCACCGCAGTGCTCGCAGGATTGGTCACCACCAAAGCATCCGCCGCGCTGATGTTCCCAATCGCCGCGTCGGCTGCAGAGGCGCAGGGAATCGGGCTGTTGCCGATCAGCTACATGATCATGATTGCCGCCTCGACCGCTTTCTCGACCCCGATCGGTTTTCAGACGAACCTGATGGTGTATGGTCCGGGCGGCTACAAATACACGGACTTTCTCCGTATCGGGTTGCCCCTGCAGACGCTTGTGGGAATAAGCACGGTCAGCATCGTCGCTGTGGCCTGGTTGTAGCTCCGTGCCTCGCTTTCCCGACATCTCTCCCCACGCGCACACCGTTTCGCACCGCGTCTACAGTAGCCTCGCGGAACGCGCGAGGGCCAAGAACGACGTCGTCTATCCTTTGCATGTCGGAGATACCTATCGAGATCCGATCGTGGAGGCTCGAGCAGAACGCCAGCTGAGCAGCGAGCACGCGGGGCTGCACAAATACGCACCTGTCCAGGGTGAGCCTGAGCTCATCGAGGCATTTCTCGACTTTGTCGCTCGGCGCCACGACGTCTTACTCGACCGCGACTGTGTGCAAGTCATGTCCGGGGCAACGCCAGGGTTGAACGTGGTAACGCAGGTGCTGCTCGAGCCCGGCGACGAGGTGCTGCTGCCCTCCCCGTTTTGGCCACTCAGCAGAGGCGTCATCGCCACCAAGGGCGCGGTCCCCGTGCAGGTTCCGTTCTACACGCGGATCGACGAGGCAGATTTCGATGCCGCGGCCCTTCTCGAGAGCCATGTCACCGAGCGCACGGTCGCCCTCTACATCAATACCCCCAACAATCCCACCGGGCGCGTCGTGCCCGAGCGGGTTGTGGACGCAATGTTTCGTGTCGCCAATCACCACAACCTATGGGTGCTCTGCGACGAGGCCTACGAAGAGATCTATTTCGGGCCGACTCCACCCAAAGCGGTTTGGAAGCATCCCGACATCCGGGACCGCGCGATCGCGTTCCACACGTTGTCGAAGACCTTCGGCTTCGCTGGAGCACGGATCGGCTTCACTCATGGGCCGGCGAGCGTCATGGCCGCCATTCGAGGCATGCAAACCTTTCAGACTTATTGCGCACCGCGCCCGATGCAGTTCGGGGCAGTTCAGGCTCTCCGCCACGGAACGCCCTGGGTGGCTGAAAGCCGCGAACACTATGAAGCGGCGGGCAGAAAGGCGGCCTCGGCGCTTGGCGTTCCCGCACCCGAAGGCGGCACGTTTTTGTTCGCTGACGTGAGCGCTCTTCTGAGCGCAGACGATCGAGACTGCATGCCTCTGCTCGAGCGATGCGCTGACCGCGGGGTGCTGATCACGCCTGGGCTTTCCTGCGGAGAGCACTATCCGCAATGGATCCGCCTTTGCTTTACGGCCGTTCCCCCGGCTCAGCTGGAGGAGGCTCTCGAGAGGATCGCTCCCCTGTTTCGAGCACCTTCCTAGAGAACCACCCGTCGATGGAGGTCGACCCGGGCCCGGTGAGCGTCAGTGTCGCGAAGACCGCTGCGTAGAGAAGCGGCAGCTCTTTGTTGGCCCAGGGGTCGTGAAAGTGATGCACGAAGGCGGCCACCATCATCGCGACGAACAACGTCGCGGCCGCAAAGCGCCCAAACAGCCCGAGCAGCAGCAGCACCGAGCAGCCGAGCTCGGCAAACAGGATGAGCCTTGCGCTCATCTCGGTGCCTACGTTGAGAGGATCGGGAAAGCTTTGAACCAGCTCTTCGTATTCGAAAGCTTTTGGAACCCCGTGACTGAGCATCATGATGGCCACGGAGACCCTCAACAGAAAGACGCCGTTCTCCGCGAGCTTCTGTCGCATCGGAAAGCCTTATACAGGGGTTACGCGCGCTGCGCATGAGGTTTGTGTGGGCGTCGGCAGCCGGCTCGTTACACTGTCTTGGTGGGGGCGTGTCCAGCGTGTGTGGCGATGCCACTCGAAAGCTACGAAGCGATGCCGGGAGTCGTCGTCGAGCTCTGCCAGCACTGCCGAGGTCTGTTCCTCGACCGCAACGAGATCCGAAAGCTCCTCGGACGAGGCTCGCTTGCCGGCGTCACCGAAGTCGTTCCGCTCGTTCTGGGCGAAGAGGTCGCGATGCGCTGCCCAACCTGTGTCGATCCCGCCATGCAGCCACTCCGGCTCAGCGCGGGAGCGGGGGACCTCTGGCAGTGCCGCGGTTGCGGCGGCTCGTGGCTTCCCGAAGGTGCTTTCTTCGCTCTCGCTCGGGCCCTGAAAACAAACAGCACACGACCATCCAAAGAGCCGACGGCGGGACGTGCTTCGCGAACACCGGGAAGACATCGGCTTCCACAGCTGGCTCATAGCCGCAGCAGTTTCGACGCGGGCCTCGAGAACTTGATCGGGGTGCCCTTGGTGCTGCTGCTGAGCTATTTGTTCTCCGCCACTTTCCTCGGGAGGATGCTCGCGTCCCTAGTTGGGATGCCGTTTCACGAGCTCGGCCATGCCGCTGCCTCCTGGCTGAGCAGCCGCATTGCCGTCCCGCTTCCGTTCTTCACCGTTTGGTATGACGACCAGTCGATTCTCATGGGCTTGGTCGTCGCGAGCGGCCTCATCTGGCTCGGCTATCACGCGTACCGAGAGCACAACCGCTTCGCACTCGCAACCGCAGTCGTGCTTTTGGTCGTCCAAGCTATTTTCACACTCGCCTTACCCGCGCGCCTCACGCTGATGTGGCAGATCTTGAGCGGAGCGCTCGGCGAGCTCGTATTTGGTGCCTTTCTTCTGGTTGCCTTCCATTTCCCGCTGCCGGACAGGTTGCGATGGGACTTCTGGCGTTGGGTGGCAATCTTGCCAGGGGCGCTCTGTTTTACTCACGCGATGCGGCTTTGGCGAACCGTAGTGTCGGATGTCAGCCAAATGCCGTGGGGCTCCGCCCTCGGCAACGATAGCGACGGAGACATGAACCGCCTGGTCCAGCAGTTCGGCTGGGGTGCAAATGAGCTCGCGGAGTTTTATCTACACACAGGTCACTGGTGCATGACCGCGATCGCAGTCGCCTACGGCTACGCAGTCTGGCGCCACCCCAAGAAGGGGAACTTCCGCGTTTTTCAGGGGTTCGCCGATCGCGTGCGGGTGATGAGGCGGGACGAGTAGAGCGCCTCGGCCCGCGATCGAACACAGGTCTAACCGGTGAGGCCCCACTTCTTCTTGTTTTCCTCGACCTGCTCGGGCGTCGGTTGCTCGATATCGTCGTGGACGGGAACCTCGAAGTCGTCCTGACACTCCATCATTTTGGCGTTGAGCGGCGTGT
>JBFICQ010000114.1:0-10596 GCA_041581895.1 Polyangiales bacterium | reverse complement strand
GTGGCGATGAGGCCGCAGGTGGGTTCGCAGATACGACAAAACGTGTGTTGGGTGCGGACCGCCACGTTGGCCAGCGTGACAGGCACTCTTTCGGTTCACAAGCTCGGGAAGACGAGCCGTGGAACTGCTGCTAAAGAGCGCCGCTAGGAGGCGACGACCATGAACAAGCTTCTCTTATTCATCACCTCGATCGCAATCGCCCAGATGGGCTGCGGCACCGAAAGCAACGGCACGGGCGGGACCGCAGGCGCCGGCGCGACTGGCGGCGCCGGGGGCGCGGGGGGCAGCGCAGTCAACTGCACCACCGCGGAAGAGATCCTGCGGTGCGACGGCGTCGTGCTGAACATCGCCCACCGGGGCGCCCGACGGATTCGACCCGAGCACACGCTCCTGGCGTACGAACAGGCGCTCGCAGATGGCGCCGATGTCCTCGAACTCGACCTTCACGCCACGAGCGATGGGGTGATCGTGGTCATGCACGACGACACGATCGATCGCACCACCGATGGCACGGGCGCCATCAAGGATATGACGTTCGCAGAGCTCCGCACCTACGACGCGGGCTACGACTTCACCAGCGATGATGGCATGACCTTTCCGTATCGCGGGATGGAGTTGGTTGTCCCAACTTTGGAAGAGGTGCTCGATGCCTTTCCCGATGTGCCTTACGTGATCGAGATCAAGCAGGGTGTGCCCTCGATCGTCGACGAGTTCGTGGCGATCACACGCGCGCGTGGAGTGGTTCGCCAAATCAATGGCGCCTCCTTCGACGATGCCGTCTTGACCGAGCTACGGGCTGCGGCTCCCGAGCTCGAGACCAGCTTCTCTTTGGACGAAGTCGTGGAATACGTGCAGAACACGAACGGCCTCGAGGAGGCAGCGCCGGGGTACGTCCCGCCGGCCGAGTTCCTTCAAGTCCCGCCCAGCTGGGGTCCGTTTACCGTCCTTCATCCGACCTTCGTCTCGATCGCGCACCAGCTCGGGCTGAAAGTCCACGTGTGGACGATCAACGACGAGCAAGAGATGCGCGAGCTCATCAACGACTTCGGCGCGGATGGCATCATGACCGACGACCCTCCGCTTTTAACGACGGTCCTCGACGACACGGGGACTGGCCTTCCGGACTGAGACCTAGCGGGCCGAAAAGCTCTCTACGAGCAACTTGAGGGCATCATGCGTGGTGAAGATACCGATGATCTTCGTGCCTTCGACCACCACGACCGACCCGTATTTGTGCTCGAGCATCTGCTTGAGCACGTCGATGAGGGGGGTCTTAGGGGAGACAGTATAGGCTTCTTGGGTCATCGCTTCTTCGACGGTGGTCGCGTCGGGGTTGACCTCGTTAAGCCCGGCGATCATCCCGAGGTCTCGATCGCTGACGATGCCGTAAAGCTCCCCCCCATGCAGCACGGGCAAGTGACGAATCCCGTATTTCTGCATCATGCCCTGAGCGAACGTGATGGTTTGCTCGCTGCCCACGGTATGCGGGAGCGGAGTCATGTAGTCGGCAATCGATGCGTTCGGGTCCATGCGCCGAGCTGTACCACGTTCGGCCGCGTCCGCCACATCGAGAGGACGCGGATCCTGCGCATTTTCGGCCCTCAGGCGAAGAAGCTGCGCCCCTGCCCCTCCGGAAAAGGGGTTCGAGGGGCTTCGAGGCTTGGCACGGTCGGTGCACCGCTGGTAGACCTCTAGCCTCTCAAGGAGAAAACCATGAGCGCGCAAGACGCAGACAAAACATTGAAACAAGAGCTCCAAGACACCCGAGACGACCTACAGCGGATGGCGGACGAAATTAAGGTGAAGCTCCACCTCGCCGGCATGGACGCGAAGGATGCCTGGAACGAAATTCAGCCGCGCCTCGAGGACTTCGAGCAGCGTTTCGACGCCAAAGCCGACGAAGTAGGCGAGGAGTTGAAAGCGTTGGGTCACGACATCAAGCAGCGCCTGCTCAACATCAAGAGCAAGCTCACCTAGGGCCCGGCTCCACCCGATTTCCCGGGGTCGTCCCGCACGACGAAGACGCTGCATGGCGCGTGGCGGACGGTAGTTTCCGCCACGCTGCCCAATAGTTGACGGAGCACGCCCGTTCGCCCGTGGGAGCCGAGAACGATTAAGCGCGCCCCCGTCTCTTTGGCGATCTTGCAGATTGCGCTCGCAGGATGTGCGCTCGCGATCGCGTTGTATTGGACGTCGGTATCCGACATTCCGCCGAAGTACTTGTGGCGGGCTCGTTTCAGCTCGCTCATGGAGTCCTCGTACCAGAGCCTGTCGTCCCATTCCTCAGCTCCGCGGGCGGGGCGCCTTCGCGGACTGCAAACGTGGATGAGCAGGACACGCGTCTGGTCGCGGTCGGCGATCTCGGCGCCGCGTCCCAGAGCCTTCTCAGAACAGGGAGAGAAATCGGTGCAGACGACGATAAGTGGCTTCATTTCTTTCAGATTTCATGTGCAATTGCCGTGCCGGGTGAGTGGGGTCCAGAGGCCGTATCACCGCTAGCGCGAATGAACACAAACGAACCGCGGTGGCCGCTCTAAGGATACCCGCTCTTTGGCTGCACAGGTGTCACTTCAGTGATCCCGGTATCGATGTCCGTTTCTGGCTAGTTCTCTAAGCATCTGTAATTACTCTATTTTGCAACCGCAAATCCCTCTCTAAACTTGACACTCCTGACTGTCAGAGTTATAAGTGAAATCAAGGAGGTGCAGAATGGAGTTTGTTTGGATCACGCTTGCCGCGTGGGCAGCTTTCGTTGTTGCGGCCATTCTGCCTGGCTTCCTGTGGAGCCAGGTGGCTCGCGGCTGCAACCGAGCTCACGCGTAGCCCAGGGGCTGCTGGGGTCTGTATGGTTTGTCTTGCGAAATGACCAATCAAGACGAGGCCAGATACACCATCGACGAGCTCGCCGCCCTCACCGGCGTCCCGAGCCGCACGATTCGGTTCTACCAGAGTAAGTGCGCGCTCCCCTCGCCCGTTCGGCGTGGACGCAAAGCGTATTACGGCGAAGCCCATGTCGAGCGCTTGGAGCTCATTGCACGGCTCCAGGATCGAGGCCTGCAGATTCGGGCGATCCGCAACCTTCTCGACCAACTCGATGCAGGCCGGACCTCGATGGAGGATTGGTTCGGCTTCGAGGCGGAGCTTCGTACGCCCTGGAGCGAGGATGTTCCCGCGCTCTTGAGCGAATCGGAAATTCGAGCCCGGCTCGAGGATCGTCCACCGGGCTTGCTTGCCGCTCTCGTCAAGACAGGCCTGTTGGAGCGCGAGGCCAACCAGTATCTGGTTCGGAGTCCGGCCCTCTTGAACATGGCCTTGACGCTCGAACGACACGGCATCGACATCGAGACTGCGCAAGAGGCCACGACCATTCTGTCGAGGCATCTGTCAAAGGCCGCCAAGGAGCTGAGCCTTTACTTTCACGAGCACTTGCACGAGCGCTTCGCGGAGGGATCGAGCGATCTCTTGAGCGCACTCAAGCCGGTGGCCCTCGACGCGGCCTCGGTGGTGTTCGCGCACGAGATTCAAAAGGCGCTCGAGCAGATGCTGCAGGAGGGCCGACTCGGCTTGGTGAGCGCTCGGGCATCTGACTCCGAAAAAGCAAAAAAGAAGAAGCCCTAGGTCATGTCGATCAGGACTTTCCCCGTCCGTCCCGGCCGACGCGCGTGCGCCAGTGCCTGGTGAAGCGCGTCTAGGCGATAGGTCTGCTCGACCGGCGTGTCGAGGACCCCTCGCTCGATCAGCTTCGCGGTTTTGCGAACCAGCGTGAGCCGCTGCCACAAAGATCGATCGGCCAAGAAGGCGGGCAAGTAAAACCCTTCGAGGCGGGTCATCGGCATCATCAAGTCGCGGGGCGGGAGCGAAAGAGGCTCCCCGCTCAAGGTTCCGTAGCAAATCATGCGTCCGCTTGGTTGAAGGCAGCGGAGCGCATCGGAGCCGGTTGGTCCACCCACGCAATCCAACACGAATGACACTCCGCCCGGCGTGATCCGGTGCACGGCCTCCACGAGTGCTTCATCCTCGAGCGCGACCACATCCTCGGAGCCGCCGTGCCGGAGGCGTTCGGCGCCTGCGCGGCTTCGCACGACATCGATTACGCGAAACCCATCTTCTCGCGCGAGATTGCGGACCATCCCGGCGAGCGCGGAGCCCGCTGCCGTCTGCAACAAGGTTGCTCCCGCGGGCACTTGCAAGACGTGGCGCACGAGGGCCAACGCAGTCAAAGGGTTCACGAAGAACGAGCATGCTTGCTCGTCTTCGAGCGTGCTTGGAACCGAAAAGGCACGCTTGGCATCGATGAGGGTGCGCTGTTGCCAGGTGCCGTTTGGGGGTCCGCCCACCACCGCGACGCGCTTGCCGACCAGCCGCTTTCCGAGAAAGCCCGGGCCCGCCTCTTCGACGACTCCAACGCCCTCCACCCCGAGCGAGTAAGGCGGCCAGGGGAATGGCGGGTTTCCGAGCCTGTCAGCCGGCCGGTCGACCCCCTGATTCCAAATCAGTCGCGCAAAGGCTTTTTGATAGGTGCCCTCGATGTAATTGAAGTCCGATGGATTTACGGGAGCCATGCGCATGCGCACCAGGACCTGCCCCGCACCTGGGGTGGGCGGCTCGCTCTGCCGAACCTCGACCTCGGCGAGATCCTCGGTGAACGATTCAATCCAGGCAGACTTCATGGAACGACCTTCTCTTCACCCGTCGCTCGGCCCTTGGAGCCCACTTGGCATCGTAAACGGCCAGTTCGAAGCGACCGTCCCACCATCAACCTCCAAGACCTTTCCCGTCACCCAGCTACCGGCCGGCGACAAGAGATAGAGCGCCGCAGCGCCGATGTCCTCCACCGTCCCGAGCCGACGCATGGGCGTGAGGTCGATCATCTGCTTTTTGAGCGACTCGTCGGCCGTCACCATCGCCAACGCATCGGTTTCGGTCGCCCCCACCGCGATCGCGTTGACGCGAACGTGCGGCGCCCATTCGTGCGCGAGCAGCCTCGTCATGTGCGCCATCGCCGCTTTGGCCGTTCCGTACGCGACGAACCCATGGTCGACCAGATGAGAAAGCCCAGACGAGATGTTCACGATGGCACCGTGCCCCCGCTCGGCCATCGAAGGCGCGAGCATTCGCGAGAGGTGAAGCGCCGTCGTCACGTTGAAATTGAACGCCTTGTTGAGTTCTTCGTCCGTGCACTGAAGCGCCGGCCCCGGAAGAGTCCCCCCGACGTTGTTGACCAGAAAGTCGACGCCACCGAGCTCTTCGAGCGCCCGCTCGACGAGGCGGTCGAGCTGCTCGGGCACCAGCGCGTCGGTCGGCACCACCAAGGCTCGGCGACCGGCTTTTTCCACGATCCCGGCCACCTCTTGCAGCGTGTTTTCGCGGCGCGCCGCGAGGACGACGTCCGCTCCGGCTTCCGCCAAGGCAATCGCGATCCCGCGACCTATGCCCCGCCCCGCGCCGGTAATGACGGCCACCCGATCGGTGACCTCGAATCGGTCCAAGATCATAGAGAGCGTTCTCCGGCGGGTAATCTCGGTCATCGGCTCGACCCGCGCAACCGCCGAAATCGCAATCTCGCAAAACCAGTGGAAGAGGCGCGTAAACCGAGATACATGCTAGGTCTTGGACTCGAAGATCGCTGCGTTTTTCGACCTCGACCGCACCCTGCTCGGAGTGAACAGCGGAACGCTCTGGGCCAAGCACGAGCTCCTCAGCGGCAACATCTCGCCAAGGCAGTTTGGCCGGGTCGCGCTGTGGAACGTCCTTTATCACTTGTCGCTGATCGACATCGAGACCGCCTTCAAAGAGGCGGTCGCGCACTATCAGGGCCGCGCTTACGAAGACCTCGAGCACGAAACCAAGCGATGGTTCCTCCGGGAGGTCGCGCATCACTTGCGCCCCGGAGCGAGTCGAGCCCTCGACGACCATCGCAAGCAGCGGCATCAGCTCGTGCTTTTGACAAGCGCGTCGGCGTTTGCTGCCCGCGTGGCCCGTGACACCTGGGGTCTCGATGACTTTCTTGCGAACGATTTCCCTACTGACGCGGAGGGCAAGCTCGATGGCACCTTCGTGATGCCGCTCTGCTACGGGCCGGGCAAGGTCGACCGCGCCCGCGGATGGGCGGCTGCGCGCGAAATCGACCTCGCCGATTGCTACTTCTACAGCGACTCGCTGACCGACTTCCCGATGTTGAACGCGGTGGGAAACCCCCGCGTCATCGCGCCAGACCCGCGCCTCCGCCGAGCGGCCAAGAAGCGAGATTGGCCCATTCTTCAATGGTGATCATCGGCCTGGTAAGCCCGTCGTCACCAATGATATAAGGGGCGGCTTTCACGGAGATGTCATGAGCTCATCGAGCACGGGTAGCCCCCTCAGCGCGCGGCCTGGCGATTGGTTTTTCGTCGCGTGCTTTTCGTTTTTTGCATTCTCGTCATTCTTCTCCGATTCCTGGCACGCGCTCGGGCTGCTCGAGGGCGACGCCTTCTGGTCCCGCGCCAACCGATGGTACGGAGAGATCGCCCAAGACCACTTCTTTTTGGCCGATCACGACTACGTCCGCATCAACACCGGCATCTCTGGGATGGTGTACGGCCCGTTCTACCTGGTGCTGGTCTATGCCTTCATCAAGGGAAAGAACTGGATCCGCATCCCGGCTTTCATCTACGTCGGGGCGATGATGCACGGGGTCACCGAGTTCTTCATCGCGGAGTATTGGATCGGCCCGCCGCCGGGTAAGCCGCTCATCTTCTGGGCCTTCAATGGCCCATACGGCGTCATTCCGTTGCTGCTTGCGTATCGCATGCGCAAGCCGAACCCCTTCGATGTTGGGGGCGGCTGAAGCCGTCCGACGCGCATGCACCCCTGGCACGACGTCTACATCGACGAAGACCAGCTCGACAAGGTGTTCCCCGTCGTCATCGAGGTCCCGACGGGGAGCAAGAACAAATACGAGCTCGACAAAGAGAGCGGCCTTCTCAAGCTCGACCGCGTGCTTTTCAGCGCGGTGCACTATCCCGCGAACTATGGCTTCGTGCCTCGAAGCTTCTGCGACGATGGCGACCCGCTCGATGTGTTGGTCCTCGGGCAGGAGCCGGTGGTCCCTTTGACGATCATGTACGCCCGCGCGATCGGTGTGATGCGCATGCGCGACGACAAAGGAATCGACGACAAGATCATCGCCATCAGCGCCCACGACCCGGAGTACGAAGCTCGCCGTGAGCTCGGCGACTTGCCGAAGCACAAGCTGCTCGAGATTCAGCGGTTCTTCGAGGACTACAAAGCGCTCGAGCACAAAGAGGTCATCGTCGAAGGCCTCCAAGACCGCGAGGCCGCGCTCCAAATCCTCAAGGAGTCGCTCAAGCTCTACCGCAAGCTTCGTCGAGGCGAGATCTCCAACGAATGAAGGGTCCTCGAGGAGCCGGGCGAGCAAGCCCTCCCCCGCCGATCGCCTTCGTGGGAGACCGCCGCCGGGGCTTCACCGCGGTCGGTGCCGGCACCCCGGTCCCGAAAGAGCAAACTACTACTTGCCTTGCCCCAACTGCTTGATAAGGTGCCGCTCCCAACTGGTTATCACTCGTTTTTGGAGGGGCATATGTATAAAGCAAGCTGGGTACTGATGCTGTCTGTCGGTCTGATGCTGACAGCGGGCTGTAAGAAAGACGACCTGCGTGCCAAAGACGCGCGGATCGCGGAGCTCGAGACGGAAGGCCAGGAGACCAGCGCGGCGCTCGCCCAGTGCAAGAAGGACCGCGAGAACCTCAACAAATTAGTCTCTGGCTACACCGCCGAGATGAAAGAGAAGAAGGGGCAGATCAGCGCGATGGAGGCCGCGCTCGCCGAAGCCGCCGCCCGCGAGGCTCGCGCTCAGAAGCGTATCGCCGAGTACAACTCGATGCTGCGTCAGCTCAAATCGATGATCGACGCAGGCAAGCTCAAAGTACGTGTCGTCCGCAACAAGATGGTCATCGAGCTCCCGGAAGCCGTTCTGTTCCCGAGCGGACAAGCCAGGCTCAAGAAGGAGGGCGTCAAGGTTCTCGCCGAGGTCGGACCGGTTCTCGCGAGCCTCAAAGGTCGTAGCTTCCAGGTGGGCGGTCACACCGACAACGTGCCGATCCGAACCAAGCGCTTTCCGTCGAACTGGGAGCTCTCGGGCGCACGGTCGATCGATGTGACCAAGCTCTTGATCGAGTATGGCGTTCCTGCCACTCGGATCTCCGCAGGTGCCTACGCGGATACCCAGCCGGTCGCATCGAACGACACCAAAGAAGGCCGCGCACAAAACCGTCGCATCGAAATCGCGCTCGTCCCGAACCTCGACGAGCTCCCCGACCTCTCCGCAATCGGTCAGTAAGAACGGGGCGGCCCTTCCCCAAGGGGCCATCTCTTCCGCTGTAAACGCGTCGGCGTGCCTCGAGCACCCGGCGCGTTTGCGTTTCGCGCGGGAGCTACTTCGCAGTGCCAGCGGCAGCCTCGACCTCGGTCAGCAGGCTCTTGCTGTAGATCCGGCCGATCAGGCGCTTTCGCGTCTCCGCGGCGGCCGTTTCCCATTCGGCGCGATACGCCTCGGCGTCGATGGCCTCGATCCCCCGCTGTAGCATCGCCTGGTACGCCGCGGCATCGTCCTTGCGAATCACCTTGTCGAGTGCCCCGGCTGCGCGTTTGGCGGTTTTCAGAAGGGTCGCTTGATCTTCTGCGGAGAGCCGGTCGAACTTTTCTTTCTTGATGATCGCGGCGCCGACGATGATGCCAAAGCTCTCCTTCGACATGTACTTGAGCTTGGTGAACCACTGAAGCGCCACCGCGCCGATTGCCGACGTCGGCACGACATCGACCATGTTGGTCTGAAGACCAGGGTAGACTTCGCTAATGCCGAGCCGGACGGGGTTTGCACCCACGACCTTCAAGAACTCGGTGAAAATCGGGTCGTCTTTCCACGCCCACGGCCTGCGCGCCTTCAAGTCCGCAGGTCGGCGGATGGGCACCGTCGACATGATGCGTCCTTTGCCCGCATCCGACCAAGCCAACAACACGAACCCGGCCTCGTCAAACATCTCAGCGAATCGTTCATCCATCTTTTGGCGCACTCGTGCGAGCTGCGCGTAGTTCTCGATGACACCGGGCGCGGCGAGCACCCGAATCGACGGGACGACGATGCCGAGCCCGACCGTGGTCATCCCGGCCGAGTCGATCTGCCCAGCGCGCATCTTGCGAATGACATCGCGCTCATCCCCTTGGCTGCCGCCCGAGTAGACGCGGAACTCGACCCGCCCGTCGGTTTCTTTCTTGAGGCTCCTCCCCCAGGCCTTGAGGACCTTGCCGAAGGTGGACTGCGAGGGGGCCACGGTCGCGTAGCGAATGACGGTCTTTTCTTCGGCACGGACCTCTGGCACGGATGACCCCGCCACCCAGAAACACGCCACCGCCAAGACCCAGGGAAACCAACCTTTCATCTTCTCTTTCACCCTTCTCACTCTAACAGCTCGTCGCGCAGCCGCTCCAGCTCCTCGATGCGGCACCCCAACCCATCGATCAAGAACGACTCCACGTCTCCATGACGTGCTCGTATCTCCGCGTGGGCCGCCTCGAGGCTCGCCGCTTGGACGTACAACAGCCCCTCGATCTTCGAAAGCTCGACGTTTTTTCCCTTCTTGCCGCCCGCGAACTCGCGAATCATCGCGAGGAGCTTTTGGTTTTCCTTCTGTCGGAGCTGGTTCGACAAGAGGTAGTCCTCGACCACGGTGTTCCACGGTACGCCAAGTGCGGAGAGCACCACCGCGGCACCAAACCCGGCGCGGTCTTTGCCCTGCGTGCAGTGGAAGACGAGCGGCCGGTTCGCTCGATCGATCAGAGTGCGCAAGAGGCCGCCGTACTGTGTACCGTAGTTTCGAACCAAGGAGCGATTGACCCGCTCCAGCAGATCCGACGGCAACTTTGAAAAGTCCCCCTCGAGGAACATCGGAATCAACTTGGTGAAGACTTCGCTCGAGGCGATCGGGAGAGGCACGACGCGCGCCCCAGGCGGCGTTCGGCTTTGACCGCGCGCGGACACTTCTTGTGGCGAACGGAGATCGATGACCGTTCGGATACCGAGCTCACCGAGCTTGTCGACATCGCTTTCGGTCAGCTGGCTGAGCTCGCCCGACCGATAGACCGACCCCCACTTCACCCGCCGTCCGTCTTTGGTTTGGTACCCCCCGAGGTCCCGAAAGTTCGGCTGCCCCGACAGCGGAATGTGACGATTCATGGACCTCCCGTATGGCGCGTTCGCGACGCCGACGCCATCCAACGACTTGCCGTTCCGCCTTGGGCGGGCAGTTTGTCCCGCCCCACCACCCCCGCACTATCGCCTAACTAAGCGACTTGCTCGGGCGTTGGGAGCGTGATCTTATCGCTCGTGTCGCGGTTGCCCTGAAAAAAGGTCGGCCTCGGGGCGCCGTTGCAGCGTTCGCTCTCCCAAAGGCACATGGCTGCGTAGGCTCGCCAAGGCCTCCAACGTTCGGCCAGCGCCTCGAGCTCAGGAGCAGCAAGCGCACCGCCATTGGTAGACGCCGCCGTCCGAAGCCGCCGGTCGTTGCTTGGAAACGCGTCGGGCTCGCGGTAGACGCGCAT